>NZ_JAKGTN010000012.1:0-215049 GCF_021568915.1 Vibrio sp. McD22-P3
TCAGGAACTGTGAGCCTGTTGGCGAAGTCCACCTAAATCCAGAAAGAGAAGCTGCTTAATAAGCAAGCAAATGATGACAACTACCTTGAAAAACGCCGTCATATATAGAATCTATATTTTTTGGTAACTTTTTCTTATAAGATACTTGGTATTTATTTGAGCACACTTTACAAAGAGGCATCAAATTTTTGATTTCTTTTATTAGCTCTGGGTATTCTTTATTTTGACCAATTGGATGAGAAAAAACCAAGTCGGAGCTTTTGAAGCTAATCTCATTTAGGCAAAGCGCACATCGGTGATTGAAAGCAACAACATATAGATCTTTAAATTCTTGTACTTTAGTTAATATATTTCTATATTCTTCTAAGTTTTCCCATTTATCTTGGTCATACCTATACCCTTTGTAGCTAACTCTTTCTTTAAAAAAATGGTAACTATTTTCTAGAACATCTCTTAAAAATTTGTCAGATAAAATTCTTTTGTAATTAATATTTCTAGTAAGCATATCATCTCAAATTTTTTAATTTTTTTGTGGCATAAAAATGACAAGAAACTAATGATTTCTGGTCTGTGTTTAGTTCAAGGTAATCAACTTTACGTATGTCTTTTCCAAGAAGAGTTAGGTTTTCATAAAGAACTGAAACCTCATTCCCCGACAACTCAAGAAGAATCTTTTGTGGCTCATCTGGTTCAATGGCTATGCCATATACCTTCTTTAATACTCTTGCGACCATTTTAGGAGTCAAAACGTCTACATGTTTGTTAGAAACCAGATAGTCAAAAATAAACCTAGAATTATCACTCAGGCTATATTTAAAATTATCTGATTTCAAACTATCATCATGCATCATTTAATACTTTGAGTAGGTTTTTATATTTATCGTCAGAATAGGCTTTTCTCAATACACCCTCAGTTAATGGTCTGTTTTTTAGGTTATTTATCATATATTTCCTTCCAAGTAACGATAAATTTCCAAATTCAAAATCCATCGCTATATAGAATGGGTCAATTATATAGTCAATCTTTTCCATGCCCGCCTTATGATATACCTCTTCACGTAAATCATTTAGCTCTCCTCTCTGAGAGAGTTTCTCATGTCTACTAGTGCCTGACGGACAAAGAAATTTCAATTCTGACACAACCCCTAAATCTACATCATCATAAAGTAACTCTACTTTATCAAATAGATTAATTTTATGATTAAAAAATAATTCACCGTACTTTAATTCATAAATTGAATTTATATGGTTGGTGAAATCTCCCTTAACTCTTCTTAAATCAGATAAGCCAATTTCATCAGCACGATCAATCATCACGTAGATCTTATTTAGATCTTTTTCAATTCTTACGGTATTAACAAAGACTTTTTTACCCTTGGTTTTAGCAATGATTTTGTCAAAACCGTCATCGTAGTAACTTTCTTTAATTGCACTCTGCTCTAAGATCACTTGCTCTGTACATTCAGCATAGTGTAAGAAGTAATATGTAAGGCAATTATTGGATTCTTCTTTAGCAAACAAACTAAACTCATCAGCTAACTGTTTTTTGTCAATATCAACGATGGAGTTTACTAAGAAACTTTCTGGCTTTGACTCATCCAGTAAGGCTTTTAAATTATCTACTTTCTCGTGGTCAAACTCGTAGCACTCAAATAACCTAGAGCCGTACATTAGTAGACTTTCAAGTACAGTAAGTAAAGACTTGTGAAGGAAGTCGTGCTTTGTCGTATCTTCTAATAGTTCTTCAACGAGTGCATCCCAACCAAGTGAAGTCTCTAAGCCCATGCTACCAAGCATTGTTTTAGCTGTTGAAATTCCAACTCTGCGATAGATTGAGATTAATATTGTCTTTATTTCTTCTTTTTTTGTGCCTGGAGTCACGATTTATACCTTCATAGTGCCACTATCGGCTGATTGTATAAGAACTATCGCCATAAAAACATGACACACGTTAAAAAGTGTTGCATATGATCTGAGAGTCAGAGCCTAGACATGACCTTTTAGAACTATTTGCTATAAGTAGAGAGATAAGAAATACAAATGAGAGAAGGTAGAAAAGAACATTGGGATATGTTTTTGAAATTACTCAGGATTTTAAAAAATATAGATCTCACATTAATTACACATAATAGCAACAAAAAGTCAACATTACAAATATAATTGCTTGCAATTCATACAAACCTGAACCATCACTTACTTGTGTTCTAGTTAAGGAATAGCGTGATGATTAACAAACAGAGTTTAGACAACCATACACTTAACGTTTATTTAAAACCAAATGTAAATGCAAATAGATCAGTTGTTGTTGAAATGTTGCCTGAGGATGTGCTGTTTGAAATCATCAAAGAGGTTTCTGGCAACGGAGACAACAAATGAAGGTTGCAGCTTACATACGAGTTTCGACTCTTGAACAGGTTAAGTATGGAGACTCTTTGGATGGACAGAAAGAATCTGCTAAGCGCTGGGCGAGAGAGAATGGTCATACAATAACTACGTGGTATGTTGATGAAGGCAGGAGCGCTTACAAAGGTACACATCGTCCTTCTTTCCAGAAGCTGATAGAAGATGTCTCAAGTGGTGAGTTAGAGATTGATGCAATATTAGTTTTTTCTCTATCTCGGTTTAGCCGAAGACTACTTCAACAACTAAACGCATTTGAAATATTAAAGAACAATAATGTCACCGTACTTTCAATAACGGAGCCTTTGCCTGATGACCCTTCTTCAAATTTCTTGATGACAACTGTCATAGGCATGGTTAATGAGCAACAAAGCCAGCAAAACTCAAAAAATGTGAAAGAACGATTGGCTGATACAGCAAGGAAAAACTATTTTACTGGTGGCAGGATTCCTTATGGCTATACATCGATTGACGTAGAGGGTGAAGATAAGCTCAGAAGGAAGAAGTTGGAAATCCACCCTGATGAAAGTCATGTGGTGAAAAAAATATTCAATCTGGCTCTCAATGGGATCAATGGTAAAGCTATGGGGATCAAAGCTATTTACACTTGGTTGAATGAAAACGGATTAACTTTTAGAGGGAAGCGTTGGACTCGAAACTCTGTAAATCGAATCCTGCGAAACACTACTTACATTGGAGAGTTTGTTTTTCGAACAAACACAAGTAATTCAGGTATTACTGAAGAGATAATTGTCACAGTCCCTCGAATCATAGAAGATGATAAATTTAGGAAAGTTGGGGATGGACTCGACTTTAGAAAACCTAGCAACACAGAAAAGAACAAAGGACCATTGTCGAAAAGTCTTTTAACTGGGATCCTCAGGTGCGGGAAATGTGGTTCCAATATGTCACTTATGTCGGGTAAAAGTGGGCGATACCAATATTATGTTTGTAATCAGAAGAAGAACGTGAGCGCTAAAGCTTGCTCTTGCCCTTATCTATCTAAAGAGCATATAGATAAAGCTGTACTAGGTGCGATAACTAATGAAGTCTTGAACATCGAACACGTAAACTCATGTTTAGGGAGAGTTAAAGAGATCCTTGATGATAAACGTTCAGCGTCAAGTCAGAGCGTAATGCAATTAAACAACAAGCGCACAAGGTTGGAGCAATCTATATCGACTCTTTTAGAGCAAATAGGCACTGGTCAATTGATGTCAAGTACGACTGTGAATCAATTTATTCTTGATAAAGAAAAAGAGTTAGCTTTTGTAAGGGATCAACTATCTGAATTGGAGTCTTTGGCTAACATTCTAGGAATGAAGTTTAGTAAGGAAGGTGCGAGTCAATTTATACAGAGAGCTACCCAATACATCTTGAGCACAGAAGAAGAAACATTGAAACAGTTCCTAATGGTGCTTGTAGATCAAATTGTAGTATTACCAAACCAGCAGCAACTTAAAATGACATGCTCAAATATGGGGATGCTCAACCTAATCCCAAAAACAAAAATGGGAACTGATTTCTCAGTTCCCATTTTCGTATCAATGTGGCGGTGAGTGAGAGATTCGAACTCTCGATACGTTGCCGTATACACACTTTCCAGGCGTGCTCCTTCAGCCACTCGGACAACTCACCGTATTGTTTGTTAGCGCTGTTGGCTAACGAGGCGCTAATTTAATGATTATCCTTGATGGGGTCAAGTGCAAATCGGGAAAAAAGCGCTCTTTTTTAATTGTTTGCTTACTTTGTGATTAATTCGATCAAATGATCGGCAAATCAGACGCTTTGGTAGTAACCTGGCACTCGGAACCAGCGGCGACATAGGTCTAGGAAGTAGCCGTAAAGTACGCCCATTCCGCATGATACTACTGCGTTACTCGATACTGCGGTGATGATCTGGTCAGTCGATGCGCCTACAGTAAATAGAATCGCCGCGTATACTGGTGACTGGAACGCTACATAGGCGATTAGGTCTGAAATGGCCTTCATGGTGCCTGAACCTGATACTTTCGCGCCTTGTCTTAGTGCCCAGTCACGGAAAACGCCATATGGCCATGCAATCGCAATATTAACGGGGATCGACAGTAAACGTGATGCCAGTGACTGTTCGAACGTCATGCCAGATACTAATACTTCGATTAGCATGCCAGAGACGAAACAGAAGACGACCATAGCAAAAGTGTCTGCTGCGGCGTTACGAATACAAAAAGGAGCTTTAGGTTTCAATTCAGGAATCTCGCGGAATAATAAACTATCAAAAAATGCTTTTGGCAATTCATATAACTAGATATATTTTACTATCTAGATTTCGTCGCTATTAGAACACCAATTTAGTAGTTTTACATACCGTATTTAAAGTCACTTGGTAAATTAATCACCAATTTTAAAGTTCAAACTAGATAAACTCGCTATTTGTTGTAATTTGATTACATTTATTGACTATACCACTGATATTCAGTGAGTTAGTGGCACGTTGTGTACAATAGTTACAGCTCTAAACAATAAGATTCTCTTGGCTAAGCAGAGTTTACTTAGGCTTACGGGATGGATGGCGCTTAAATAGGTGTTTTATGAAATCTAGTGAGTTGAATAACAAGCTAGGAAGGTGCAATGACGCCAATAACGGCGTCACTACGAAGGGTTAACGCAAAGGCTCTACGTTCGAACGGCGTTTGCTTGAGAACTGGAATAGCTTGTTGGCGTATTGATACAGAGCATCGTCTAATACTCTTTCATCAATGGGCTTACCAACAATAAAGTCTGCGCCAGCGCCTAACATGCGCTCTCGAGTCTCTTTAAAGACATCGGCGGTACAACCGAAGATCAAGGTATCTTTTTCACGGCCGAGCATATTACGGATACCCGCGATAGCCTCTACCCCATCCATAACAGGCATATGGTTATCCATTAAGATAAGATCAAACTGTTGGGTTGAGACGGCTTTTAGTGCCAGTTCGCCGTTTTCTACTGAAGAAGTGATAAAGCCTTTGCGCTTCATAAAGGTCTCGATAATGATGGTGTTGGTGCGATTATCCTCGACGATAAGTGCTTTGAGTCCACGATAGTCGAGATGACGTTCAATATGAACATCTAACGCTTTTGGTTTGCATGGTTCAAGTTGGACGCGAACCGTAAACTCAGATCCCATCCCTTCCTGACTGGTTAGCGTGATGTTGCCTCCCATACAGTGAGTAATCTCTTGCACTATCGCAAGACCAAGCCCAGTACCTCCAAAACGGCGCGTGGTGCTCGATTCGGCTTGCTCAAATGGCTTAAACACTCTCGCTTGCGCGTCGGGTGAGATTCCTATTCCAGTGTCTTTAACTCGGATAACGAGCGCCGTCACGCCATCATTCACTTCTTCAGACAAGTAGACTTCCACCATTCCTTGCGAAGTAAACTTAACCGCGTTGTTGAGCAAGTTAAATAGGATTTGACGCAGGCGCGCTTTATCGCCGGAATACCAGCGAGTTTCATCAACTTCCGAGAAGACGCTAAAACGTAGCCCTTTCTCATTGCATAAGGTGTGATAAACGCTGTGCATACTGCCAATGATGGAGCTAAGCGGGAATGGGCGATTTTCAAGCTCAAGGTGGCCTTGCTCAATCTTCGAGTAATCCAATATCTCATTCAACAGAGACATCATATGATCGCCTGAATCATAAAGGGTTTTGAGTAGTTTGCGCTGCTCTAGATTGAGGTCGGTTTTAAGTAAGATTTGAGCGGTGCCCAATACACCGTTCATCGGTGTTCGGATTTCATGGGAGAGCGTGGCTAGAAACGCCGTTTTTGCTTTAGTGGAAGCCTGCGCTTTGACGCGCTCTTGGTCTAAGTAAATGGTTTTTTCATTGAAGGTGTCGATTAGGTAGCGAATCTCGTCCGGACTTTGATAGTTAATATCGATACTGCCGCCCTCTTTGGACTCATCGACTTTCTTAGCAATATCAGTAATCGGCTTAATGAGATATTGGCTAATAAGGTAATAGCCAAACATCAAACAAAGCAGCATGACCGGCACGATACCCAACTCGACTGCCATTACGATGTCTGAGACTTGATCGGATACCAGTCGTCTCGCATTGACGACTTCTAGACTCCAATCAAAATCACCAAATTGACGTTGACTGACGTAAATATCACGCCCTACTCGGAAGTTGTGCTCGGTAATCACATGATTGTTCGTATCGCGCACGATCACCCCAAGATCGTGCTCTCTTGCTTTACTTTTGACGAATTTCACTAGGTTTTCCAATGAAAGATCGACGGTAGCGACTCCGGCAAATTGACCATTTAAGTAATAAGGCGCTGAAGCCGTGATCATTTGCACGTGGGTATAAGGATCGATGTACACCTCAGACCATGTAATAGTATTCACAGGCTGATTTTTTACTGAGGTGTACCACGGCTCTAAGTGATAGCCGTCAGCTTCGGGGTTGTTCCAAAGATCAATTTTATCCACCGTTCCATCACTGGTACGGTTATAGAACAGACTGGTGAGTTTAACGTTGGGGTCTACAGAATACGGTTCAGGCCAAATGCCACCACTCACGGCGATGCCATCATTGAGCTTAAATACCTGACAGAGTGCTTCATCGAGTGCGGTGCGGTTTTCAATGGACTGCGCCATAGCGACGATGCTTTTCAATACACCCACAGAGCTGGAAAGTGGCGCTGAGATCTCGGCGGCGAGAAACTCGTTTTTGATATCGAGATTTTCTTCGAGCTTGGCACGAACTGGAGACTCCACCACCATATAGGTGATGCTTCCGAATACCGCGATAAACAGAGCTAGGTACAGCGCTAGCGCGACGACACTTTTCTTTTTGAGAGACTCGTTGATAACCATAACTAGAGAAGCGATCCTTTTCTTCTTGTTCGACTCAGATAATTTCGTCTATTTTATTCGTCTGTAGCTTGTTACTATTAAGCATCATTTTCGCCTTTACGGTAAAGCATTTTGACATTAAAAGACATACTTTCCCTTCCTGAGTTAGAAGGTAAACTTCTTAACGAAGCGCAAACACAAGGCTTTGTCACCTCGATGGCCGCTGCGCCACATACGTTACCACCTGAAGAGTGGCTACCGTTTCTGTGGGGTGGTGAGGAAGTAGCACCATTCACATCCGGTGAGCAGTTAGAAACTTACGCACAAGCAATTATTGGCTTGTGGAACGACTTCCGCCCTGCTCTATTAGACGGCGAATGGCAATGGCCGGAAGGTTGTGACCTAGATGAAGAAGAGATCGTGACGTTAGCAACCAAAGACTTCTGCGAAGGTGTTCTTCAAGGTTGGCAATTGGCTAGAGATGACTGGGAAACCATCATGCCAGAGCACAGTGAAGACAACGCTCTGTTAGGCGGCGTGCTACTGTCATTGAGCATGCTTTACGACCCAGAGACATCTATCGCAACGCTACAAGCACAAGGTATTGAAGGTTTGGAGCAGTTTGCTGAAATCTATAATGCCATGCCAATGATGCTTTGTGGCATTACGCAAAAAGGCGCGGTACTAGCTGAGCAGCAGTAATGCAAAAAGCTCCTCATAATGAGGAGCTTTTTATTATTTTTAGAAACGGTAACCCATCGACACAATCAGCTGATTCCAGTTCAGAAAGCTGTATTCCGCCATCAAGTTCCACTCTTTCTCATAACCAAAGTCGTAGACTGCTGCGAGTGACATGTTGGATGTTTCTTTGCTTTTTAGGTTTACGTCAAAGCGCAGTTCATCAGCAAGGTTCAAACCACCAACTTGCAAGTCGGTTAAGCTACCTGTCACATTCTGCTCAATGCTTTGATACTGATAACCCAATAACATCGTTAGCTTACCGTAAGGTACGTCATAACGCTGACCAACTCGCACCGCACCGATTTTGGTTAAAATGGTACTGTCTGTCGTGGTGGTCCAAGCATTGGTTACAGCACCCGCTGCCGTGACAATAATTGGGTTGAATCCATCGATCACTTCAAACTGCGTCGCAAGTACCGCACCAATACCTAAGTTGTAGGCTTCATATTCGATGTTGATTGGTATGGTCGCTGGTACAGGAAACGGTTTACCATTACGTGTTGCATTGGAAAGATCGGCGCTGATCTCCTTATTTCCTTCGGTATAGCCTGCTAAACCATAGACATTTAGGAATGGAAATACCCATGCGTCGAGTCTAAGCTGAACACTCTTATCAGACCCTTTGATCGATACATCATCTGCTGGTACGACATAGTGATTAGGCTTGTTACGACCGCCAAGTAGCCCGCCTGTTGCGTCAATTTTGAAATCATCCGTCGCCACATATTCAACATCTTGAGAGTTCATATAAATGCCAAAACCAACGGGAATCGGTAACTCATAACCTAGGTCACGAGCCTGCTCACCCCAAACCGGTAGACCACTCCAGTGCGCTTGGTTCTTCTCTCTTTCTACTTGTTGTTTCAGTTCATCACTCGCCGCATATACAGTATTTAATACCATATAAAGGGATGTAAGAACGAGTATGGTTAGTAATCTAATCAAAACGGTTTACCTAAAAAGCTTCAGTAAAGTTGAAATAAAATGCCGAGCCATGTTTACCCATCCCTAAATCAAGGCGGATATTCATGCGCGGTTGAAGTTCATAGCGATAGCCAATGCCATAAGACAAAATAGCGTGTCCCGACAAATCTTCGACAGACTCTCCCACCGAGCCCACGCCCGTCCATGCGGTAATGCCATGGTTAGATAGCGCGCCTGAGCTTCGACGGAATGTATGTCGGTATTCTGCGGTTACTTCTGCCGTCACCTTGTCACGATATTGGCCATGATAGTAGCCGCGCATCGAGTTTGCGCCGCCTAGTTCAGGCATGTCGTAATACGGAGTATCACCAAAAGCTTGTTGGAATCGGCCTAGCACTGCCAACACTCGACCCTTCTGGAAACTGTGGAAAGTTCGATATTCCACGTCCAGTTTCTGGTACTCAGCTTGACTGCCTAGTGCTTCGCTATACAGCAGCACCTCTGTTCTAAACAAAGAACCACTCCAAGGGTTAACGGCAACGTCACGAGAATCGTATTGAATGCTGCCACCTAGACCCCATGTAAAAGGTTTATCTTTGAACTCGTTAAAGTTCTCATCCAATATCGCCGAATCAGGTTCGGTGATTGGACTAAAGTAATTCAGCTTAATTGCGGGGCCTGCAAACCAGTTGTCGACAATTCGAAATATCAAATTGCCTTTATAATTGTTGGTGTTGGCTTTGTATTGAGTGACATCACCAAAATCAAACTGTTGCGCGGCATCATAGCCGATCCCCCAATAGTGTTTGCCTTGAGTACCTGCGTTCCATGCGCCTTGGAATTGAATATCATCGTTATTCCAAAACAGGTCATGTTTAGCTCGTAAGCCATAGCCTACTTCCGAATCAACATAGTTACCGATGATAAATGCCGAGACACTTGAGCGCTGCAGTTGTTGCTGTTCACGGTCGGTTTTGAATGAATACAAACCACCTACCGCAACAAGCACACCTTGTTCCGGAGTAAATGCAGGTCCACCCAGGAAGCTGAACATGGGTAACCCGTTCACTTCACGGTAGTATTTTTTTGCGTACTTTAGATCTGAGATGGTCTCTGAATAGCGGCTATCGGTATTGTCGTCTTTTAGTTTTGAGATAGCGTCATCGTATTCGTCTACCTTAGCGTCTGCTTTAGTAACGTCGTGTTCGAACACCATGTCTTCTTTCTTGGTTTCAAGTTGAGCATAGCTAGGTATAACGACATCTTCTTTCGCGGCCACAATAGATGGTGCAATAGCAGAAAGGACAAGTAGCGACAGCAAATTTACGCGCATGAATTGTAAGGTTCCCATAATCAATGAATGAACGTTCATTCATTTTTTCAAAAAAGCGCGCGCATAATAAACAGAACACATTTCCGTATCAAGATATTTTTCTTTCTCAAATTATTCACATTTCAAATATCGATGAACAATTTGATGACATAGGCTTGTGGCTAGAGCTTTTTCCAAGAAAAATTGTCAATTCGCTCGTCGGCGATATAGAACAATTTATTGCCAGCGGAAATGGATTGTTCGAGATCTGGGTTAAGAATGATGCCATTTCCTACATCCACTGCGATTAAAGTCGCTTGGTACTCTACTTTCATCCAGTTGAACAAGGCTTCGACCGATGAGTCTGGAGCATCGCTTGGGTAGTGAACCGAGTATTGCGTCATGCCTCGTGTTGAGCTTAATAGCTCTTGATGTAAAGCACTTGAACCAGGATCAACCGCGGCCTTAGCAAGCATTTCCGCTCCTACAGCTGGGATACATTCAGAGTTTGGACAGTGTTGATGTAGAAGGTCGCTCAGCGCTTCGTCTTTGAAATAAACCAGCAGGTGAGCATTAGGGTTGCGGTTTGAGCAATAAAGGGCCGCAGAGAGGGTTATATCATCTTCGGGGTTATCAATAAGAATACAACTAGCGGTTTCGATGTTGGTTTTTTCCATTTCTCGTCCGTCGGTGTAGCTGTTCACTTTGACAAAAGAAATCTCACCGGGAAGCGGGTTTTCGATATCCGAACGACTGCACAACACTATAGGTCTGCGACCTGTTTCTTCATGTTGCAACATACGAATAAGATGAATAGTACGCTGACCATTCCAACCCAACATTAGAATATGATTTTCCACAGTTACTTTCCTTTTACCGAGTTGTCCAGAACGCCAAGAATCGAGCCCGAGTGCTGCTAAACGGCCAAGTAACGCCGCAAACAACATCAGTCCCCCAGGGATGACAAATAAGATAGCTACCCAACGACCTGCTTCTGTCGTTGGAGATAAGTCGCCATAACCAACCGTTGAAGCGGTAACGACAATAAAATAGATGAATTGAGAAATAGGAACCGTCAGGTCTGTTTCGCCACTGGCTCTGAGTAATACCCATGATAAGCCAGCATAAAGCAAAATGGCGGCCGCTAAGCTTTTAAACCTGAGTTCGAACAGATGAGAATGAAACCATTTTCTAAGTTGTAACCAAATCGCCACTGACTTCCCTATTCGTAGACGGATTATGTGTTAAGCATATATGAAAATGGCGAACAACATATACGAAAAAACCAGTCCGAAGACTGGTTTTTTGAGAACGGCGTTAACTTTAGTGGTTACGCGTTGCCTTTCACTTTAATTTGCAGTTGCTCAGCAAAGTCCAACATGCGATTTAAAGGAATCAGCGACTTAACGCGTAGCTCGTCGTCTACGAAGATTTCGTGCTCTTCACCGCCGTCTTTCAATGCTTTTTCAATGGCACGTAGACCATTCATCGCCATCCAAGGACAGTGTGCACAGCTGCGGCATGTTGCACCTGCGCCTGCTGTTGGTGCTTCGATCAGTTCTTTCTCTGGCACCATTTGCTGCATTTTGAAGAAAATGCCTTTGTCGGTCGCAACAATCATCTGCTTGTGCGGTAGCTCTTTGGCTGCTTTGATTAGCTGGCTGGTAGAACCAACAGAATCCGCCAGTTCAACTACGCTAGCCGGAGACTCCGGGTGTACCAGAATCGCTGCGTCTGGATAAACTGACTTCATGTCTTTCAATGCTTTAGCCGAGAACTCGTCATGGACGATACACTCACCTTGCCATAAAAGCATGTCTGCACCAGTCTGGTTCGCGATGTACGACCCTAGGTGACGATCTGGGCCCCAAATAATTGGTTTGTCTTCGGCGTCTAGGTGCTCAACGATTTCAAGGGCGATACTTGATGTCACAACCCAGTCAGCTCGTGCTTTTACGGCTGCAGAGGTGTTGGCGTAAACCACAACCGTGTGGTCAGGATGCGCATCGCAGAATTCAGTGAACTTGTCCGCAGGACAGCCAAGGTCTAGAGAACATTCCGCTTCTAGAGTTGGCATCAGAATGCGTTTTTCTGGCGTTAGGATTTTTGCTGATTCACCCATAAAGCGAACGCCAGCAATGATCAACGTCGACGCACCGTGGCGGTTACCGAACTTCGCCATTTCAAGAGAGTCACCCACGAAACCACCCGTCTCTTCTGCAAGAGCTTGGATTTCAGGATCGGTGTAATAGTGTGCAATCAAAACCGCGTCTTTTTGTTTTAATAGCGTTTTGATGTTTGCAATGTATTGCTGTTTCTCGTCATCACTTAGAGGAACAGGCTTAGGGGGAAACGGATATACCGTATCAATAGTGTCTAAGATGTGGCTCATAGCGCATGCTCTATGCTACTTCCAAATAGTCCGAGCATTGTACACGGATATTCCTACAAGGACAAAGGCAGGCCTGAGGTAATCGACCAAAGTTGAATAGAAAGTGGCCGCATCGGGCTAAGAGTGTGATGGGTTGTAATGAAGCGTTGAGGTTGGAAGAGAAAGCAATTATATCCACAACTGCCACAGCAGTTAATTTTGGGCGCCCCCCTGCGGAGGCAGGGGTCTTATTCCAGCGAGTACTGAACGCGCTTTGAGTAGATTCCTGCCTGCGCAGGAATGACGAGCCTTGGGTGGTTGGGTTCGCTTTAGGTGAACGCCCGCCAATGCAGGCGCCCGGCTATAAAAGCGACAACGCACCTATCTGATTATTACTTCAAATTAGACTGAGCAACTTTCGCAGAAGAACTACCTGGGTACTCAGCAATTACTTGCTCGTAGTACTTTTTCGCTTCTGCTGCTTTGTTGCCGCGCTTCGCTAGATCGCCCAATTTAACTAGTGCATCTGCACGTTTGTTGGATTCTTTAAAGCCTAATACCGCTTTAAAGCTCTTTTCTGCTTCTGAATCTTGGCGTTTAGCAAAGTAAAGCTGACCTAACCAGTAATGCGTGTTCGGCATAAAGGTTGAGTTTGGATAGTCTTTTTGGAATTGCTTGAATGCTTCGATAGCACCGGCGTAGTCACGCTTCTTCAGGATAAGGTCTACAGCATTTTGATAGGCGGTTTGCTCATCAGCGTCTGTGCTGAATTTGCCTTGAGGTGCTGTGCTGTCTTTTGCTACAGGAACTGGGACTGCGGCCGTGCTTGCTTGAGAGCGAAGTTTGTCGATCTCAATGAATAGTTCTCTCTGACGCTGCAACATTTGCTCCATATCGTAGCTGTTGCGTTCTAGCTGACCACGTAGAGTTGCGATTTCTTGCGTCATTTCATCGAGCTGTTGCTGCATTTGCAACTGAACTCGGTTTCGGTTCTGAAGCAGACGTTCTAAGCGTTGAACGTCAGTTTCATTGGTTGCAGCATGGGCTGCTGAAATAGAGGCAGCAGTTGCCGAGGAAGATGTTGCGCTCAAGTCGGTAACCGGTGCTTTTGTCGCATAAGCTGTGCTTGCTGCGCCGGCTAGTAACGTAAGCGTAACAACGCGCTTAATGTTACTGTTCATAAAGGTTATTACCTCAATTGCCGTGGCTTAAAACAATGAGTCGCAGCGCAAGGGCTGCGACTCAACAATCTTAAGCAGATTGAATTAGTAAACTAGAACTGCGCGACGGTTTTTCGCGTACGCGTCTTCAGATTGACCTAGTACTAGTGGTTTCTCTTCACCGTAGCTTACGATAGAGATTTGGTCAGCTTGTACGCCAAGAGCTTGGATGTACTTAGCTACAGCTTGTGCACGACGCTCGCCTAGTGCGATGTTGTACTCAGGAGTACCGCGCTCATCAGCGTGACCTTCGATAGTCACTTTTAGTGATGGGTCTTTGCTTAGGTACGCTGCGTGTGCTGCAAGCATATCTTCGTAGTCACCAGCAATTGTAGAGTTATCGAACGCAAAGTAGATAGTTTGGTTTTCACGAAGCGCTTTTTCTTTTAGCTCTTGCTCAGAAAGTTGTGCATTCTCATCAATTGGAGTAGCAACAACAGTTTCTTGCTGTTGTTGGTTAGAAGTTTCTGCACCTGTTGATGACGCAGCGTCATCAGTTGAGCTACATGCTGTCATCGCAAGAACTGGCAGTGCGATTAGCAACCCCTTAAAAACTTTGTTTAATTGCATTGTTATTTCCTTAACCTAAAAATTTAATTGCTATAAAAACGGTGACCATGCTGGGGCTCTTACACGCCCATTTGTAGCCGGTAATCTAGCTTTAAATCGTCCATCAATGGAGACCATAGAAAGGACGTTAGTTTTGTTATAAATAGAGCTGTATATCACCATGCCACCATTTGGTGCGATGCTTGGTGACTCATCTAGCAGTGTTTTCGTGAGGATTTGCACTGAACCTGTCTCTAAGTCTTGTTTTGCAAGATTAAATCCAGAGTTCGAGCGATTTACCATCACGAGGTAGCGACCGTCAGGGGTGATCTGCCCACCGAGGTTTTGTCTACCCTGCCATGTGATACGTTTAGTTTTACCGTCGGACAAATTTACTTCATAAATCTGAGGGTTACCACCCCTATCCGACGTAAAAATAAGGGATTTGCCGTCTGGTTTCCAGAACGGTTCTGTATTATTTGACCTACCGCTAGTAATTTGACGTAGTTTTCTTGTTTCAAGATTTAACGTATATACATGCAGTTGCCCAGTCTTTGATAGTGTTAACGCTAACGTCTTGCCATCAGGAGAAAATCTTGGCGCACCATTGTGACGTGGGAATGACGTAATCTTTTCACGCTTACCGGTATAGATGTTCATGATGAAGATTTCAGCTTGCCCGTTTTGGAAACTTACATAGGCAAGTTTTTTTCCATCTGGAGACCAAGCCGGAGACATTAGTGGCTGCTTAGAACGTAGAACAAGCTTCTCGTTATAGCCATCATAGTCAGCAATACGCATTTGATATGGGTACTGATCTTTGTCATTAACAACGACATAAGCGATTCGCGTTAAGAATGCGCCGCGCTCACCAGTTAGTTCTTCATAAACAAGGTCAGAAATGCGGTGAGCATATTCACGTAGGCGATTACCTGGAACGGTTGCTTTCTTCTTGAATAGGACGTGGTCGTTCGACAGAACCAGTTGACCATCATCACTTAGAGCCTTGGATTTTCCACCAGTCAATTGACCACGCACCACATCAACCAGCTGGTAGCTTACTTCATAATTACCTTCTGCGTTTTTCACGATGGTACCTGTTAGCAACGAATCAACACCAATAGATGTCCACGCCTCAAAGTTTATGTCTGACGCATCATATGGCGTTTGCGGCATTTTGCTGGTTGCTACAGGACTAAACTTACCACTTCGTTGTAAGTCTGATGCAATCACGGCCGAAACATCATGAGGAAGTTTTCCCTCACCTTCCCACTTAAATGGGACAATGGCGATAGGTCTTGCGGAATCAATACCGTCGGTAATGACAAGTTCTAAAGCGGCATTTGCAGTCTGAGCAGCGAAGCTCAGCACTAATGCCATTCCTAATAGTATTCGCTTAATCACGAGGTCTTCCTTTTTACTCTGGAACTACGGTCAGATTAATATTTTTAAGTTGTTGGTTCACATCCGCTTCTTTTGAAAGCGGGAAGGTTCCAACCTGAGCTATCGCACGCTTAGTCGCGGCACAAAGTCTGCTATCTCCATCGAGTACTGCAACTTGACCAGCGATAGCGCCGTTACCCGCAGGTATCAGTTTCAAGTTAACTCGACATTGCTTTCCCCGAAAGCTGTCCTCTAGAAGCAGCTTTTGTTGAATCAGCTGAGTGTAGATTGCGCCCATACGTTGTACTTCTGATGCAACGTGTTTAGAGCGCGCACTAGTATTCAGAGCTGCTTCACTTTCAAGGCCAGAGAAAATGTTATCTAGCGCGGCTTCTTGCTCCTTGCGCTCACGCTCGAGTTGCTGTAGACGCTCCTTCTCTATTCTGGCTTTTTCTGCTGCTTCTTTGGCGGCTTTCTCTTTAGCAATTCGTTCTTTTTCGGCACGCTCAGCGGCTTCTTTCTCACGCTGGGCTTTTTGTTGTGCTTCTTTGATCGCTCGTTCTTTTTCTAAACGTTCTTTCTCTGCCTTAGCTATCGCCGCTTCTTTAGCGACTCGTTGTTGCTCAGCAACACGAACAGCTTCTTCTTTGGCTTTACGTTCAGCTTCAGCTTTTGCAGCGCGCTGCCTTTCCACTTCACGGCGTTTCTCCGCCTCACGCGCTGCTTGAGCATCTTTCGCTTGTTGCTGTTTTAACTTGCGAATGCGCTCTTCTTCTGCTTTGCGATTACGCTCCAGTTGCTCACTTTCACGGCGTAACTTATCAAGGCGGTCTTGTTCTTTTTTAGCTGCGGTTTCGCGCTGCTTGCGAATCTCTTGCGCTTGTTGGCGCACTCTAGCAGGGTCGATGACCACCGCTTGCACCATGCCTGTTGGCTCCGCTTTGTTCATTGTGAAGTCTGTCCCCCACAATAAAGCGACAACCAGCATCAAGTGAGCAAACAAAGAGATCGCTATTGGCTTTCCGTAGCTAGAGTTATTCTTCTTATTGCTTTTCATACCGTTGCGATGACTATTCCCTGATATCGGTTAGTAGGCCCACTTTTGGAATACCAGCCTGACTTAACTCATCTAACAACAACACTACCTCTGCGTATGGGGTAGCTGCATCACCGCCTACTGCCACTGGCGAGTTTGGATTGATCGACAGCTCAGCTCGAACGCGAACAATAATGTCTTGTAAGCTAAGGCCTCTTTGCATGTCTTCGTTATTAACGCTCAAACCAAAATTCCCATCACGGTCGACTTCAACAATGATAAAACTTGCGTCGCTGTCACCGGCTAGCTCTGTTGCTGGCTTAGCGGTGGACGTTTTTGGTAGTTCTACATCCACCCCTTGAGTGACGAAGGGTGATGTCACCATAAAAATGATAAGTAGAACTAGCATAACGTCGATATAAGGAACGACGTTGATTTCACATGTCAGCTTGCGTTTCTTTGGTTGGTAGCCAGCCATTACTGCTCCCTACCCGCCATTGCTTGTCTGTGCAGGATACTGTGGAACTCTTCTGAGAAGGTCGCATAGTTGTGCTCCAACTTGCCTACTTTATTACTGAGTCGGTTGTACGCCATTACTGCTGGGATAGCTGCGAATAGGCCCATTGCTGTTGCGATCAGTGCTTCCGCGATACCAGGTGCTACCATCGCTAGTGTGGCTTGTTTTACTTCACCCAATGCGATGAACGCGTGCATGATGCCCCAAACGGTACCAAAGAGACCGATATATGGAGAGATAGAACCAACGGTTGCTAAAAATGGTAGGTTTGTCTCTAGATCTTCTACTTCGCGAGAAACGGCAACACGCATCGAACGCCCCGTTCCTTCCATAATGAAAGCTGGTGATTCAGCGTTAGATTTACGAAGTCTTAAAAACTCAGTGAAGCCGCTATAGAAAATCTCTTCCGTACCAGAAAGGTCGTCTTTTCTTTTTTTCACATCTTGGTAGATCTGCGAAAGATCGGCACCTGACCAGAACTTATCTTCAAACTCGTCGGAGTCTTTAGTAGCCTGTTTTAGTACCTTGCTGCGTTTGATGATCATCGCCCAAGATACGACTGACATCCCAAGCAGAATCAACATTACCAATTGAACCAGTAGACTTGCCTCTAGAATGAGGTCCACAAACGAAATATCAGCCGTCACTGTTTTTTAACTCCAATAAGATAGTCGAAGGGATAGCCTTCGGCTTCATTTTTATATTATCGATACATGCCACTTTAACGAGAGCCTTTGCAATTGTCACATTTTGCTCATCAACAATTTCTTGTTGAAATGTTAATGACGCTCGTTTGAATTCAGAAATATGTGTCTTCACTGTGAGGTGGTCGTCTAGCCGTGCACCGCGGATAAAATCAATATCGATATGACGAACGACAAAACCTACTTGTTGGTCAAGCAACTGACGTTGGTGTACGTTTCTGCTACGAAGCAACTCGGTTCTGGCGCGTTCAAAGAAATTGAGATAATTCGAATGGTAGACCACACCGCCTGCGTCGGTGTCTTCATAATAGACAGTGATGGGGAATTCGAAATACGGTGATAACTGAGACAAACTGGTAACTTCCTAATGAATACTGCGCTCTAATATAACGCAAGTGATTGTGTTTGTTATAAGAGCTGACAAAAAATTTTGAATAAAGTGCCAAAATTTACACTCAACTGATGAAGTTATTAGCAGTTTCGAAAGTTTGTTTGTTTAAAAAGGTAAAAAACCCGAGCATAGCTCGGGTTTTCTTTAGATAACGTACATTAACGTTAAGTAACTCAACACAGTTAGTGACAAGTACGGACTGAACACCGCTTGCCAGAGCCAGAACCTCGGTCGGAATCCGACTCCAAACACCATGCTGGCACAAACAGACAATACAAATAACAATCCTAAGAATGGCGAGAAGCCACCAATGGCGTCAGCGTATTGGTCTGGACTCCACATAAACAAACCGACATTAACAAAGCCGAGTATCAGAGATAAGACGCGCAATAGCGTCTTATCTACAGGTTTGTGGAGTTGCTCTAACTGTTGGTTAAGATTACTCACTGTCTTCGTCCATCATCTCACTGTGCTCTAACCAAAGAGCGTTGATGATGCCGAATGCACACGCAAGTAATACACCTAAAATCCAAGCGAAAT
The DNA here is from genome assembly GCF_021568915.1 of Vibrio sp. McD22-P3. NCBI lineage: Bacteria > Pseudomonadati > Pseudomonadota > Gammaproteobacteria > Vibrionales > Vibrionaceae > Vibrio > Vibrio sp. McD22-P3. The sequence continues at coordinate 18,917 of NZ_JAKGTN010000012.1, forward strand.
ACCACATATCAAATGCTCCCTAGTAAAGTGAATTTTTGTTTTCTTCGATGAACTTGTCATCAAGACGACCAAACATCTTGTAGTAAGTCCAAGCTGTGTAGCTAAGAATTACTGGAACCATTACGAACGCCACTGCTGTCATTAGGTTCAGAGTCAACTCACTTGAAGTTGCATCCCACATAGTCAAGCTATGGTTAGGGTTTAGGCTACTTGGCATTACGAATGGGAACATTGCAAAACCAGCCGTAAAGATGATGCCGCCGTTCGCTAGAGAAGAAGCAATGAACGACACTGCACATTTCTCTAGACGCGAAGCCAGTACTGCTAGTAGAGGCATCACCACACCTAGTGCTGGAGCAATCCAAAGTAGTGGGTACTTCTCAAAGTTCGCCATCCACGCACCTGCTTCACGAACCACTTCTTTATTAAGTGGGTTCGATGCTGCATTGCCGTCAATTGCGCTTACGATTGAGTAGCCATCGATGTTTTGAATCCAGAAACCTGCTGCTACAAAAGCCGCAACAACCAATAGACCCATTAGCTGTGCTGTGTTGCGAGCACGAGTATGGATATCACCTGTTGTCTTCATTTGTAGCCAAGTTGAGCCTTGTAGCAAGATCATGAACAAGCTTACTAGACCGCAAAGTAGCGCAAATGGGTTTAGTAGACCAAAGAACGAACCATGATACGTTGGCATCATGAATTCACTCAGTTGGAACGGTACACCTTGTAGCAAGTTACCAAATGCCACACCAAAGATGATTGGTGGAACAAAACCACTGATTGAAATAGCGATATCCCAAACGTTACGCCATTTGGTGTCTTCTAGCTTTGAACGGTAGTCCAAACCGATTGGACGTAGCCATAGCGCTGCTAGTGTCACAATCATTGCAAAGTAGAAACCGGAGAACGACGTTGCATAAACAAGTGGCCATGCAGCGAATAACGCACCACCAGCTGTGATCAACCATACTTGGTTACCATCCCAGTGAGGGGCAATCGAGTTGATCATTACACGGCGTTGGCTATCCGTTTTACCTAGGATAGGCACTAGAGCACCTACCCCCATATCAAATCCATCGGTGATTGCGAAACCAGCCAATAGTACGCCGATCAGAATCCACCAGATGAGTCGTAAGACTTCGTAATCAAACATTCTTTTTCTCCTTGCTTACGCTTCTACTTGGCGACTAACTTTGTTCTCTACCGTTTCGTCATTTTGTTCGAAATGGTAACGACCAGTCTTCAAGCTACTTGGACCTTTACGTGCGAATTTCACCATCAAGTAAACTTCAGCAATTAGGAACACAGTATAGAGGGCGATGATTGCGAACAGTGAAGACCATAACTGGCCTACCGTTAACGCTGACGCGGCTACGTGAGTCGGTAGAATTTCACCAACAGCCCACGGTTGACGTCCGTATTCAGCAACAAACCAACCTGCCTCGATAGCGATCCAAGGTAGTGGGATACTGAATAGCGTTGCTTTGAGAATCCATCTCTTCTGTTCGATTTTTTGACGACATGTTTGTACAAACGCTGCGCCGAATACGAATAGCATGACAAAGCCACACGCAACCATGATACGGAATGACCAGAATAGCGGCCAAACTTTAGGGATAGAGTCATCCGCTGCAGCTTGGATTTGATCTTCTGTCGCATCAACAACTTTGTCTGTGTAGCGTTTAAGTAGTAGACCGTAACCTAGGTCATCTTTCACTTCATCAAACGCGGCAACGTTAGCTTCGCTGCGGTCACCTGCACGAAGTTTTTCTAGCAGCTCGTAAGCGTACATACCGTTACGAATACGATCGACGTGCTCTTCGCGTAGGTCACGAAGGCCAGTTACTGGAGTATCTAGAGAACGCGTTGCGATAATACCCATTACATATGGGATCTTAACCGCGAAGTCGGTGTGCATTTCTTCTTGGTTTGGTAAGCCAAACAGAGTAAATGCTGCCGGTGCTGGCTCAGTGTGCCACTCTGCTTCAATAGCCGCGAGTTTCACTTTTTGAACATCACCCAGCTCGTAACCTGATTCATCACCAAGTACGATTACCGATAGGATAGATGCCATACCGAACGAAGCTGCGATAGCAAACGAACGACGAGCAAATGCAACATCACGACCTTTAAGTAGGTAGTAAGAGCTGATACCTAGGATGAACATTGCACCCGTTGTATAGCCTGATGCTACTGTGTGAACAAACTTAACCTGAGCTACTGGGTTGAGTACTACCTCAGCGAAGCTCACCATTTCCATACGCATTGTTTCAAAGTTGAACTCAGCGCCTACTGGGTGTTGCATCCAACCGTTTGCAACAAGAATCCAGAGTGCAGAGAAGTTCGAACCAAGCGCAACTAACCATGTAACGGCTAAATGCTGACGTTTTGAGAGCCTATCCCATCCGAAGAAGAAAAGTCCGACAAAAGTGGATTCGAGGAAGAAGGCTACGAGGGCTTCGATAGCAAGCGGGGCACCGAATATGTCGCCAACATAATGGGAATAGTAAGACCAGTTGGTACCAAACTGGAATTCCATAGTAAGACCGGTGGCAACACCTAGAGCGAAGTTAATACCAAATAGCTTACCCCAGAACTTTGTCATGTCCTTGTAGATTTGCTTATTGGTCATTACGTAGAGGGACTCCATGATGGCTAGCAGGAACGCCATACCGAGAGTCAATGGAACGAACAAGAAGTGATACATTGCCGTGAGTGCAAATTGCAGTCTCGACAGATCAACAACGTCTATCATGGTAACTCCTTTTGTGTCAGCTGAACGACACTTTCTACATTTAGCTTCAAGGACTTTGTTTAATAGACATTAAACTTGTTGAGCAAATCATCATCCTTGTTGCAAAAATGTACCTCAATGGTTAGTTAATTGTTAAGCTTGCGCTAATATAGCTGGCGCTAATATTACTGTTAAATTGACTCGGTTTCAAAAGGTTTATTTGTAGAGTTGCTTTGATTTACATCAATAAACACAAAGAGTTGATTGTACGATCTTTAATCACATTGACGCAGATCAATTTCAATGAATTTATGTAAGCAAATTAAGGGAAGTGTGAAGGGGAGGAAGAATTGGGAATACCCCTTTAGTAGCAAGGGATTATAGCGTGAAGTGTTAGCTATATGAAACAGAATTGGACTTCAAATCACACAAAACGATAGATATGACAAATAAAACAAAGCCGCATATTTGCAATATAAATTTACAATAATGCGGCTTAATAATTATTCACAAAAAGGAACTATTTGGATGAAATCTGACAATTATCAATGTTTATCGATACCGAAGTGTAAATAAGCTCGGTCAGACGCGATACGGCCACGAGGTGTGCGTTGTAAATAGCCTTGTTGTATCAAATAAGGCTCAATCACATCTTCGATGGTGTCTTTCTCTTCACCAATGGCTGCTGCTAGGTTGTCGAGCCCTACAGGACCACCTGCGAACTTCTCCATAATTGCTAGCAAGAGCTTTCTATCCATGTAGTCAAAACCTTGATGATCGACATCAAGCATATTCAGTGCTTTGTCTGCGATATCCGCACAAATATGACCATTGCCTTTCACTTCCGCATAATCTCGAACGCGGCGCAGTAGACGGTTGGCAATGCGAGGTGTACCACGAGCACGACGAGCAATCTCCAACGCGCCTTCTGGTTCCATTGACAAGCCAAGACAAGACGCGCTGCGTTGCACGATCTTTTGCAGATCAGCAATCTTGTAATATTCCAAACGCTGAACAATACCGAAACGGTCGCGAAGTGGTGAAGTCAGTGAACCTGCTCTGGTTGTCGCGCCAATCAAAGTGAACGGAGGCAAGTCAATCTTAATAGAGCGTGCAGCAGGGCCTTCGCCAATCATGATATCCAGTTGGTAGTCTTCCATCGCGGGATACAAAACTTCTTCAACCATTGGACTTAGACGGTGAATCTCGTCAATGAACAAGACGTCATTTTCTTCGAGGTTGGTCAACAGCGCAGCCAAATCCCCTGCCTTCTCAAGCACCGGACCGGACGTGGTGCGAATGTTCACTTCCATTTCATTGGCGACGATATTGGCTAAGGTTGTCTTACCTAGACCCGGAGGACCAAATATCAACAAGTGATCAAGCGCCTCATTACGCAGTTGTGCCGCTTTGATGAAAATTTCCATCTGGTCACTAACATGCTCTTGGCCTTCATAATCGGCCAGTTTTTTAGGACGTATTGCTCGGTCAATCACGTCCTCATCTTTGAAAACAGGATTTTCAGGCGCTATTAAGCGATCGGCTTCAATCATGTCACGCTGTCTCTTTGCTATTCATTCAGCTTATTTAATAAAGGTGAGATTTGAATTCCCACTACTTAAACCATAGCACGCAGTGCTTCACGAATCAGCGCTTCGCTGGTCATATCTGGTTTCGCAACTTGAGAAACTACTTTTGATGCCTGTGTAGGTTTATAGCCCAACGCAAGCAGTGCACTGACCGCCTCTTCTTCCGCGTTGTCAGCATTCATAGCACCAACACTATCAACTGGTGCAGCGTCAGTCGCAGGCGTAAACAAGTCACCTGCACCCCAACCTTTCAAACGATCTTTCATTTCAACAACTAGACGCTCAGCAGTCTTTTTGCCGACCCCAGGTAGCTTAACCAGAGTAGAAATGTCTTCACGCTCTACACACGCAACAAACTGAGTAGCCGACATGCCGGATAGGATACCAAGACCTAGTTTTGGACCAACACCATTGGCTTTGATGACCTCTCTGAACAGTGCACGTTCACGGACGGTATTAAAGCCATAAAGTAATTGCGCATCTTCACGCACTACAAAGTGAGTGTAAATGATCGCCTCTTGGCCAATTTCAGGTAGTTCGTAGAAACAGCTCATCGGCATTTGAATTTCGTAGCCAACGCCGCCCACTTCAATTAACAGTTCTGGCGGTTGCTTTTCGATTAGAGTTCCACGTAATCGTCCTATCACAGTTCAATGTCTCATGTTAGTTGCAATAGGGCTTAGGATATAGAATAACTGGATAGGTATCCAGTTATTCTAAGTAAAATTTAAGGCATAACAGAGCGTAGGCGCTCGGAGAGTTCAGTGCCCTCATGGATTTGCTGACCAAGCTGATCACTAATCGTTTGAATGTCTTCGGCAATCGCTTTACTGCCGACAACAGACTCCGCCACATCACTGCTTGCTTGGTCTAATTCGCCGATGGCTAAATTCTGTTGAGTGACCAACTCACTGAGCTCGGTAATTTCTGAAGAAATGGTTTGCACTTGTTCTATCATCATACTCAACTCAGAGACTGTGGTTTGAATGGTTTTTTGTCCGGAGTTGATTTCTTGCTGACTGTTGTTGATAAGAGTGCGAATCTCATCCACTGAATTACTGGTTTTAGACGACAGTTCTCTGACCTGCTCAGCAACGACGGCGAAGCCACGACCATGTTCACCTGCCCTAGCTGCTTCAATAGCAGCGTTTAACGCAAGCAAGTTGGTTTGCTCTGCCACGGAAGTAATCAGCTCAATAACCGACACCACTTTCTGATTACTGTTATCGATATTGGTGATGGCCTGCGTCGAAGCATTCAGCATTTCCGAGCTGCTCTCTGCTTGCTGCTTTATTGAATCGGTTTGGGTAATCACTTGCTCCATAAAGTTCACCGACTCTTGGGTGAACGACGACAGCTGTTCCAATTGCTGACTCATTTCCTCTGCGGCACTGGCTTGAGAAGCGCTGTTGAGGCTCAGTGACTGTACGTTACTTGTCAGTTGGGTAGATTGCGTGTTCACTTGATGAATCACTTCATCTAACTCTTGAACACTTTCGTTAACAGCGAGTAGCATGCTATCAAGTTTCTTCTCTCCTTCTGACGCTTTTTCTGCTTGTAACGCACTCTCTTTTTGCGCTTTTTCAGCGCGTGAAATCGCACTTTCTTTCTGTTTTGAAGTAAAACTTTGCGCGAAGCAAATGACAAATAGCGGCAGTAACATGCCAGACCAAATCTCTATATTCTGCTTAGATGCCGACAAGTTAATCGTTGGGAATTGATAACCGGAAGTATGCAAATAGGTCATCACAGCGGATACCGCTAGAATCCCGACGCTCCACGTTAATGCCATAATACGAGATGCGGAAAGATAGAAGGCTACGATCAACAGCGGGGCCCAGAACGCTTGCGTCGAATCAACGATGCCACCGCTTTGGAAGATAATATTCACCGCATGCAGCACCATACCAAAGAAACCGATGTTCAGTGCCAGTGTGATCATCTTACTAAAACGAAGCACTGCTAAAGCAATAACTTCGACTAAGATCAACGCGATAGAGGTGAGAAATAGAGACGCGTGGCCATTGGATTGCCACTTAATCGCGCTGTATAAACCAACCACCAAAGCCACAACTGAGAAGACCGCGGTGATTTCCGCTTTACGAAGGGTGTTACGAGAAAGGCTATCCGAATTATTGATAAAATAATGCCACATGCCGCTGGAGTTCCTTGTTATTTGATTATTCGGACATTTGGTCCTTTGAATTAACTCATCGGACCAATATTAGGAAGTTAACAAATAATTAACAAGGTGAATTAGGCGAAAAGCTCTAAAAGTGTGGACTGGCTATCGTTAAAATTATCGGTATGGCGTTTATATCGCCACACTTCCTTGATGGCTTCATGCGATTAATTTGATTAGCGATAACGCCCTTTTTTTGCGCCTGTTGCTTTACCCGCTAAAGCGACAAGTGTTTTGTTGGTGTTTGCATGACAGATTGCGACACCTAAGGCGTCAGCCGCATCAGCTTGAGGTTTGGACGGCAATTTCAGCATCGCCATAACCATATGCTGAACCTGTGCTTTATCTGCTCCACCCGTACCTACTACCGCTTGCTTGATTAAGCGTGCTGCGTATTCGTAGACAGGCAAGTCATTATTCACGGCAGCAACAATTGCGCTGCCTCTGGCCTGTCCTAACTTAAGCGCTGAATCAGCGTTTTTAGCCATAAACACCTGTTCAATAGCAAACACGTCTGGCTGAAATTGAGTAATGATCTCACTCACACCTGCGTAGATTTGTTTGAGTCTGCCTGGTAACTCTGCTTCTGATGTACGGATACACCCGCTACCGAGGTATTGCAAATGGCGACCCTGCTGACGAATTACACCATATCCGGTGATACGCGAGCCAGGGTCGATTCCTAGTATTATTGACATGATTTCTCGTTAATTACTCAAGGCTTGCTGCGACTTCGTCAGAGATATCACCGTTGTGATAGACCTCTTGCACATCGTCAAGGTCTTCCAGTGCGTCAATCAAGCGCAGCAATTTTGGTGCTGTCGTCTCATCAAGCTCTGCTTTAGTTGACGGCACAAGCGTCACTTCTGCATTGGCGGCTTGATAACCAGCGCCATCTAGCGCATCTTTCACCGCACCAAAGTCGGCAGGCGTGGTGTAAACATCAATAGCACCATCGTCTCCGGTTTCAATATCATCAGCACCACCTTCTAGTGCGACTTCCATCACTTCGTCTTCGTCCAGACCTGGAGCATAAGAAATGACGCCCTTTTTATCGAATAGATAGTTCACACTCCCGTCAGTACCGAGGTTGCCCCCTGCTTTAGAAAATGCGTGGCGAACGCCAGATACGGTTCGATTACGATTGTCGGTCATGCATTCCACCATGACTGCCGTTCCACCGGGACCGTAACCCTCGTAGATAACCGTTTCCATGTTGTCATCGCCTTCCCCACCAGCCCCACGACTCACGGCACGATTTACCGTATCACGAGTCATATTGTTGGAGAGTGCTTTATCAATAGCGGCACGAAGACGAGGGTTGTTTTCAGGTTCACCACCACCTTCTTTAGCGGCAACGACAATTTCGCGAATTAATTTAGTGAAGATTTTGCCGCGCTTGGCATCTTGCGCAGCTTTACGGTGACGAATATTCGCCCATTTACTATGACCTGCCATAACAAATCCTTTGAGTTCTATGAAGTTGGATTACTTTTTATGTTGGTATAACTATACAGATTTTGGAAACAAAAACTCCCGCTGTTGCGGGAGTTTTGGGTATGTTGTGATCTTGGCTTTTAGTTTTGGTGCTCGCGGTTAGAAGGTCCCTGCATACGCAGGGATGACAACAGCTTGAGCACACCAAAGGTTGATGTGTTATTCCTGCGCAGGCAGGAATCTACCCAAGGCGTGCGACCTAACTAAAAAACCACGTCGTACCTTAAGAGTCTTTCTTCTCTTTCGCCGCCGTTACTGCAATCGCTAGCTCTTCAAGTGCTGCTGGGTTTGCTGCACTTGGTGCATCTGTCAGTAGACAAGCTGCTGCGGTCGTTTTCGGGAATGCGATTACGTCACGGATGTTTTCCGTACCGCAAAGTAGCATCACAAGACGGTCAAGACCGAATGCAAGGCCTGCGTGCGGTGGCGTACCAAATTTTAGTGCATCTAGTAGGAAACCAAACTTCTCACGTTGCTCTTCTGCATCAATACCAAGGATCTCGAATACTGCTGCTTGCATTTCTGCGTTATGGATACGAACAGAACCGCCACCTACTTCATAGCCGTTTAGAACCATATCATACGCGTTTGAGTTTGCTGCCGCTGGGTTCGCTTTTAGCTCTTCCGCAGTCATGCCTAAAGGAGACGTGAATGGGTGGTGCATCGCGTGTAGGTTACCCTCGTCATCTTCTTCGAACATTGGGAAGTCAACAACCCAAAGTGGTGCCCACTTAGACTCATCGGTAAGCTCAAGATCCTTACCAATCTTAAGACGAAGTGCGCCCATTGCTTCAGCAACCGTGTTCGCTTTGTCTGCACCAAATAGGATGATGTCGCCAGACTCAGCTTCAGTGCGTTCAAGAATACCGTTGATCACTTCTTCGTTTAGGAACTTCGCTACTGGAGACTGGATACCTTCCATACCTGCGGCACGGTCGTTAACCTTCATCCACGCAAGACCTTTAGCACCGTAAATACCAACGTACTCTGCGTAACCATCAATCTGCTTACGAGTTAGAGAAGCACCGCCTGGTACACGGATAACAGCTACGCGACCTTTTTCGTCGTTAGCTGGGCCTGAGAACACTTTGAATTCAACGTCTTTTAGTAGATCAGCAATGTCTACTAACTCAAGCGGGTTGCGTAGATCTGGCTTATCTGAACCAAAACGACGAATCGCTTCAGAGAAAGGCATAACTGGGAACTGACCTAGGTCTACGTTCAATAGCTCTTGCCACATATCGCGAACCATTTTTTCTGTCACTTCACGAACTTGATCCGCAGACATAAAAGAAGTTTCGATATCGATTTGAGTAAATTCAGGTTGACGGTCAGCACGCAAGTCTTCATCACGGAAGCACTTAACGATTTGGTAGTAACGGTCGAAACCAGACATCATCAGCAGCTGCTTAAATAGCTGTGGTGATTGAGGTAGTGCGTAGAACGAGCCTTTGTGAACACGGCTAGGCACTAAGTAGTCACGTGCACCTTCTGGTGTCGCTTTAGTTAGTACTGGTGTTTCGATGTCTAGGAAGCCATTGTCGTCAAGGAAACGACGAACAAAGCTTGATGCTTTAGCGCGCAGCTTAATACGATCGCTCATTTCTGGACGACGAAGATCGATGTAACGATACTTAAGGCGCTGCTCTTCAGTATTGGTTTGGTTGAAGTCTAGTGGCAATACATCACTGCGGTTGATGATTTCAAGGCCAGTTGCCAAGATCTCAACCTCGCCAGTTGCCATGTCTTTGTTAACTTGGCTTTCTGGACGAACACGAACTTCACCAGTCAGCTTGATGCAGAATTCGTTGCGAAGTTGGTTTGCCACTTCGTAAGCATCAGCCATATCTGGATCAACAACTACCTGAACGATACCTTCACGATCTCGCATATCGATAAAGATAAGACCGCCTAAATCTCGGCGACGGTTTACCCAGCCGCACAGTTCTACAGTTTGTCCTGCAAGGGACTTGTTCAGGTGACCACAGTAATGGCTACGCATAGTGAATTTCCCAATTTCCAATAGTGATAATGAAACGTATAGTATGGGCGAGTGACTATTATCTAGCCAACTTACATTACACCCATAAAATCAAAGGTTCATTTATACTCGGAAAATCGTCTAAAATCGACCTAATTTGACAGAATTATTGTGTTTAATTGCCAGTTGCGGCACTAGAACTCTTGAAATGGATAAAATATCAACAAATCCTGTTGATACGGCTGAAGCTAGAACATTGCAATCAATGCACGAGATGCCATAGATGGAAACGAAAGCAAGGGAAGATGATGAGCGAGCTTAAGTTAAGATTGGGTTTAACCATGTGGTCACACAGTGATTGGCAGCACTCATTCTATGGTAAAGGTACCAAGCCAAATGAGCGCTTGGAGCGTTATGCATCTGTTTTTCACACTGTGGAAGGCAATACCACCTTTTACGCTACACCGAATAATTCTACTGTCGATAGCTGGAATCGTGCGACTCCTGAAGATTTCCGGTTTACCTTCAAACTACCAAAACAGATCACCCACGAGCAAATGCTCACTCAATGCCGAGCAGAGCTAAACAACTTCCTCAAAGTTATGGAACCGCTGCACTCGAAAATTGGTATGTGGACGATTCAGCTTCCGAGCAGTTTTGCTCCCGAACAACTCGCATCACTGCAATCTTTTTGCCAGTGGTTCCCTAGCGACATGCCGTTGGGGGTTGAGGTTCGCCATTTGGGATTTTTCAATAAATCTGATGACGAACGACGGTTTAACCAATGGTTAATGGAGCAAAATATCGACCGCATTATTATGGATAGTCGTCCTGTTTTCGCGGCCAAGCCGGATACCCCTGCCGTCATCGATGCTCATGAAAAGAAACCAAAAGTACCTGTTCACGCTATTGCAACCGCAGAACATCCAATGATCCGCTTTATTGGTCACCCAGATATGGAACAAAATCTTCGCTTCTTTAAGCCTTGGGAAAACAAACTTGCCGAGTGGGTTCAACAAGGTAAGCAGCCTTACGTTATGATTCATACTCCTGACAATGTCGAAGCGCCTGAGCTTGCCATTAAGCTTTATGAAGTGCTAAGCCAGCATTTGGCGACGCTACAAACAACGCTTTCCCCACTCAACGCAATTCCAGCATTGCGCGACGATCATCAAATTTCAATGTTCTAATTCATTACTGCGTGTCTATCTCTCACTGATTTGACCTAACACAAGTTGCGATACAGTTACGTAGGATGACTTTTCTTGATGAATAACGTAAAATGCGCGCCTTTTTTATTGCCTCTGAACTTGTACTTAGCAAAGCGCTGAACCAAGTTTAGGACTGAGTGAGACCGCATGGGGAACAATGATATGCAGAACAAAGATACGATATTCTCTGCACCTATCGACAAAATTGGTGACTTTACCTTCGACGAACGCGTAGCGGAAGTCTTCCCAGATATGATTCAACGCAGTGTGCCGGGTTACAGCAATATTATTTCTGCTATTGGCATGCTGGCTGAACGCTTTGCAAAGCCTCACTCCACTATTTATGACTTAGGCTGTTCCTTGGGCGCTGCTACGCTATCTATGCGTCGTAACATTACTCAAGAAGGTTGCCAAATCATTGCGGTCGATAACTCTCCAGCTATGGTTGAGCGTTGCAAACTTCATGTGAACGCTTACCGCTCTGATACTCCAGTTAGTGTCGTTGAAGCTGATATTCGTGATATTGATATCACCGACGCATCCGTTGTGGTGCTTAACTTTACGCTTCAATTTTTATCTCCAGAGGATCGTCGAACTCTGCTTGAAAAGATCTACGCGGGTTTGCGCCCGGGCGGTATTTTGATCTTATCTGAGAAATATGTGTTCGAAGACGAAAGCGCCAATGAACTATTGATCGATTTGCATCATGACTTCAAACGCGCCAATGGCTACAGCGAGCTCGAAATTAGCCAAAAGCGCAGCGCCATTGAGAACGTCATGCGCCCAGACTCAATTGCAATGCACAAAGCACGCTTTGAAGAGATCGGTTTTAGTAGCTGTGAAGTTTGGTTCCAGTGTTTCAACTTCGGCTCTATGTTTGCTATTAAATAGCGTATTACGACCATTACCTAGATATACCATTAGCGAGATATCGCTAAGTTTAAAATTAGAGAATCCAATGTTTAATTTTGCAGACTTCTACCAACTTATTGCTCAAGATACACGCCTACAGCCATGGCTTAATGTGTTGCCTCAACAGCTGACTGACTGGCAAAACGCTCAGCATGGCGATTTTGATCGTTGGTTAAGAGCCCTAGCAAAGATTGATGTAGGTCAGCCTGATAACGTAGAGCTGAAAGATAGTGTAACTATTTCAAACTCTGAGCCACTGCCCACTGGCGAGATGAAAAAGCTTGAGAGCTTACTGCGTACTTTCCACCCTTGGCGTAAGGGTCCGTACCATGTTCATGACATTCATATTGATACTGAGTGGCGCTCTGATTGGAAATGGGATCGTGTGCTTCCACATATCTCACCGTTAAATAATCGCTCTGTGCTGGATGTTGGCTGTGGTAACGGCTATCACATGTGGCGCATGCTAGGTGAAGGTGCACGTCTATGCGTGGGCATTGACCCATCACACCTATTCTTGGTTCAATTTGAAGCGATTCGCAAAATGATGGGCAACGATCAACGCGCTCATTTACTGCCATTGGGTATTGAACAGCTTCCTGAACTGCAAGCGTTTGATACGGTATTCAGCATGGGTGTGTTATATCACCGCCGCTCGCCGCTCGATCATCTTATTCAACTAAAGAACCAGTTGGTACCGGGTGGCGAGCTGATTTTAGAAACCTTGGTGATTGAAGGTGATGAGAATGCAGTCCTAGTACCGCACGATCGCTACGCTCAAATGCGCAATGTTTACTTTTTCCCGTCAGCACGTGCACTGAAAGTTTGGCTCGAGAAAGTTGGCTTTGAAAATGTACGTATCGTTGATGAGAACGTGACGACAATCGGTGAGCAACGCACTACCGAATGGATGACACATAACTCGTTGCCTGAGTATCTAGATCAGAACGATCCTAGCAAAACTGTCGAGGGCTACCCTGCTCCTCGTCGCGCTATCTTAATTGCTGATAATCCAAGCAATTAATTAATCGCAAGTGTTGTATACGTCTCACTTTATCGAGTTTTGACATGACGTTTATAACTCTAACGGAGCTCTGACAATAGGGAGTATCAAACTCCCTTATTGATCAGCTAAAATCCATACCACTTCCTGTTCCATTATTTACTGTTTTAGGGTTTAAGATGTACAAACGCTTGGCACCACTTGTCGCCATCGGTTTACTTTCCGGCTGTTCCACTATTAATCACCAAGAACTTCACCAAAGTACACTCAATGCAATCGAGCAATCCGAGCAACGCCTCGAGAATCGCCTCACCAATATCGACCTGCAGTTGAGCAACCAAACTGACTACATCGATAGTTTGGAATCTGAAATAATTGCACTTAATGAACAAATTAAGGTACTAGAAAACAATCAAGTAGAAGGATTGGAGAAAATTGATGACTCCAAGCCTCTGCCAGCAATCGTTGCTGTGCCTTCAATTTCAAGCCCTGTAATCTTAGGCTCAGTTGAAAAAGTAAAACTCGATGTTTTAAAACAAACCTTCGATGCGCGTGTCGATACTGGAGCAGCAACCTCTTCATTAAATGCTGCCGATATTCAAGCGTTTGAGAGAGATGGGAAGCAATGGGTGAAATTTCACCTCGTTAATGACAAGGTTAAAGAGCAGGAAAAACGTTGGATTGAAGCCCCTGTACTCCGATACGTTAAAATACGCCAATCTACCAGCGATGAAATGGAACGTAGAGCTGTAGTTGAATTGTGGATCCGTGTAGGAAAAATCCATGAAAAAGCGCAATTTACACTGGCGGATCGCTCGCAAATGACCCACCCTATACTACTAGGAAGAGAATTTATCAAAGATATTGCTTTAGTGGATGTAAGTCAGCAATATATACTTTCATCTAACAAATAAATCTCTTTTGAATAACACTTTCAGGGAAAGCAATTACAATAATAAGGTTGTTTATGACTTCACGTATTCCATTTTACCTATCAGTAGGCTTACTGATTGCCGCAGGTATTGCGCTTAGTGTCATCAGACACGAGACGTACGGCGTTCCATGGACTCCAGGTGAAACTCGCCAAGTCTGGGATATCGAAGCTAGAGTTGAATTTAACGCCATTGGCAAGCCCGCCAAAGTTTCTTTAGCGGCACCTTATACTCAAGAAGGCTTTACACTCATTGGAGAGTCAGCATCTTCACCAGGCTACGGTGTCTCGTATGTTGATTCTGATGCAGGACGCCGAGCAGAGTGGTCAATCCGCCAAGCCCAAGGTCCTCAAACCATCTACTACAAAACTCAATTTCTTGTTGATGACCAAGCGCTCGCTAACTCGACTCCTCCTACAGAAGAAATCATTAAACCGACCTTTGATGGTCCAGAAGAAGCCGCTGCTATTGCCCTCGTAGAACGCGCCACCTCTCGCTCTTCTGACAATATCACTTTCACTCGAGAACTTATCAAAGCACTGAACGATGGTGATAGCCAAAACTCGGCGCTTATTCTGAACAGCATGACTAAGTTGCAAGCAGCCTCTAAGCTTCTTGCGTATGCTGATGTTCCCAGCAAAGTTGTCGGTGTTATTGAATTAGAAGATGGTCGTCGCCGTCAATCCAGCCAACAAATGTTGCAAGTATGGGATGGCAAAAAATGGCAAATTTTCTCTCCGGAAACAACCGAAGGTAAAAAACAACAGAACCTATTGGTTTGGGATGAGTCTAACGTCTCTTTGCTTGATGTCGTCGGTGGTAAAGACAGTAAAGTTCATTTCACCATGATTTCGCAAGAGGTATCCCCTCAAGAAGCAACAAACAGTAAAGTTGATGCTGACGGTCTTCTTAACTTCTCTATTCATAGCCTGCCTCTCGAAGAGCAAGCCATGTTTAAGACCATCATGCTAATACCAATTGGTGCCTTGATTGTTGTATTCCTGAGAATACTGATTGGCCTGAAGACCTCAGGTACTTTCATGCCAGTACTGATTGCCGTAGCATTCGTTCAAACACAGTTAGTCACCGGTATTGTCGGCTTCTTGCTGATAGTGGGTACTGGTCTGGTGATCCGTAGCTATCTATCTAAACTCAACTTACTATTAGTTGCCAGGATATCAGCGGTTATCATCACCGTTATTTTGATTATTTCAGTCTTTACCGTCGTTGCCTTCAAGATTGGTCTCACCGAAGGTCTGTCGATTACCTTCTTCCCAATGATCATCCTGTCTTGGACAATCGAACGTATGTCGATTCTATGGGAAGAGGAAGGCGCGAAAGAGGTTGTACTGCAGGGTGGTGGCTCACTACTCACAGCGGTTCTGGTTTATCTTGCGATGACCAACCCATATGTACAGCATCTGACGTTTAACTTTATCGGTCTGCAATTGGTTATCCTTGGTGGTATCCTAATGCTAGGTACTTACACAGGCTACCGTCTGACTGAGCTACGCCGTTTCAAACCTCTAACGGAGGACTAATTTATGCTACGAAAGCTAACCAGTCCTTTTAAGTTACGTGAACGCGGTATCATGGGTATGAACCAGCGTAACCATAGTTACATTGGTCGCTACAATGATCGTTCTAAATACCCGTTGGTTGATGACAAACTTAAAACCAAGATCATCGCAGAAAAAGCTGGCGCAACCACGCCAGCCTTGATTGGCGTTATTCGAAGCCAAGTTGAAGTTAAAGCCATCCATGAGATGGTCAAAGACTGGCCAGGATTCGTAATTAAGCCTGCTCAAGGCAGTGGTGGTAAAGGTATCTTGGTGGTCACAGAGCACAAAGATGGGGTCTACACCAAACCATCTGGTTCTACCATTAACAAAGAAGACGTTGAACGCCATATCAGTAACGCGCTAGCGGGACTGTTCTCATTAGGTGGTAAGAACGATGTAGCGGTGGTCGAAAACCTCATCAAGTTTGATGATTGCTTTGAAGGCTTTAGTTACGAAGGGGTTCCTGACGTTCGGATCATCGTATTCCAAGGTTATCCAGTGATGGCGATGATGCGTCTTTCTACATCTGCATCCGACGGCAAGGCCAACCTTCACCAAGGTGCAGTAGGTGTTGGTATCGATATCGCTACCGGTAAAGCGGTTAGAGCGGTTCAGTTTGACCAACCTGTAACTCACCATCCAGACACTGGCAAAGAGCTTGCAACGCTCGCAGTACCTCACTGGGAACGACTCCTCACTCTTGCCTCTAGTGCTTATGAGATGACAGGCCTTGGCTATATGGGTACGGATATGGTGTTAGATAAGGAAGAAGGGCCAATGGTGTTGGAGCTTAATGCTCGTCCTGGTCTTGCGATTCAAATCGCCAATGGAAGTGGCATCTTACCGAGACTGCAGCACATCGAATCGTTAGGCGAACCAAACCCGTTCACCTACCCTTCTCCAGAAGAGCGCGTTGCCTATGCGGCTAAGATGTTTGGGCACGTTAATGGGGAAGAAACGTCATAACTTTTCCTTGATGATGTCTTTTCTGCACTGACTTCTGTCTTCGCTGAATTGTTAAAGTAAAACGCGACCCATTAGGTCGCGTTTTTTGTTATTACCGTTATGTTCAGTTGGAGCAGTTACACCTTGAATTGGCTCATCAACCCTTGTTGCTCGCTAGAAAGCTGGTTAATTTCTTTGCCCACTTTTTCTGAGTCTCCCGCCTTCTCTAAGATTTGAGCACTTAAATCACGAATGTTACTGACGTTTTGATTAACTTCCGCCGATACAGATTGCTGCTCTTCTGCTGCCTTAACAATCTGGCTATTCATATCGTTAATCGCAGAGATAGACTCGAAGATGCTGCTCAGTGCTGCCACGGCTTGCTGAACATGCGTCGCCGTAGAATCTGCAAGTTGTGACCCTTCTTGAATCGCGCTCACCACATCGCGTGTTCCCTTCTGGACACGCTCAATAACTTCTTGGATTTCGCCCACCGAATCATGAGTACGACTTGCTAGACTTCTAACCTCATCTGCAACTACCGCGAACCCACGACCTTGCTCCCCTGCTCGCGCTGCTTCAATGGCAGCATTGAGTGCCAGTAAGTTAGTCTGCTCGGAAATGCCTTCAATTACCGCGAGGATCTCTGTGATATTAGTGTTGTTCTTCGCTAGCTCTTCTACCACCGGAACGGTAGCTTTCATCTGTTCAACCAAACGAACCATTTCACTGGCTGACAGTTCAACGACTTCCTGACCTTGGCTAGCAGACTCATTTGCTGAAGCCGCAGCTTGCACCGCAACCTCAGCATTTTGCACCACGAGTGACGCCGTTTGTGTCATCTCTTCTGACGCAGTTGCAACGAGGTCAACTTCTCTAAATTGAGCTTCACTACTCTCTCGTGTCGCAACCGCTGTGGCATTGGCACTTTCAGCTGTACCAGCAATGCGTTCAGTGGTTACGGCAACTTGTTGGATCGTCGTTTGCAATTTTGCTAAAAATGCATTGAACTGCTCTGCAAGCTGACCTATCTCATCGCCCGATTTGACTTCCAAACGCTGCGTTAGGTCCCCCTCTCCACTGGCAATATCCTCTAAGCGAGTAACTACCTCTCTAATTGGCTTAACTAGACGTAGCGACATTAGAGCAATGATGACGAGCCCTACAATGACAAAGCCAGCACCCACTAAGACTTCAAATACAATTCCTTCTTCTAACTGCTTAGAGATAATGCTATCAAGCTCAATAGCATCACTGAGAACGCTGCTACGAGGCATATCAAAGAATACGCCCCATGTCTGATTAGCAATAGTGACTGGATTAAATACCGTTAACCACTGACCATCTGCACTCCATTGAGCGCTAGCTTCTTCTCCAAACATCAGGTCTGTAATCTGCTCTGACGATAAAATGGCACTTTGATAAGGAGAACCAACTTTAATACTCGAATCGTCACTGGCAATTACACTTTCATCGAGGCTGATGATGTTCACGTGTCCACTGCCATTAAAGAGGCTGGCATCTGACTCCATAACGGTATTGGCGAGCTCAGTCAGTTTAAGGTCGATACCTAAAAAACCAATTAACATGTTATCGACTTCAATTGGAATTGATAGCGATGAAGTGAGGTGTTGCTGAGCACCAATAGTACTGAGTCGTGGGGTACTGACACACGATGCTTCGGTAGCGAGAGGACAATAGAAGCGTTCCCCATCTTCTAAAGCGTCAAGCTTACGCTTAGTTAGAACCGTGCGGATGGCATTCTCACCCGTCTCGGTGATTTGCCAATAAGTCGCAAATTGTCCAAGCTCATTAGAACCAACATAGTCGGCTCCCTCATAGTTTGAATCTTCTCCATCAAGCATATTTGGCTTGAAGACTAAGTATGCGCCTTGGATAGAAGGAAACTCGATAACGGCCTGTCGAATCATTTCATCCAGTGCCGTTCGCAGATCCTCACTGGGGACGAAATTTTCTTCTGCGTTATACTTTTGAAACTTAGCGTTGGCGATCAACATTTCCGCACGGTAAATCGCTTCATTGAAATAATCTTTGACTTCTCGTGCGTTAATATCCGCACGAGCTTCAAGTAACGCCTGTGATTTTTCAACCACCGATTCGGAACTGAGTGTCTGAATTGCTTTTTGGCTGTTGATGGCGTTATAGAGTGAAAAGCCTATCAAAGCTATGGAAGTAAATAGCAAGCAACAGCCTGCTAACACCGTGATTTTCCACTGCACGGAAAGAGTTCGCATAGTACATCCTTTTTGCAAACGTGAGCCAGTATGTTTTTTTATCGACGTATTGTCGTTTTTATTTAGCGATTTATTACATCATTTTTACATCTCCACCTCAACTGAAGCGTTGTACGTTCAGGATGCTCAATGCTAGTATTTTGACCCTGATATAAAAATCACAGGATTAGTGAGAAATGAAAGTCATCAGTTTTAATATCAATGGCCTACGCGCTCGACTTCATCAACTTCAAGCTTTGATTGATAAGCACCAGCCAGACGTCATTGGTTTGCAAGAAATCAAAGTTCATGACGAGGCCTTCCCAGTAGAAGCGGTAGAGGCTATGGGCTATAAAGTCTATTTCCACGGCCAAAAGGCACACTATGGTGTTGCTATGCTGTGTAAGCAGGAGCCTATCTCTGTCCAGAAAGGGTTCCCTACCGACAACGAAGATCATCAAAAACGTATGATCATGGCAACATTCGAAGATGCTAATGGCGACAAAGTGACCGTGTTAAATGGCTACTTCCCTCAAGGGGATAACATTAGCCATGAGACCAAGTTTCCTTATAAAGAAGCTTTCTACAAAGATCTGATGACCTACTTGAATGAGCACCATAGTAATGATGAGAAGCTTATCGTTATGGGTGACATCAATATCAGTCCAATCGACCTAGATATCGGCATCGGTGAACCAAATCGTAAGCGCTGGCTCAAGACTGGTAAGTGTTCCTTCCAACCAATTGAACGTGAGTGGTTACAGACTCTACTCGACTGGGGCTTCGTAGATACATTCCGTCAGCTGCATCCAAACGTCGATGATCAATTCTCATGGTTTGATTACCGCTCTCGCGGTTTCGATGATAATCGCGGCCTACGAATTGACGTGGTATTGGCTACGAAGAGTCTTGCTGAAACGTGTTCAGAAGCAGGTATTGATTACGAACTACGTGGCATTGAGAAGCCATCTGATCACGCGCCAATTTGGTCTGTGTTTGGCTAAACCAAGCTCTGGTGTGCGCTAATATAACGTCATTCCTGCCTAGAACAGGAATCTGCCCAAAGCGTAGTGCAAAAACAAAATCCCCGATCATCACTTTCGTAACAATCGGGGATCATAATTCTAATTATTCTTTCTTAAGGAATAACTACATCACTGTGACTCAAGTGGTCTCATATACGCTAGGAATCGCTTCTCTGCTTTCTTAAATACCCAAAGAATAATGAAGGTCAGTCCCATATAGAACAAACCTGCGGTCAGGAATGATTCAAATGGCGCATAGTAACGAGAGTTCACTAGGCGAGCAGCACCGGTCAAATCCATAATAGTGACGATACCAGCTACCGCCGAACCGTGAAGCATGAAGATAACTTCGTTACTGTACGCGGGTAAGGCTCTGCGTAATGCGCTTGGCAAAATAATGCGACGATAAGTCTTCCAAGGACTCATTCCATAAGCTTTTGCAGCTTCGACTTCACCTTTTGGTAAGCCATTTATCGCACCGCGGATAATTTCTGCCGTATACGCTGATGTGTTAAGTACAAACGCGACTAACGCACAGAACCATGCGTTTTCCCACAACGTATCTTTGACTGGGAAGAATTGGTCCATGCCGTAGTAAATCAAATAAAGTTGAACCAACAGTGGCGTACCACGGAAGAAATAGATAAAACCCCACGATGGTAAACTGAATAAATAATTTGTGCTGTTTCTAGCTACCGCTAAAGGTATTGCCACACACAAACCAATCACAAGGGCTAGCGACACCAACCAAGCGGTAGTCCAAAGGCCGTCCAGATAGACTGGGAAACTTTCTACTATCAATGAAAAGTCCATATCTACCTCACATGAATACTAAATTTGCGCTCTACCAGCTTTAAGAAACCGGTTGAGATGCTGGTGAACAGTAAGAAGATAATCGCCACCGACATATAGAAGGTAAATGGCATCTTGGTTGAACCTGCCGCTAATGAACTCACGCGTACCATGTCTTCTAGTCCAATGATGGAGACTAGTGCAGTTGTCTTAAGAAGTACCAGCCAGTTATTGCCAAACCCCGGTAAAGCATGTCGAATCATTTGGGGTAGAAGTATACGTCTAAATGCTAAGACAGAGCTCATGCCATAGGCCTTCGCTGCTTCCATTTCACCTTTATCAACGGCCATGATTGCACCGCGGAAAGTTTCGGCCATGTAAGCACCAAAGATAAATCCGATAGTTAATACCCCTGCAACGAATGGAGATACATCAATATAGTCAGGTAAGTATGAAGTCCACTCATGATTCGGGTCACTGGACATAAACCAGTTGTTGAGCCATTCGTTGACGGCGTACAAACTGTTATTGAGCAGTATTTGTCCGCCAAAGAAGATTAGCATCATTAAAACGAGATCTGGGATGCCTCGAATAATGGTAGTGTAAAGTGTCGCTATCGCACGTGCCCACTTATAGGGAGCAAGCTTAGCGAGCGCGCCTAACATACCTAAGAACATAGCAAGCAATAGCGAAAGTATTGCCACTTCTATGGTCAGTACGGCCCCTTTTAATATTGAGGCTTCATATCCTTGTAAATCGAGCATAGTTCCTTCCAACAGCACAGCAAATTTGTTGGTAAGTCATACTAAAAAACACCTGTGACACGCTTTTTAGTAAAAGGGCCTGAGACTAGCTCAAGCCCTTATCGTTATTTAAGCTAAGTGATTAGTCGCCGTATACATCGTAGTTGAAGTATTTAGCTGCAATCTCTTGATACTTACCTTTCTCACGTAGAGATTTGATAGCCGCATCAAGTTGCTTAGTTAGGTCTTTGTCTTGTTTACGAACCGCGATACCCATACCTTCACCAAACCACTTAGGATCTGTCAAAGAAGGGCCAACGAACTCGTACGCGTCACCGCCATCTTTATTGATTACACCTTCTTCAAGTGCTGATGCATCGCCAAGAACAGCAACGATACGACCGTTTGCTAGATCTAAGTATGCTTCATCGAAAGAGCCGTAACGAACGATTTCCACTTGGTCACCGTAGTTATCTGTTAGGTACTTGTCGTGCGTAGTTGCACGCTGTACACCAATTTTCGCACCATTTAGGTTATCAAAGTCCAAGCCAGCGCCTTTCTTAGCGATAAACTTGTTAGGGATTTGTGCGTATTTACCAGTAAAGTCAACTTTCTTCTTACGCTCTTCCGTGATAGACATTGCTGCGATAATTGCGTCATATTTACGCGCCAAAAGTGAAGGAATGATGCCATCCCAATCTTGAGGAACGATCACACACTTCGCCTTAAGCTCTTCACATAATGCGTTTGCCATATCAACGTCAAAACCTTTTAGTGAACCGTCAGCTTCAGTCCAGCTAAATGGAGGGTAAGCACCTTCAATACCGAAGCGCACAGTTTTCCATTCCTTAGCTTGTGCTACTCCAGTTGCTGCTGTTGCAGCAAGTGCTGCTACCATTAACCACTTTTTCATTTCCATACTCCTGTGATTGAGATTTTTGTTATTAATGTTGTGTTTGTTTGATTGTTCTCGGAACCTAGGTTCCGACATGCCACCCTCTATATTAGTAGATGGATGAGATAAATTGTTGTAAACGTTCAGATTCAGGGTTAGTGAACAGTTTGGCAGGATCACCCTGCTCTTCAACTAGACCTTGGTGTAAGAACATCACATGATTTGAAACGTCACGGGCAAACGCCATCTCGTGAGTCACTACCAACATGGTGCGACCTTCTTCCGCGAGATCTTGCATTACACCCAGAACTTCACCTACCAGTTCTGGGTCCAAAGCAGACGTTGGCTCATCGAAAAGCATAACTTCAGGTTCAACTGCCAGTGCGCGAGCGATAGCAGCACGCTGCTGCTGACCACCAGAAAGGTGCCCTGGGTAATAATCTTTACGCTCATACAAGCCTACTTTTTTAAGAAGCAGTTCTGCATTTTCAATAGCTTGAGCTTTCGGCACGCCCAGAACATGAACGGGTGCTTCAATAATATTTTCCAGCACCGTCATATGAGACCACAAGTTGAAACCTTGAAATACCATAGCCAAGCGAGAACGGATTCGCTGAACTTGTTTTTCATTGGCAGGAAGAGACTCACCCGAACGATTGCGCTTCATTTCGATTAACTCACCGTTAACCCAAATTTCACCCTCTGTGGGTGTTTCAAGAAGGTTGATACAACGAAGAAATGTACTTTTTCCAGAACCAGATGAGCCAATAATCGAGATGACATCACCTTTGTGTGCAGAAAGGGAAATCCCCTTTAAAACTTCATTTTGACCAAAGGTCTTGTGCAGTTCTTTTATGTCCAGCGCTGGTACATCATTCATGCGCTTGTGCTCCCTGTATATTATTGACTGCTATGCCTATTATTAGAGGCGAAAGGTACTCCGACCTTTTATTCGTTCGATACAAGCTAGCACTACAATGTACAGTTTGCAACAAACTATTAACCTGTTTTTATTCTTAACACAGCGATTGTATCTGACGATTTATGCAATTTAAAGAGTTTATAACTTATAATTGTGAATAATCTTTACTGAATGCTGCACATTTAGTCATTGGTGATTTTTTATTCTCTATGTGGATTTATTGCACAAATGTTACACAAAACAATCATAATTTAGCCCTTATCTCTGCCATACATCAAAATGTCGGAATATAAGCCTGCCTGATGACGCATTAGCTAAGATAATGAGCTAGTTGAGTGTTTTGATAGTTAGATCAAAATACTGAGCACAAGCACTGGTATTGATTACTCTTGGCTTACTTCGCCCTCCACAGCCCCTAATGGTTGTTTTATAAGCAAACCCACTTCGTCAACATCTGAGTTTCGTCACCACAATCAAATAAACTTCGTCAATCTCACTGCCGACTCCGTTAACTGGGGGAGCAGCCAATACTTATTGATAAAAATGATGTTGTTCATAAAATTTTCATATTGAAAGTCGCTTACGCTCACTGTTAATAAAGTGCGCTGATTCAAACAACTGTTGTAGTTTTCTTTCACATTTTTTCTTAAAGTGATCAAGATCAATCAAGGTCTTAGTGTTGCTTGTTAGACTCGGCTCCATTGATATAGCACGAATTATTCACCCCATTTTTAGGAATCTCGTCTATTCTTAGCACGTCGTTAACGTGCAGCAGCCTAGCCAAGTCGGTGTGAACCAGTTCGTTTATCAAGCCAAACGACTAACTTTTTATATATATGAGGAATCTATGTCAGACGCAGTTAACAAAGCGCATTCTGATTCGGATATCGAGACTAAGAGCTATCAAGAGCTTCACCGTCCGGCATCTGAGTTTGCCAGCCGCTCTGAATACCTAGACCACGAACTTCAAATCATGAAACCGCGCCGCTTTGGTTTAAACCTACCAGGCCGTGACTTCCGCTTTGAACTAGAAGATTTAGTACCTGCTCTTGCTGGTACCATCGGCATTATTGCAATGTACTCTGCAGTAATGATGTCATGGGCTGACGGTCTAACCGCTGCTTGGGATCACGTAAACCTTGGGAAAGAGTTTGCGATCGAAGTTGCACGTGTAGAAATGCTAATCCCAGCACTTCTTTTCTGTGTTCTTGCATCAGGTTTCATCAACCCAAGAGCTAACCTTGCTGGTAACCACGGTCCGATGATCCCACTTATCGGTTCTATCGCGCTTGCTGGTGCTCACCCTCTTGCTCTTGCAATCCTTCTTGGTGTGTTCGGCCTATTGCTAAGTTACTTCAAAGGTGGCTCAAAGCTTGTAAACCTCACCTCCCAAGGCACGGCGGGGGGCTTATTAATCTTCCTCGGCTTCACCGGTACGATGAGCCAAATCGGTTCCATTCAAGAATGGGCAGTAGGTCTGCAATCTGCGAGTGTTGAAGCAGGCAGCATGGGTTATGTTGGCTTGGTCGTACTGGGCATCAACATCGCTGTGTACGCCTACCTCGCTAAGATCAACATGCGTTGGCTTGCTATTCCGGTTTGTGCAGTTACGGGTCTTCTACTAGCCCTTGGTCTAGGTGCTGGTTTCGACTTAACGTTCGAAACTGAAATGGGTCTTCCTAACCTAAATCCAGTTTACTGGTGGGGCAGTACAGAAGAAGGTTGGATGCTAGGTCTTCCAAACCTACAACACTTTATTGCTTCTCTACCATTTGCGATTCTAGCGGTTGCGATGTGGTCACCTGACTTCCTTGGTCACCGTATTTTCCAAGAACTTAACTACCCACGTAAGACTGAAAAAGTACTCATGGATGTAGATGACACAATGACTATGTGTTCTATCCGTCAAATGGTAGGTACTGCGGTTGGTGGTGGTAACATCACTTCTTCTTGGGGTACTTACATGATCCCAGCTGCGATCGCTAAGCGTCCAATTCCAGCAGGTGCGATTCTACTTGGTTCTCTATGTATCATTGTTGCTATTCTTGGTTTCCCAATGGACGTAGCAGTATGGCCTCCAGTAATGCGCGTTGCGCTACTAGTGGGTGTATTCCTTCCTCTACTTGAAGCTGGTATGCAGATGGTAAAAGAGACTAAGGATTCACAAGCGGCAGGTATCTGTATCTTTGCATCAGTCGTTGCTAACCCAGTGTTGGCATGGGCGCTAACCATGTTCCTAGATAATAATGGTCTAATTGGTGACAAAGAACGTGCTTCTCGTCTATCTTTTGTAGATAAGATTGTCATCCCTGTGGGTGTGTTCGTTATCTGCTTAGTAGCGATGCTAGCTGTAGGTATGCTAGAAGGTCAGTACGGCATTCCAGCTTTCCTATAATATCTAGTTGATTATTTGGGCAGTGACATTCACTGCCCATATTTTTATCAAACTTTTTTAACTTTTATTGATTTAGTTTAAGTTTTACAAATTATTTTTAGTGTAAGCTTGATTTTAACGTAGGGAATGACAATATCTATATCCATACTAACCCTAAGTGGTTATAGATATTTTTATTCAAGTGTACTGGTTCATCCTCCGGTGAGCATGCGTAAAAGCGTACAGTACGTGTTTTTTCTACTAAAAAGGTAGGTATGTCATGGCAGAGCAATTTGCTAAAGCTTGGGAAGGTTTTGCTGCAGGTGAGTGGCAAAACGAAGTTAACGTTCGTGATTTCATCCAAAAGAACTACACTCCATACGAGGGTGACGAGTCTTTCCTAGTTTCTGAAGGTACTGAAGCAACTAACAAGCTTTGGGCTAAGGTAATGGAAGGTATCAAACTAGAAAACTCAACTCACGCACCAGTTGATTTTGATACTTCAGTTATCTCTACCATCACTGCTCACGATGCAGGTTACATCGAAAAAGATCTTGAAACTATCGTAGGTCTTCAAACTGAAGCGCCGCTTAAGCGTGCAATCATCCCTAACGGTGGTATCCGTATGGTTGAAGGTTCATGCAAAGCGTACAACCGCGAACTAGACCCACAAGTTAAGAAAATCTTCACTGAATATCGTAAAACTCACAACGCTGGTGTTTTCGATATCTACACTCCAGACATCATGAAATGCCGTAAGTCAGGCGTTCTAACTGGTCTTCCAGATGCATACGGTCGTGGTCGTATCATCGGTGATTACCGTCGTGTGGCTCTTTACGGTATTGACCGTCTAATGCAAGACAAGCTAGCTCAATTCGCTTCTCTACAAGAGCGTTTCGAGAACGGCGAAGATCTTCAAATGACTATGCAGCTTCGCGAAGAAATCGCAGAGCAACACCGTGCACTTGGCCAAATGAAAGTTATGGCTGAGAAATACGGTTGCGACATCTCTCGCCCAGCTGAAACAGCTCAAGAAGCTATTCAGTGGACTTACTTCGGCTACCTAGCTGCTGTTAAGTCTCAAAACGGTGCTGCAATGTCTCTAGGTCGTACTTCTACTTTCCTAGATATCTACATTGAGCGTGACATCGCTGAAGGTAAGATTACTGAAGTTGAAGCTCAGGAAATGATTGACCACTTCGTAATGAAGCTACGTATGGTTCGTTTCCTACGTACTCCTGAGTACGATGATCTGTTCTCTGGTGACCCAATCTGGGCTACTGAGTCTATGGGTGGTATGGGTCTTGACGGTCGTACGCTTGTTACGCGTTCAAACTTCCGTTTCCTAAACTCTCTATACACTATGGGTCCTTCTCCAGAGCCAAACATCACTGTACTTTGGTCTGAACAGCTACCTGAAGGCTTCAAGAAGTTCTGTGCAAAAGTATCTATCGATACTTCTTCTATCCAGTACGAGAACGATGACCTAATGCGTCCAGACTTCGAGTCTGATGACTATGCAATCGCATGTTGTGTATCTCCAATGGTTATTGGTAAGCACATGCAATTCTTCGGCGCTCGTGCGAACCTAGCTAAGACTCTTCTATACGTTATCAACGGCGGTGTGGACGAGAAGCTTAAGATTCAAGTTGGCCCAGAAATGCCTAAGATCACTGACGAAGTTCTAGACTTCGACGATGTATGGGGCAAACTAGACCACTTCATGGATTGGCTAGCTAAGCAGTACGTAACTGCACTAAACAGCATCCACTTCATGCACGACAAGTACAGCTACGAAGCTGCACTAATGGCTCTACACGACCGTGACGTTCGTCGTACTATGGCTTGTGGTATCGCTGGTCTTTCTGTTGCTGCTGACTCTCTAGCTGCTATCAAGTACGCTAAAGTTAAGCCAGTACGTGACGAAGACGGTGTTGCAATCGACTTCGAAATCGAAGGCGACTATCCTAAGTTCGGTAACAACGATGCTCGCGTAGATGACATTGCTTGTGAACTAGTAGAAGTATTCATGAACAAGATCCGTTCACTGAAAACTTACCGCGACGCTGTGCCTACTCAGTCTATCCTAACTATCACTTCTAACGTGGTATATGGTAAGAAAACTGGTAACACTCCAGATGGTCGTCGCGCAGGCGCTCCTTTCGCACCAGGTGCTAACCCAATGCACGGCCGTGACGAGAAAGGTGCTGTAGCTTCACTTACTTCTGTAGGTAAACTACCGTTTGCACACGCTAAAGATGGTATCTCTTATACTTTCTCTATCGTTCCAAACGCTCTAGGTAAAGAAGAAGACAGCCAACGCGCTAACCTTGCTGGTCTGATGGATGGTTACTTCCACCACGAAGCTGGCATTGAGGGTGGTCAACACCTGAACGTGAACGTTCTTAACCGTGAAACTCTAGAAGACGCTGTTAAGCACCCTGAGAAATACCCTCAGCTAACAATCCGTGTATCTGGTTACGCTGTTCGCTTCAACTCTCTAACTGCAGAGCAACAAGCTGACGTAATCGCACGTACGTTCACTGAATCTCTATAATCTGAGATTATACTGATTGAGATAAAAACCTCGCTTCGGCGAGGTTTTTTTTATTTCTATCTATTTTTAATTTCTGCCTAATTTTGATTCCTATCTACAAAAAAGTACTTAGTTCTCACTGGTTAAGGATTGTTTACAATTTCGCTACGATAGAGATACTTTTTCATCTATAGATCACTGACTAACCTTTTTCTTTCGTGTCACACTCAACTTAATAATAAAACATCTCTACTAGCCGTATTTGAAGAGAGTGACACATATGAAAGCAGCCGCCATTTTACCTTTGATTTTTGTCAGCAGTGTTGTCTTAGCCTCTGAGCGCTCTACCGTCTCATTTTCACTCGATAATGACGGTATCTTTGGCACAGACGAAGACTATACCAACGGTATTTTTCTTTCTTATACCAGCAGCGCCATCACCCCTTGGGCTTTATTCAAACCGCTTAGTCTGTCTTATTGGGGAAGCGCTTCTCTTGATAAGTTTGAATTTCAGCTTGGACATAAGATGTGGACCCCTTCGGATATTGAAGCCACTGTACCTCTGGCTAATGACCGCCCCTATGCAGGTTATTTCCATGGCGAATTGAATTACATTAGTTTGCACCCTCAACAGGCACAGCGTTTCAATCTCACGTTAGGTAGCACTGGTGAAGGGTCATTTGCCGATAAAGCGCAGCAGTTGGTGCACTCGATTGTGGGTTCAGCAGACCCAAAAGGCTGGGAATATCAGATTGAGGATCAAGTCGCAGGCAGTATTGGTTACTTAACCCATCTAAATTGGAAACGCGAGCCACTTTTTGGCAATACCGGATGGGAAGTCTCAAACGTCACCGAAGCAAACCTAGGGAATTTTAGAAGTGATGTTTCCACAGGGATGATGTTTCGCTTTGGTTCAGAACTTGGAGGTAACTTCGGTTCTGCAAACATCAGTACAGAAAACCCGTTTAAGGCCGGGATGATCGGCGCCTCTAATAAAGGCTGGTTTACTTATTTTGGCTTAAAAGCTCGCTACCGATTTAATGATCTTACTATTCAAGGAGAGAGACCCGGAATACCAGAGCCAAGTGATGCTTACGACGTCACTTTACAGCCGTGGCAAGGTGAGGCAGTTCTTGGTGTGACGTGGTATAACGCCTATGTTGGTATTAGTGCCTTTGCCGGTTCTAAGTCCGCAGAATATAAAGAAGCGTCAAAGTCTATCTATGGCAATGGAGGAATTTCGCTTTTTGCTTTCTTCTAAAATGAAATAGGCACCTTCCTAGGTGCCTATTTCATCGACATATTCCTTTACCGTAGCGTTTATTATACCGTCTTAAATCTCTCACATTCTTGATAGAGCTCCGTAGAACGCTTATCTACCCCATCACTGGTTTCTTTCAAACTCTGACTACTCGCCTCAAGTTCACCCATAGAGTCACTGATTTGCGCCATGTTGCTGGCCATCGATTGCGAAGTTGTCGCAAGTTCCTTAACAGAGGCAAAAATCACTTCAGTTTGAGAACTAGCTTCTTGTGCCTTATTCATGATCTCTTCAAGTGCGGTTTTCGCTTGATTCCCTTGCTCTCGACCAGACTGCATGGAACTGTCAGATTGAGCAATAAACTGAATAACTTGCGTGCTTTCCTGTTTCATTGTGTCTATCGTACCAGAGATTTCCTCTACCGCTTGTACTGTCCTTACTGCGAGACTTCGCACTTCATCTGCCACCACAGCAAAACCTCGACCTTGCTCTCCTGCCCTCGCCGCTTCAATCGCGGCATTCAGTGCCAATAAGTTGGTTTGCTCAGCAATACCATTAATGATTTCCATCACTGAGTCTATCTTTTGGGAAGCTTGCTCCAGCTGTTCGATATGGGTAGCGGCTTCTTCCAGAATAGTGCCAACTTGTTCAAAAGCAGCGATGGTATCTACAATAACTTCACCACCCGCTTGCGCAGACTCTGCTGAGGTTTTACTAATGGTTGCCACATACTCTAAAGAACCAGAAATTTCTTGTGTGGTAACACTCACCTCTTCAGTCGCAGACGCCAATAACTGCGTTTGTTCAATAACTTGACTTTGGTGCTGTCTTAGTTGATTGATTCCGCTGTCTAGCTCACCAGAACTGTTCGATAGTTGCTGACTGTTGGTTTTCACACCGTCAACCAAAGTCCCTAAGTTTTCGCAACTCACATTGATGGCTTGCTTAAGTTGGTTGAACTCATCACGATGATTGTTACTCACGGCAAGACGCGTCGAAAGATCACCTTGTTCTACTAGTTTAAGTGCCGACAGTGTTTGCTTTAACGAGCGAGCCAGAGAGACATTTAATGTGAGGAAGATAGCTGTAGTAAATAGCGCTAATAAAGCACAAGCTATACCGACGGAAGCCTTAGTCATGCTCGATACATCGGCGGCTTGATTACCTAGTGAAAGTGCTTGTTGATTCAGTGCTAGAGCGGCTTTATCAAAGGCCTCTAAAGTAATCGCCTGAGCTTGGTCTAACTTCTTCTCTAAACCAACTAAAGTACCTGACAGCTCAACCACTCGCGCGAAGCCGAGTTCCAATGCTTTGACTTCATTCTCATAAAGCTCCAACATGGCATAGGTATTTGATGCATTAACAAATCCTGCAAGAGCTCGCTTAAAGCCTTTTTCGTTTTCTTCGTTGGGCTGAATTAAGTATTCCTGCAAACTGGTCACTACTTTCTGAAAATCTGAAGTCAGCGTCACCATACCTGTTTCTTTGATAGCGGCATCGATCTTGGCGTTATTCTGCTGTAGCTGCTGTAGCAATCCGTCATTCACGGAGAAACCCAACTCTGATTTGATGGTCAGCCAAGGGCTCAAATTAAAGATAAACGACTCTAACGTATTGGAAACATTATCACTCTCAGTAGTCAAACCGGCTTGCTTTAAGAACGCTAGGTCTTGCTCCGCACTGGTTTCCAATCGGTCCATGCTATCTTCAAACGCATCCATGCCACCAGCTACTAATGTGGTTCGTCGATTAACGGTATCCATCAGCAACACTTGAGTAGAGGATAAATGCGCACTGGCTCGCTCCATGTCACTACTACTGGTAAATTTCTCGCTTAAACTGGAAAGTGAGTTAAAAATAAAAAACACCAAAATGATGAACCCAGACCAAAGAGTGAGCATCGAAAAGACAGTTTTTTGTTTTTGTGATAAGGCTACTTCCATGTATTTCCCCTTGTGACGATAAGCATGTCGGTCTCCTGACCGATATTATCTGCAACAGACGCAACCAGTTGATACTGGTTTAAAGTAAGCAAACTAGCAATCTATGTACCATGTATTAATAATATAATTAACAACGCTATAACATTATTTCACTATGGGCAACAGAAGTCGGTTTTTGATCGATACAGACTATGAATGGGGTACCACTTTTCCTGTCGTAGGGGGCCATTTTGTAATAAAATGACGCGTAAAAATAAGTAAGTAGAGAAGAGCATATGTCAACAACTGGTCGCATTCACTCATTCGAATCCTGCGGTACGGTCGATGGACCTGGGATCCGTTTTATTGTCTTTCTTCAAGGCTGTCTCATGCGTTGTATGTATTGCCACAACCGTGATACTTGGGATACTCATGGCGGCAAAGAAGTGTCCGTCGACGAGTTGATTGCCGAGGCAAAATCCTACCGTCACTTTATGAATGCATCTGGTGGTGGTATTACTTGTTCAGGCGGTGAGGCCATGCTCCAACCTGAGTTTGTCCGTGACTTCTTTCGCGCCGCTCAAGCGGAAGGCATTCATACCTGCTTGGACACTAACGGCTACATCCGTAAGCATACTGATGTTATCGACGAAGTTTTGGATGCTACCGACTTAGTGATGCTCGATATAAAGCACATGAAAGATGAAATTCATCAGGACTTCATCGGTGTATCTAATCGCCGCACATTAGATTTCGCTCGTTATCTACACAAAATTGGCCAAAAGACATGGATTCGCTATGTTGTCGTCCCTGGTTATACGGACGATCCAGAAGCGGCTCACATGCTTGGCGAGTTTATTAAGGATATGGACAACATCGAAAAAGTCGAACTGTTGCCATACCACAAGTTAGGCGCACATAAGTGGGAAGCGCTCGGTTTTGAGTACCCTCTTGAAGGGACACAGCCGCCGACCAAAGAAGTCATGGATAACATCCAAAATATTCTTCTGCAATATACTGATACCGTCAAATACTAACAGTAGATTCGGAAATCTTTTGACACGAAAAAAACGCGCTAGAAAGCGCGTTTTTTTGTAATAAATACGTGTTGAGATCATGTTACACAATATCGAGAAGCTGATAACCTGTCGGTATAGCGAATTCATTCGTAAACTTATAATGATGACTTTTTAGTGAGGCTTTTCACCATGGAAATGACAAATGCTCAACGTCTAATCCTATCTAATCAATATTACCTAATGGCTAAGCTAACGCCGGAAAATGCAGAAAAGTACAAGCGCCTACAAACAATTGTAGAGCGTGGCTATGAACTGCAAATGCGTGAAATGAACAAAGAGTATGGCTGTTTAGTTGAAGACGAGTGTCGTGAAGTAATCGACATCATGGAAATGTACCACGCAATGCAAGAATCCAATAAGATGCTTTCAGATGAAGAGCGTAACGATGTAGACCAGCGTCGCTTGCAGTTCTTAGGGTTTGATATCGCAGCTGAAGCACAATTGGTTAATTATGTTCGATTTCTAATCGATTCTGAAGGGCTTTACCCACAATTCGACAAAGGCGATCATCACTTCAATAGCCATGTGCCTATGCTTGAGAAATATCGTCGTATGTTAGTGACATGGCGAAATTGCCCACGTCAATACCACTTATCAGCAGCAGAATTCAGACAGATTTTTAACGCTTAACTTTAACGCGTTAAAACAATCAGTTATCAAAAAGACCTCTTCCTCCCAAGGCAGAGGGCTTTTTTTGAGCAACTTTTCTTACTCTCAACCGGTCTAATCTAATAATCGGGACTCACGTATAAAAGTTGAGACTGGGGGATAATCACCAGACTAAATTGAGGAAGTTTTGTAAATAAATGCATAATTGATAAGCATAAATCTGAAAACCCTACTAGTCTTAAAAATGACATGGAGTCGCATTGTATATCTGTCAATGGTCAGCTTTGCAGGTTTAAGGGGAATCAGCTATGAGTATTTTCGATCATTATCAAGCGCGCTACGAAGCCGCAAAAGATGAAGAATTGTCTATCAAGGAATTCTTATCTCTATGTAAAGACGACAAGAGTGCTTACGCCAATGCAGCAGAACGTCTTTTACTCGCAATCGGTGAACCTGAGGTTATTGATACCGCTCAGGATCCTCGCTTAAGTCGTATTTTTTCAAACCGCATTATTTCTCGCTACAAAACGTTCGAAGATTTCTACGGCATGGAAGATGCCATCGAACAGATTGTGTCTTATCTCAAGCATGCTGCTCAAGGTCTAGAAGAAAGAAAACAAATACTATACCTTCTAGGTCCAGTAGGTGGCGGTAAATCTTCGCTTGCAGAGAAGCTTAAAGCACTAATGCAAAAAATGCCGATTTATGTTCTATCTGCCAACGGCGAGCGCAGTCC
Source organism: Vibrio sp. McD22-P3 (assembly GCF_021568915.1). Lineage (NCBI taxonomy): Bacteria > Pseudomonadati > Pseudomonadota > Gammaproteobacteria > Vibrionales > Vibrionaceae > Vibrio > Vibrio sp. McD22-P3. The sequence goes on from NZ_JAKGTN010000012.1 coordinate 52,596, forward strand.
GGTCAACGATCACCCGTTCTGTTTGTTCGATGTTTCAGAAGACGGCGACCTGCTGAAAAGCGAATATGGTATTGAGAAACGCTACTTACGCTCGATCATGTCACCTTGGGCAGCCAAGCGCTTGCACGAATTTGGTGGCGACATCACTAAGTTTAAGGTAGTTAAAGTCAGACCATCTATTTTAGACCAAGTCGCGATCGCTAAGACCGAACCGGGTGACGAGAACAACCAAGACATTTCCGCTCTAGTTGGTAAAGTTGACATTCGCCAACTTGAGCACTTCTCACAAGACGATCCAGATGCGTATAGCTATTCAGGTGCGTTGTGCCGCGCAAACCAAGGTTTGATGGAATTCGTGGAAATGTTCAAGGCACCAATTAAAGTCTTGCACCCACTCCTAACCGCAACACAAGAAGGTAACTACAACGGTACTGAAGGACTTTCAGCCTTGCCGTTCGATGGTATGATATTGGCGCACTCGAACGAATCAGAATGGCAAACCTTCCGTAATAACAAGAACAACGAAGCATTCTTGGACCGTGTCTATATCGTCAAAGTGCCATACTGCTTGCGCGTCTCTGAAGAAGTTAAAATTTACCAGAAACTTCTTGATCATAGTGAACTCTCAAAAGCACCTTGTTCACCAAGCACCCTAGAACTTCTAGGTCAATTCAGCGTACTATCGCGCCTAAAAGAGCCAGAAAATTCATCTCTGTTCTCGAAAATGCGCGTTTATGACGGTGAAACATTAAAAGACACCGATCCTAAAGCGAAGAGCTATCAAGAATACCGCGACTATGCCGGTGTCGATGAGGGCATGTCTGGCCTGTCTACTCGTTTCGCCTTTAAGATCCTGTCAAGAGTCTTCAACTTCGACCAATCTGAAGTTGCAGCAAACCCAGTGCACCTGTTCTATGTCATTGAGCAGCAAATTGAACGTGAACAGTTCCCTCAAGAAGTCGGCGAGAAGTATTTAGAATTCCTTAAAGGTTATCTAGTCCCTCGCTATGTGGAATTCATAGGTAAAGAAATTCAAACCGCTTACTTGGAGTCATATTCAGAGTACGGTCAAAATATCTTCGACCGATACGTCACCTATGCGGACTTCTGGATTCAAGACCAAGAGTATCGTGACCCGGAAACAGGTCAGCTATTCGACCGAGCTTCACTTAACGAAGAGCTAGAAAAAATCGAAAAAACCGCGGGTATTAGTAATCCTAAAGATTTCCGAAACGAGATCGTTAACTTTGTGCTTCGTGCTCGTGCTAATAACAATGGTTCAAACCCAGTTTGGACAAGTTACGAAAAACTTCGCACGGTTATTGAGAAGAAAATGTTCTCCAATACGGAAGAGCTACTACCTGTTATTTCATTTAATGCGAAAACATCATCCGAAGACCAACGTAAGCACGACGACTTTGTCAATCGTATGATGGAGAAAGGCTACACCGAGAAACAAGTACGATTGCTGTCTGAGTGGTACTTGAGAGTTCGTAAATCCTCATAAGTACACCTGACTGTTTATCTCAGCCCCGAGCGAAAGCTCGGTGGCTGTTTGGTGAGAGGAATACAGGGAGTAACTCATGGCACAATTTATCGATAGACGCTTGAACGGCAAGAACAAAAGTGCCGTTAACAGGCAGCGTTTCATACGCAGGCATAAACAGAAAATTAAAGAATCGGTTACCGATGCCGTCAATCGCCGCTCCATTACCAATACAGAGACTGGCGAGGATGTTTCGATTCCTGCAAAAGACCTTAGCGAACCAATTTTCCATCAAGGTCAAGGAGGCGTAAAAGAGCGCGTCCATCCTGGTAACGACCAATTCATCACCGGGGACAAAATTGAACGTCCACCAAAAGGCGGACAAGGTGGTGGTTCTGGTCAGGGGGAAGCTAGTCCTGACGGTGAAGGTGAAGACGAGTTCGTGTTTCAGATTTCTAAAGACGAATACCTTGATATTCTGTTTGAAGATCTCGCACTACCGAACCTCAAAAAGAATCAAATCAACAAAATCAAAGAATGGAAAACGCATCGTGCAGGTTATCAAACTGCTGGTATGCCATCTAACATTGCCATCGTTCGTTCCTTACAACAGTCGTTAGCGCGACGTACCGCGATGACAGCGGGCAAACGTCGTATGCTCGATGAACTATGTAAAGAACTTGATGACGTCCAAATGAGCGAGCCAGCTAAACCAATTGAGGAAAACCGACTCAAAGAAGAGATCGCTGAGCTTCGCAAAAAAATCGACAGCGTGCCTTTTATCGACACCTTCGATCTTCGTTTTAAAAACTATGAAAAACGTCCAGTTCCTTCAAGCCAAGCCGTAATGTTTTGTTTGATGGATGTATCTGGTTCAATGGACCAAGCAACCAAAGATATCGCTAAGCGCTTCTATGTGCTGCTGTATTTATTCTTAACACGCACCTATGAGAATGTTGAAGTGGTGTTTATTCGACATCATACTCAGGCGAAAGAGGTTGATGAGCACGAATTCTTCTATTCTCAAGAAACTGGTGGCACCATCGTTTCAAGTGCTCTCAAATTGATGAAGGAAATTGTAGAAGACCGTTATCCTCTCGGAGAGTGGAACATCTACGCAGCGCAAGCTTCAGATGGCGATAACTGGGCTGATGATTCGCCTCGTTGTCGCGAATTACTCGTCAATAAACTGTTACCAGCTTGCCAGTATTACTCTTACATCGAAATCACTCGTAGGACGCACCAAACACTGTGGCATGAATATGAAAAGTTAGAGAATGAATTCGACAACTTTGCAATGAAGAACATTCGTTCTGTTGAAGACATATTCCCAGTGTTTAGGGAGTTGTTTCAAAAAGAGACCGCATAGGGAGACGTGCATATGACGACAGATACTAAAGTTAAGTCAAAGGTACTTCCAGACGGTCCTGATTGGACTTTCGACATGTTGGAACGCTACCACAAAGAAATAAAGCGTGTCGCAGAGCATTACCGTCTCGACACCTACCCTAACCAAATCGAAGTTATTACGTCAGAACAGATGATGGATGCCTATTCGAGTATAGGGATGCCCATTAACTATAATCACTGGTCATTTGGTAAGAAGTTCATCCAGACAGAACAGGGGTATAAACATGGTCAAATGGGTTTGGCCTATGAAATCGTAATCAATTCCAACCCATGTATCGCGTATCTCATGGAGGAGAATTCAGTCACCATGCAGGCTCTGGTTATGGCTCATGCCTGTTACGGTCACAACTCCTTCTTTAAAGGCAACTATCTATTTCAAACATGGACGGACGCTAGTTCTATTATTGATTACCTGCTTTTCGCTAAGAAATACATTGCTGACTGCGAGCAAAAGTATGGTGAAGAGGAGGTAGAGCAAATTCTAGACTCGTGCCATGCCTTAATGAATTACGGTGTGGACCGTTATAAACGTCCAGAAAAAATCTCAATTGCAGAAGAGAAAATTCGCCAAGAGGAACGCGAAACCTATTTGCAATCACAGGTAAATGACTTATGGCGCACTGTGCCTAAAAATCGAACACCTGAAGAAGACCAAAAGGTACGCTTCCCTAGTGAGCCTCAGGAAAATATCCTCTACTTCATTGAAAAGAACGCGCCATTACTTGAACCGTGGCAACGTGAAATCGTCAGGATCGTGCGCAAAGTAAGTCAATATTTTTATCCACAAAAACAGACACAGGTAATGAATGAAGGTTGGGCAACCTTCTGGCATTACACAATTCTTAACCATTTGTATGATGAAGGTCTGGTATCTGACAAGTTTATACTCGAGTTCTTGCACAGCCACACCAGTGTCGTTGCTCAGCCCGCTTATAACAGCCCCTATTTTAGTGGCATAAACCCTTATGCTCTAGGTTTTGCAATGTTTAGGGATATTAAGCGCATCTGTGAAGAACCAACGGACGAGGACAGAGAATGGTTCCCAGAGTTGGCCGACAGCAATTGGCTGGATGCTATGCATTTTGCTATGCACAACTTCAAAGATGAGAGCTTTATTAGCCAATATTTATCTCCACATTTAATGCGTGAGTTTAAGTTTTTCTCCATTCTCGATGATGACCGAAAGAACTTCGTCGAAGTCTCAGCTATTCATGATGAAATGGGATATCGTCAGATACGTGAAAAACTCGCAGCGCAATACAACCTGAGTAATCTAGAGCCGAACATCCAAGTTTACAATGTAGATGTTCGAGGAGACCGCTCGCTTACGTTACAACATGTTCCACATAATCGCATCCCTCTAGATAAAGGTCATGACGAGGTCTTAAAGCACCTCTATCGACTTTGGGGGTTCGATGTGATTTTAGAAGAAGTGAAGGAGTCTGGACGAAGAGAAATTCTTGGTACTTGCCCTAAACGCGAACCTTATAATTCTACTATCTAACATTTACTGGTCGTGGGTTCCTACCTGCGACCAGATAATTTTTAGCACTCCCTTACCTTCAATGGTAAGCTTGGCACTGTCTCTTTATCTTTCGTTTCAACTCGTATCTTATGAACAAATTACTCCTAGCTTTTGGTGTGGTTTTACTTGCCATCATCGCAACCCTCTCATGGGTGTTTATACCTACCCACGAAACAATGGGCAAACAAACTCTCAGCGCCCCTTTGAGTGATGAGTTCAAGCTCGTCGCGCACCGAATTCATTCTACCGACCCCGATGCTGGTCCCAAATACGCCTACTTTGTCTTGTCTGACGCAACGCCAATAGATAACAGTGAGCCTTTTCTGGTCACTTCCGACCAATTCACAAAGTTAGAAAGCGTCAAAGAAAATGGATTCACCCTCACCGTAAATGGTCGCATCTACGAATATCATAATGATTTATGGATAGAGAAAACTAACGGACAACTGCATCGTTGGCACGTAAGCATCAACGCAAGGTACATTCGTTAAGCTGGATTCTCTATCCAACGAGACAACTTTCTGGCCTGTAACAGCGCGTTGAACTTTACTTGAACGCGCTCATGCGCCAATCGCCCCATCATCACTCTTTGGCTAAAGCTGAGCTGAGAAAACTCCACAATGCTCGCCCTGAGCGCTGTGACATCTTTTTCATGGACAACGAAGCCCGTCTCTGGAGTCACAATTTCTTTACACCCCATGATGTCTGTCGTGATTACGGGTGTGCCTACTGCCATTGCTTCCTTAAGGACGAGGGGGCCCGTATCTACATTACCCGTAGAGGCCATACAAAACGGCGCGACTAAGCAATCATAATTTGGCAGAGACTTTTTCACCCAATCGTGAGATTTTGCACCACAAAAGTTTACTCTATCGGATAAATCAAGCCGTTGTGCTTGATGCTTCAGCTCGGCTTCCAACTCTCCGGTACCAACAATATCAAGGAAAATGTTGAGCTTTTCGGCTACCGGAGCCATCGCTTCCAACAAGTGTTGAACACCTTTCTGCTCCACTAGGCGGCCTAAAAAGACAAGTGAGATTTCAGGGCGAGGCAATTTAGGCGAATACGTAAACTGCTCGGTTTTCACTCCACAGTGTAACAGTTTGATATTTTTGCCCGCCATGTCTTTAAAATCATCCAGCATGTCACGACAAACAGCGACTGCGAAGTCACAGGCGGCAAGTTTCTCTCCGACGTCGAAAGGAGACTCATAAACATCGTGTCCATGTGCAACAAAAGAGCTACTTATTCCGAGAAGCTTTGCTGCAACAATGGCGTGTGCCGTGGTGTGCTGGCAAAAGTGAGCGTGAACGTGCTCAACATCAAGTTCTGCGAGTTGAGTTGCTAATTTGGCGCCATAAACGAGCAACGAACGCTTAGGAAGTGAGCTCTGATTACGAACAAACTTCACCGCCGCTAGCAAATTTTTGTACTTAAACTGGACCAGTGCAGACAAACAGAAATTTTCACCGATTTTAATAACATCATAATCAAAAGTTGATTGCGTTTGTTCCAGTTCAAATGCAAACACGCAGACGGGGTGCCCACATGCTCTAATCGAATCTACTTCTGTTTGAATAAAAGTCTCACTCAACACCGGGTATGTAGGCGCAATGAACGCGGTTTTTTTCATTCTTCCGTCCCAAAAGCTAACTATGTCTTTTGTTCTAAGCAAGATACGCACCAAAGGCTTAAAGCTTGTTAAGCAACCATTTATCGCTTAGATAACGCTCTATTCGCATTTCGATAATCAATTTGCCTAATCTGACACTTGTTAGCCAACTGAAAACAATCAATTTGCGACAAATAGTCATAAATACATGTTTTAAAACAATATCGGTCTTGGCATGTATAGTGCTACTTGTCGTATACCGCTGCAGATAAGAGAGCTAAGGATATGGCTAAAATCTCGATCATCATTCCAACCTATAACTGCGTTGAGTACTTACCTAAAGCAGTTGAAAGTGTGTTCTCTCAAACACACCAGGACATTGAAGTTATTGTTGTCGATGACAATAGTACTGACAACACCTCAAGTTACCTTAACAGCATCAGTGATTCTCGAATGCAGATAATTACAACGTCAGGTCTTGGTGCTTCGGGTGCAAGAAACTTGGGAATTAACAGAGCTAGCGGAGACTATATTGCTTTTCTTGATGCTGACGACTATTGGATGCCTAATAAGTTAGAAAGGCAGCTCCACTTTCATCAATGCCACCCTGAGCTTGCAGGTACCTTTACTAACTACCAACACGTTACCGAACAGTACGAAGAGATAATTGATTGCTTTGGTTATTGGAATCAGTTTCAGTCTGACAGTCGTCAATATATCGTGATGAACGATGCCTTGGAGTTTGTCCTTCAAAATAACGTGATTGGTACTTCAACGGTAATGATTAAGGCTGAGATTTTTCGAGACATCGCACCCTTCGATTCTAATTTAGAATATGGAGAAGACCTCGATTTGTGGCTACGCATTTGCGAGCAACACCCATTCGGTGCGGTGAACTCTATTGAAGCAGGCTATGTCATGAGACAAGGTTCAACTACTCAAACAGACGATAATCGGTTGCGCAACTTAAAATCTTTAGAAGCTATCTTGCACAGGTACACATCTGCTCACCTTTATTGGAACATTTCCTCATCTGCTTTAAGAAGTTCAAAAGCACGCATTCTTGAAGGATACGCCGACTACCACCGTTGTCTTAACCAACCTTTATCGGCGATCTTACTTGGCCTACGCTCACTATCCTTGGCTCCAGAAAAACGACGTTTACGCAGTCTACTTGGAGACTGCAAAAGCATTATCCTTCTACCAAGTAGATCGGCATCATGAACTCACTAAAGCAATCCGCTTATTATGCTATCGGCATCTTGATGATGAAAGGGGTATCCCTCGTCATGATTCCCTATATCACGCATAAGTTGTCGCTCGCCGAGTATGGTTCACTTGAAGCTTTAGTGTTACTCGCTGATATCGGCACTATCCTATTCAGTTTTGGCATAGTCGATGCGATGTATCGATATATTGGTACCGCAAAAGGTACAGAGAAGCAGCAGCTTATTTCAAACTGCTTTACCTTAAGTATCATCGTTTGTGTCATTGGCGGTAGCCTCATTGGAATATCCCTCCCCTGGTTGATTCACGCTTTGCCTGTTACCTTCGAAAGCTACCAAATTGTGTTACTGCTCATTCCAACCATGATCGATGGTGCAATATCCATCCCGTTAACATTAATGCGTATGAATGCCATGGCGAAACGCTTCTGCATTCTTAATGTCATAAAAGCGCTTGTTCAAGCGATGATGACCTTTGTTCTTCTCGAAGCAGGGTTTGGTATCGATGGTGTATTAATATCAGCAGCCTGTTCTAGCTTGCTTTTGCTAATGTGCTTGCTCAAGTATCAATGGAGTCAAATGGAGAGTTTTGGTTATTTGGGCTCTTCTCGTCTTATTTTGAGTTTTGGTTTGCCTGTGCTCGTAGGAAGCGCATCAGTCTATATGATTAATGGACTTGATCGTTGGTTCCTTGCGAGTTTTGTTGGTGTGGAACAACTCGCTATCTATGCGGTCAGTGCTAAATTCGCACTAATACTTGGACTTGCTCTCCAACCCTACGCACTGTGGTGGTTTCCAAATCGAGTAGCGATACTAAACGGTGTTAATGGTAAACAAGAGTGTGCTGATAAGGCGGTTCTGGGGGTTAACATTGCAATCTTGCTTGCTACTATAATGATTCTAACCGCACCAAGCTTCGTTACTTTGATACTACCAACCACCTATCAATCCGCAAGCACACTTGTTGTTGCACTTCTTGTCATAGGAGTAATTAAAAACGCCGGAGATTATTTAAATTTGGGCTGTTACAGTGGTAATTCCAGTAAGGCACAAATGTGGATTCAAGGCATCTGTGCCACTATCGCGGTTATTGGGTATTTTGTGTTGGTACCTATTTGGGGATTACTGGGGGTTATTGCAGTGCTTACTATCGCTTATACAGCTCGACTTATTATGCTCTACAAGGCAAGTCAGTTTCTTGAGTTTCTACCTTATTGCCACATGGCTTTGCTCTCTGCCCTTACGATCTCAGCATTGGCAATTTCAACTCACTGGCTATTAACCGAGTCGATGAGTGCAGCTTTTCAATTCGCAGCAGGTATTATTTTCAGCATTCTCACTGTGGCTGGTTTTGCAAAGTTTTCAATAATCCCATTACCTCTCGACGTGCTTCGCAAGTTTAAATTGATTAGGCACTCAACTATTTAGAAAGCAGCAAAAGAAAAGCCAACAAGGTCAAACCTTATTGGCTTCTATATTAGAGATCGCGTTTTATTTATGGCGCTCTTTCAGCTTATTAACCACATCATTCATCGATAGGCCTTGGTCCTGAAGTAGCACCATTAGGTGATAAATTAAGTCAGCTGATTCGCATACTAGCTCCGCCTTGTCACCCGACGTTGCCGCAAGCGCGACTTCAACGCCCTCTTCGCCCACTTTCTGCGAAATACGTTTGGTACCACGGGCATAGAGGCTCGCGGTATAAGAAGATTGCGGATCCGCATCTTTTCGAGCGGCAAGCAATTGCTCAAGCTGATGAAGCCACACCATTTGAGACTCTTCTTGTGGGTCACCATCAAAACACGTAGTCGTACCTGTGTGACACGTTGGTCCAATTGGGTCAACCTTCACGAGTACCGTGTCGTTGTCACAATCTAGAGCGATATTACGAAGTTGGAGTACGTTGCCTGACGTTTCTCCTTTCGTCCACAATCGGGATTTCGTGCGAGAGAAAAAGGTCACTTGCTCAGTTTCCAAGGTCTTTTCCAACGCTTCAGGATTCATATATCCCATCATTAGAACTTGGCTAGACTGAAAGTCCTGAATAATAGCAGGTACAAGACCATCTACTTTTTCCCAGTCGATACGCTCGGTGAGCGCTACTGCTGCTTCACTCATAGTCTGATCTCCACACCTTGTTGTTTTAGATATTGCTTAAGCTCACCGATATTGATGATCTGCTTGTGGAATACGGAAGCGGCCAACGCACCATCAACATTGGTTTTGTTGTACGCCTCTGCAAAGTGCTCCATCGCACCCGCACCGCCAGAAGCAATGAGAGGTACCTTACACACTTCGCGAACCATATTAAGCTGCTCGATGTCATAGCCATTTCGCACCCCATCTTGGTTCATCATATTAAGTACGATTTCCCCTGCACCACGCTTTTGCACTTCTTGAACCCAATCGCGGGTTTCCCATTTAGTGGCTTTAGTACGTGATTCGTCACCGGTGAATTGATACACCTGATACTTACCCGTTTCTTTATCAAAGTAGGAGTCGATACCGACGACAATACACTGAACACCAAATTTGTCGGCAAGCTCGGTAATCAATTCAGGGTTAGCCAAAGCTGGAGAGTTGATTGATACTTTATCAGCACCAAATTCTAAGATACGTGCCGCATCTTCAGCAGACTTAATACCACCAGCGACACAGAATGGAATATCAATCACTTCTGCCACTCGCGCTACCCAGCTTTTATCCACTACACGGCCATCGCTTGAGGCAGTGATATCATAAAAGACTAACTCATCTGCACCTTCTTCTGCATAACGTGCGGCTAACGGAACGATATCACCAATAATCTCGTGGTTTCGAAACTGAACGCCTTTCACCACTTGACCGTCACGGACATCCAAACAAGGAATTATTCGCTTTGCCAACATTGGAATGCCTCCTCTGCGGTAAATTTACCATCTAATAACGCTCGGCCAACAATCACGCCCGATACGCCCGTGCCTTTTAGTGCTTCAATATCGGCAAGGCTACCGATACCACCTGAAGACTGAAACTGCACTTGTGGGTACTGCTTGCACAGGTCTACATAGAGTTCGACATTACTACCTGCTAATGTGCCGTCACGTGAAATATCAGTGCACAGCACATGCTTTAAGCCCACTGTTAGATAATCATTAATTAACGCTTCAATGGTGACGCCAGAGTCTTCTTGCCAACCTGAGATGGCGACTTTGCGTGTACCGGTTTCATCGATGTTAATATCGAGTGCTAGCACAATTTTCTCTGCGCCATATTTTTCCATCCACCCTTTAACCAACTCTGGTTGCTTAACCGCTGTCGAACCAACGACAACACGTTGAGCACCAGCCTCAAGCAGATCAACTACATCTTGCTCAGTACGCACACCACCACCAATCTGGATGTTTGCTGGTGTTCCTGCTAGTAGTTTGGCAATTAAATCAAGCTGGCGCGCTGATGTGTCTTTCGCGCCAGTCAGATCGACAAGGTGTAGCCAATTTGCTCCGGCTTGATGGTAGAGGTTGAACTGCTCAATCGGATCGACCTTATATTCAGTAACCTGACCATAATCGCCTTGATATAGACGAACCACTTGTCCTTCAATTAAATCTAATGCTGGAATAATCACAATCATTTCCTTCAAAGCCTCACGACCGTGTGAAGCCGATAAATTCTATCGATAACTTCTTGTTAGTCAGGAATTACACTAACTCTAGGAAGTTTTGAATCAGTTTTGAGCCTGCTTTGGACGAGCGCTCTGGGTGAAACTGTACGCCGTAGTAGTTGCCACTTTGTATCGCAGCACTAAACGGTTTGCCATACTCGCATTCAGCAATGGTGTAGTCGCCAACGGGCATCCCAAAACTGTGCACGAAATAGAAGTATTCACCCTCTTCAATCCCTTGAAACAGCGGATTGCCAGCCACAGCCTTCACGGTATTCCACCCCATATGAGGAAGAGGTAAGTCTCCTGTTTCAAGACGTTTTACTTCACCTTCACAAAGGCCCAAACATTCAACAAGCTCGTCCGCCTTTTGGCCTTTCTCTTGTGAAAGCTTACCCAACAGCTGCATACCCAAGCAAATACCAAGTACTGGTTTCTCAACCTGCTTGACCAGTTCGATAAGATCGCGCTCTTGAAGGTTTTTCATCGCTTCACTTGCCGTACCTACACCTGGCAGAAACAGCTTGTCAGCACCCAGAACCACTTGAGGCTCCTTAGAAATAACAACATCGTAGCCAAGACGCTGAATAGCAAACTTTACTGACGAGACGTTAGCACAACCGGTATCAATAATGACTACATTCTGTTTGCTGCTGGCCATTACAAGACTCCCTTACTACTTGGTAACTCGTTACCCTCTACCTTAATGGCTTGACGCAGTGTACGGCCGAAGGCCTTAAACAAACTCTCAATGATGTGATGATCATTATCGCCAGAAGAAGATAAGTGAAGTGTACATGCGAGCGTGTCAGTCAAAGATCGGAAGAAGTGAACGACCATTTCTGTAGACAAGTCCCCCACCTGCTCACGAGAGAACTTGGCATCAAATTTAAGATATGGGCGACCAGATAGATCTAAGGCACATTGCGCCAAGCACTCATCCATTGGCAAGCTAAAGCCAAATCGACCGATACCGCGCTTATCACCCAGCGCTTCTTTCAAAGCTTGCCCAAGAGCCAAAGCGGTATCTTCAATAGTGTGGTGGTCATCAATGTGCAGATCGCCATCCACAATGCACTTCATCTGGAAACCGCCATGAGTGGCAATTTGATCAAGCATGTGGTCGAAAAAGCCCATGCCAGTTGAGATTTCATTACCACCCGCTTCATCAAGGTTTACAAATACCTTGATATCCGTTTCTTTGGTAGTACGAATTACTTCCGCTGTACGTGCTTTTACCGTTAAGTCTTTTAAGATTCTTGGCCAACCCATGGTCTCCGGATTGTACTGAATTCCACGAATCGCCATATTTTCAGCTAGCTGAAGATCAGTTTGTCGGTCACCAATCACAGCAGAGGTTTTGAAATCCACTTTGCCACTTTGAAGATACTCTTTAACCAAACCAAGTTTTGGTTTACGGCATGAACAGTTGTCTTCATCAAAGTGCGGGCAAATTAAAACATCATCAAATTTAACGCCTTGAGACTCAAAGATTTCCATCATCATATTATGAGGAGCGTCAAAGTCTTCCTGAGGATAGCTAGCAGTACCTAAACCGTCTTGGTTAGTCACCATCACAAGGCGGTACCCTGCGTCTTGCAGAGCCAATAAACTTGGAATAACAAACGGCTCGAGTTTGAGTTTATCCAAACGGTCAACTTGAAAATCCACTGGAGGCTCAACAATTAACGTACCATCACGGTCTATAAATAATATTTTCTGTTGGTTGCTCACTTTATAAATCCTTTTCTTGATGGCTAGCTTATGCCGCTGTTTGTTCTAGTTGATTGCGAATAAATGACAATGTCTTCTCACATTCGTCACGATTACCAACACTGATTCTTACGCAGTTTTCAATCGGTGAATTTCTAAGAATAATTCCCGTATTCCACGCTGCTTTAAATAGCTCATCGCCATTAGCAAATTCAACGAGTAGATAATTACCCCAACCTTCATATACGGTAACACCTGGTAAGGTCGATAAACCTGCTTGTAGGTAGGCACGATTGGCATTGAGATCCAGCACCTGGAACTTAGCGCGCGCTAACCCTTGTTCCGATAAGGCTTGCACCGCGATTTCCGCGACAGGGATTGGTACCGGATATGGTGCAATCACTTTAAGCAGTACGTTGATTAGCTCTTCATTGGCAAGTGTAAATCCGCAACGAAGACCAGCCAAAGCGAAGGCTTTTGATAATGTACGTAAGATGGCTAAGTTCGGATATTGGGCCAACAAATCAACGGTTGACGCTTCCGGACAAAAGTCGATATACGCTTCATCCATGACAACAATAGCTTTATCTTTGGTCATCTCCAATAAAGCGATAATGTCTTCACGCTTAACCAAGTTACCCGTTGGGTTGTTTGGGCTACAAACGAACAGTACTTTGACGCCATCTAAATTGGCTTCGATTTCCGGCAGATTGAGTTGCCAATCAGAAGTCAAGGGTACCGTTTTACGGTTAACACCAATGGTTTCAGCACTGATAGCGTACATGCCATAGGTCGGCGGACAGAATAAGATGCTATCTTCACCCGGCTCACAAAAAGCACGAATAAGTAATTCAATGCCTTCGTCAGCACCACGAGAAGTCAGTGTTTGTTCTGGTTTGACACCAGCATATGCCGCATAGGCTTCGATTAGCGCTTTAGGCTGACATTCGCTGTAGCGATTAAGACGTGCAAAGTCTGTTTTATATTCATTATTAAATGGTGATTCATTAGCATTGAGCCAAATATCACCGCTACCGCCAATACGTCGTGCTGACATATATGGCGTTAGCTGTTGAACTTGTTTACGAGCGAGCTTTTCCATTAGTTACTCTCCTGCGCAAGCTTCTCGACACGAATGGTCACGGCACGTTTGTGCGCATCCAGCCCTTCTGCCTCGGCCATAGTGACGACCGTCGGAGCCAGATTTTGTAACCCATCGGCAGTTAATTCTTGTACCGTCATTCGCTTCGAAAAGTCAGCTAAGCCCAAGCTTGAATAAGTACGAGTGTAGCCATAAGTCGGCAGTACGTGGTTAGTACCTGAAGCGTAATCGCCCGCAGACTCTGGTGACCAATCGCCCAAGAAGATAGAGCCTGCGTTATCAAGTAGCGGTAACAGTTCACGTGGTGCTTTAGTCTGAACAATCAAGTGCTCAGGGCCATAGTAGTTTGAAATAGACACACACTGAGTGATCGACTCAGCGATAATAATGAGACTTGAGCCTAATGCTTGCTGCGCGATATCAGCACGCGACAGTTGCTTAAGCTGTTTATTCACCGCCTCTGTTACTTGGTCTGCAATCACTGGAGATGGAGTGACAAGCACTACTTGAGAGTCTGGGCCATGTTCAGCTTGGCTTAGTAGATCGGCCGCGACAAAGTCAGCATCCGCTGTTTCGTCGGCAATAACCAACACTTCAGATGGCCCAGCAGGCATATCGATCGATGCTCCACGGAAATCATTACTCACTTGACGCTTGGCTTCGGTAACATAGGCATTGCCCGGACCGAAGATCTTATCTACTTTTGAAACGCTCTCTGTGCCATACGCCATCGCCGCTACGGCTTGACCACCACCAACGTTATATACTTCATCGATTTTACATAGCTTGGCAACATAAAGGATTTCATCCGCAATAGGCGGTGGGGAACATAATACCACCTTACGACAACCAGCAATCTGAGCTGGAACCCCTAGCATAAGCACAGTTGATGGTAATGGTGCGCTACCGCCCGGAATATACAGTCCAACCGTATTTATAGGACGAGTCACTTGTTCACAGACAACGCCTGGTTGAGTTTCTACTCGCAGTAGTTCCGGACGCTGAGCTTTGTGAAACTTAGCGATATTAGAATACGCTTGCTCCAGCGCTTGTTTCATTGTTTCAGAGAGACGCGATGATGCAGCTTCAATCTCTTCGTTAGAGACTCGAATTGAGTCAGGTCGAACTCGATCAAACTTTTCTGTAAGATCTAGCAGCGCTTTATCACCTTCGCTACGTACTTGCTCGATAACCGCCGATACCGCAGAAGTAATATTTGCGCCTTCAGTAATCGCAGGACGCTCAAGAATAGACTCTTGTTGCGACTGACTTAATGATTGCCAAACTACAGTTCTCATAGCCTTACCCCATCATTTTCTCAATCGGAAGCACAAGAATAGAACTCGCTCCAAGTTCTTTCAGCTGTTCCATAGTTTCCCAGAACAAGTTCTCTGTACTAACTAGGTGAACCGCCACACGCTCTTTATCCGAAGATAGAGGTAATACTGTCGGATCTTCTGCACCCGGTAAAAGCGCTTTGATTTGCTCAAGTTTTGCGACTGGTGCGTGCAGCATAATGTATTTAGACTCTTTCGCTTGCTGAACGCCTTGCATACGAGTTAGTAGCTTCTCTATAAGTGCCTCTTTATCGGCATCAAACTCGCCTTTGCGCTGAATCAGCGTTGCTTTAGAACGGAAGATAACTTCTGCTTCTTTTAATCCGTTGGCTTCCAATGTCGCCCCTGTAGAAACAAGGTCGGCAATAGCGTCCGCTAAACCAGCTCGCGGCGCGACCTCGACCGACCCTGTAAGCATACAAGTACTGAAGTCTACACCTTGCTCATCCATATAAGCTTTCAGTAATTGTGGGTAAGTGGTCGCTATTCGTTTGCCTGCTAGATCTTGCGGGCCGTTGTACGTTTCATCTTTGTCGATGGCGATAGATAGACGACAACCACCGAAATCAAGACGGCGAAGCGTTACGAACTCATTTGGTTCACCAAGTGCTTTGCGGTCTAAGCGAACTTCTTCTAGCTCATTCTCACCAATAAAGCCAAGATCGACGACACCATCCATGATCAAACCAGGGATATCGTCATCACGTACCAACAGTAGATCGATTGGCATATTTAACGAGTGAACAACAAGACGCTCACCCATTACGTTGAACTTAACTCCGCATTTTTTTAGTAGGTCTTGGCTTTCTCTGCTAAGACGACCTTTCTTTTGTATTGCGATTCTTAGGCGTTGTGTTTGCATTGCTGTATCCCTGTACAAGATATTGATTTTAAATTATAAAACGAAAAAACCCTCGGGAGCTTTGGTCTCCCGAGGGTTTAATTCTTTAAATCTTAAATCGAACCTCCGAGAGTTTTACCTATCTCTCGGGTATGCGTTCATCTCCCGAAAGATTAAGCTGGGTGATGATGGTGATGATGAATGTTCATATCAAAATTTAGCATACTTATGTTTAGGTCCTTTGTGTCTGTACCTTCACACTAACGAAGCTCATTATGATTTTCAACCACTATTTTACAGATCAGCGAATTTTTTTTCGTACTCGCCAACAAGTATGATTTGTTATTACGAATAACGGCAAAAGTAGGCCAAAAGACATAAAAAAAGGAGCCTTGGTAGGCTCCTTGATATTAAAGCAATTTATTTACGCATTCGCTTCTTTAGCCATTCTTGCTTTAGATAGAGCAGAAAGAATGAAACAGACAAGTATAAACGTCACTGTTGCAGCACCGAATGACAGTGCTACCGACGTTGTCATACCCAATGTAATAAAGCCGATACAAGAAACAAATGCCACTGACAATGCATATGGCAACTGCGTAGACACGTGGTCAATATGGTTGCAGCGTGCACCTGTCGATGACAAGATGGTCGTATCTGAGATTGGTGAACAGTGATCACCAAATACTGAACCCGCTAATACCGCACCAAGCATTGGAAGCATCATTGCGATATCCGTTGCACCCGCCATATCACCTGCGATTGGTAACATAATTCCGAATGTACCCCATGATGTACCGGTCGAAAATGCCATAAGACCAGAAAGCATGAACAGAATAACTGGTAGCCAATGGACATCAATATTACCTTGTACAGTTGACGATAGGTAAGCGCCTGTTTTCATGTCGCCAATGACAGAACCGATAGACCATGCAAAGAACAGAATCAAGATTGCGCCGAACATCGACTTAGCACCAATCCACATGGTTGTTGCAATATCAGCCGCAGAAAGCTTCTGTTTCACGACGGTATAGACCGCTGTTAATAAACCAGCAGAACCACCGTAAATTAAAGAAGTACCAACATCCGTATTCTCAAATGCACCAAGAACATTAAATGCAACGCCATCTGCCGCCAGAGCTTGACCACCAGTAAAGATCATCGCTGCTACCATCGCTCCTATAAGGACAACAATAGGTAGAATCAGATCTGAAACTGAACCAAAGTCGCTTTCTTTAATATCCAACTCTTCATTCAGTTCATGAGCTTCAGCAGAATCGTTCTCTTTATCTTTGTCAAAACCAAGACCTTGTTTTGCACGAAGCTCATGCTTACGCATTGGGCCGACATCTAATTGGAACCAAGCAACAGCGAACACCATTAATAGTGCAAATACTGCGTAAAAGTTCATTGGAATTAGGCGAACATACGCGCCAATCGCTGAGTATTCAGTAATACCATGTGAGATAAGAATACCGCTGACGATAGTCATAATGTATGCACCCCAGCTCGAAGCTGGCATAAGCACACACATAGGAGCAGCCGTTGAATCTAGAATATAAGCAAGCTTAGCGCGCGATACGTAAAAGCGGTCAGTAACAGGACGAGAAATCGCGCCAACTGCTAAGCTATTGAAGTAATCATCAACAAAAATGAACACACCAAGGAATGCAGCAAGAAGCTTTGAGCCACGTTTACTTTTCACGCGTGCTTGTGCCCATTCAGCAAACGCCTTGGTACCACCTGACAACGTTAATAACGCCGTCATCATACCGAGTAGCAATAGGAAGCCAACGATACTCATGTTCCAGGTGTTTAGACCACCATCTTCAATAACAACGCCAGAGACTGTGTCATAGACATAGCCTGCAGCATTCATTACCGAGTAATCGTTGAGTAGAAAAGCGCCTAATACAATACCTACACCTAGGGAAAGCAAAACGCGACGTGTGATAATCGCCAAACTCAAAGCTACGATCGGCGGTAGCAGTGATAATGGTGACGAAGCAAAATCGATTAAATTCATGATCTTCAAAAACCAGTTTTAATTATGGTTAGAGATCTACTGCAGACATGCGTATCTATAAGTTCATACGCAAACGTTGAACTAAGCGAAAGGGAAGTGAACACTTCTCCCAACCCTACAGTAGCGCTCCATAGTTTAACAATATAATAGACTATGGCAGTGTTGTTCGTTTCGGATACAACCCCAGCGAGAGTGCTTGATATTCAACTCTCACTTCGGCGACAGCGCCTTTTTTTGTCGTTCATTGGCATCACCCCAACGACAAGGACTTTTCGCAGTCGCGCCTCTACATCAAAAGAAAAATCATTCACTACTATGCGTTAGCATGTTGAAAGAATGTTCTTACTTTTGCATTAGGTGGACGTCATTGTACTTACCAAAGCATCAATTGCAACATGAATGTTGCTATCACCTTGTAAACAGTGTTGCGGTTTAGTTATAACGCAGGGTTCAAATCACCCATTAACTACTCAGAGATAAACATTTTTTGAACGACCATCACTGACAACTTAGTTTTATAGAAGTTCATTTATATCGAACTCAATCAATTTCGTAATACTTACAAATAAACTATATGTCTAACTAACCACACTTAGTACAATATGCAACAAAATCCACTCAAAGTCCGACTTTTGTGTAGTTCATACTAAGGTTTAGTAATTATTAATGTTCTAATTTCACCTGCTATATACACCACTATGTATTTCTATCGTCGTCTATTATCAGGTTTTTGTAAGAATTATTATATTTCTTCTCTTATCCACTAAGAAAATATTGTCAATTCAATATTTGCTGTTTATTATTAATCCGAACCAAATAATAATCTCATGGGAACTGTCATGTCTGAATTAACCAAAACTCTACTAAATATTCGTAGCCTACGTGCATTTGCTCGTGAGCTAACTTTAGAACAACTAGAAGAAGCACTAGAAAAACTGACGACTGTTGTTGGTGAAAGACAAGAAGCGGAAGCAGAAGAAAGAGCAGCGAAAGAAGCACGCGAAGCTAAATTAAGCGAGTACGCTCAAATGATTGCTCAAGACGGTATTGACGTTGAAGATCTTATCGCTGCGCTATCCGGTGAATCTAAAGGTAAAGCGAAGAGTAAACGTGCTCCTCGTCCAGCAAAATACAAATATGTAGACGCTAGTGGCGCTGAAAAGACTTGGACTGGTCAAGGTCGTACGCCTTCTGCAATCCAAACTGCTCTAGATGCAGGTAAATCTCTAGAAGAATTCGAAATCTAATATCTTTAAGTAATATTAGATTTATAAAAAAAGCGCCTTTCGGCGCTTTTTTATTATCGTTCCCAATATGCCTCTTCAAGGCTATCTTCTTTCTCTGGCAGACCGCGAGAAAGACGTGGAGAATGTTGAACCAGCACTTCATAGCTTGCTCGATTTGAGTATTTACATACTTGTGAGAAAGAAGAGTAAGTAAGGTATGGGTGTTGGTGCTTACTTGAGTTTGGCACATTTTCTTTATGGTATTTATTCGCTGCCATATCGTGCAGTAATGCAGATAAAGCTGCGTCTCCCGCACCATTGGTATTCTTGATTTTTTCTGGCCCACCCATATAAGGAGCAATATGTGAATAAACTTTTGTAGGATTTTCACATGCAGATTTTATAGCAGGTCGGCTAAATTCATATCGGTTAAATTCAGCAATACACCCTGGTAATAATGGCAACGAAGTTTCTCTTTTGGCAGCATCCTCTGTATAACCAGCCATAAATAAACCGATTGGTCCAGCAGTACATAAAACAAGATCAACCCAATCAAGTGCTTTATCCGCAGCAGCCAATGGATCTTTTTCACCTGTTAATGCTTCAGCTTCATCCTCATTCATAGCGACAACCGAAACATGCTGTTTCAAAAAGTCTTGCCAATATTCCGGATCATCTTGAATAACGAAGCGAGTTCCCAATGTTAATACCACAGGTACGTCGTATTTCTTCGCATATTCTATTGCCTGCATGGTTGCTTCCGGCATTGGGTCGCCATCTTTGCAACGAACTAAATAGGCTGTTAATACCAACGCTGAGGCTTTCTTAAAAATTTTCTCAGGAATACTCTCAGCACGAAGTTGATTCATTTGACCTTCGCTAATTGCAAAAGTTCGCTCGCCGTCTTCAGTAATTAACGTAAAGCAACGTCCAATGGCACCATCAACGCCTTGTAAATAGTTTAAGTCCATACGGCTAGAAGTATTACATAGATATCGATAGCCATAACTACCGATTCGGATATCAGCACTCATTACACCTAACAATACCGATTTGTCATCTGCCAACACGGAAAAGTTATGTAATGTATTCCCTATTGTGCCCCCAGCAAATTCATTGGTAATAAGCTCTTGCTCTTTCAATTCGTTATACAGATTTTCAGCTGCTTGGTCATCAATAACCAAAGAGTGCCCTTTGCTCAGTCCAAATTTCTCAATAACACTACTATCCACGCGCGCTTCTATATCAACTAGTGTTTGGTCAATACCGATAATATGGGTTCTCGACATTTTTTTGCTAGTTTGAGATTGGCTGACTAATGGGTCACGAGCGTGAACCGGAAAGTAATGCTTCGATTTTCTTTGGCCGGGGAATTTCATAAGGATATCTTCGTAACAGGAATGTAAGGGCGACAATTCTAACTCTGTATAGTTTACCTCGGCAACATAGGCAACCTTAGCAAACGTTTACGCTACAATTTTTTTTATCACTGACCTTGTTTTTCACTCTATTTGTACAAACATTCATGCTCTTAGAAAGTGTGATTTAGTTCGCGGATCTGTATTGCGCCTTCGGTTTCTGCTAGAATCTGCGTCCAATTGATATAGGTGGTATTTTAACATGTCTGATAACAGCCAAAAGAAAGTGATTGTCGGTATGTCCGGCGGTGTAGACTCCTCTGTTTCTGCCTACCTTCTGAAACAGCAAGGCTACCAAGTAGAAGGCCTGTTCATGAAGAACTGGGAAGAAGATGATAATGAGGAATATTGTACTGCAGCGGAAGATTTAGCCGACGCACAAGCGGTCTGTGATAAGTTAGGTATCCACCTACATACGATCAACTTTGCAGCAGAATACTGGGATAATGTATTCGAGTATTTCTTAGCAGAATACAAAGCAGGTCGTACACCAAACCCAGATATTCTTTGTAACAAAGAAATCAAATTCAAGGCATTTTTAGAATTTGCAGACGAAGTTCTCGATGCGGACTATATTGCTATGGGTCACTACGTTAGCCGTACCTTCCCTGAAAACGGTGAAAAGCCGCAAATGCTTCGCGGTTTAGACAGCAACAAAGACCAGAGTTACTTCCTTTATACATTAAGTCACGACCAGGTGGCTCGTAGCTTGTTCCCTGTAGGTGAGTTAGAAAAACCAGAAGTGCGTCGCATTGCTGAAGAGCAAGGCTTAATTACCGCGAAGAAAAAGGACTCGACAGGTATTTGTTTTATTGGTGAGCGCAAATTTACAGACTTCTTGTCTCGCTATTTGCCAGCACAACCGGGTAAAATTGAAACACCGGAAGGTAAAGTCATTGGTGAACACCAAGGTCTGATGTACCACACATTGGGTCAACGTAAAGGGTTACATATTGGGGGCCAAAAAGGTGGCGGCGGTAATGAAGATCCATGGTATGTTGCTGAAAAAGATCTTGAACGTAATGTATTGATTGCGGTTCAAGGTGCTGATCATCCATTACTTAAATCAAACGGACTGCGTGCATCTCAACTTCATTGGGTGAGTCGCGAAGCGATTAAAGAACCAATGCAATGCACAGTGAAAACGCGCTACCGTCAACAAGATATCCCTTGTACGATTATCCCAATTGACGATGACAACATTAAGGTTATCTTTGATGAACCACAAGTAGCTGTCACTCCGGGACAGTCTGCTGTCTTCTATAGCGACAATGTTTGCTTGGGCGGCGGCATCATCGAAGAGCGTATCTAACATTTATTCGTTTATTATCTTAGGAGAGCTACGTGGCTAATACACTTTATGACCGTACAATAGCATTTGCAGGAATTTGCCAAGCCGTTGCCCTTGTTCAACGAGTTGCTAAAGACGGTTACTGTGATTCAGACGCGTTCGAAAGTTCTATCAAAGCTATTACCAATATGAACCCATCCAGTACGTTAGATGTATTTGGTGTTGAATCCGACCTTAAAGTTGGACTCGAGTGTTTGGTAAAAGGCATTGATAGCACACCAAGCGGAAGTGAGATTACTCGTTACATCATCAGCTTAATGGCACTAGAGCGCAAACTAAATGGGCGTAATGATGCCATGTCTCAACTTGGTGACAGATTACAAATGGTCAGTCGTCAACTTGAGCACTATGAGCTTCTTGACGAGCAGATGATCAGTAATTTAGCTAGCGTGTATTTAGATGTCATTAGTCCGATTGGTCCTAGAATTCAAGTCACAGGCACTCCGGCAGTACTTCAACAAACCGGCACCCAGCAAAAGGTGCGCGCGCTTCTATTGTCAGGTATCCGCAGCGCAGTGCTTTGGCGACAGGTAGGTGGCAAACGACGCCACCTCGTGTTTGGTCGTAAGAAAATGATCGAACAAGCTCAGATTCTACTCGCTAGAATGTAATCATCGACTCGCGACCTTGTCGCGAGTTATTTTTTCCTACCAAAATAAATTTAGCGCAAACGTTTGCGCAATATTCGTGACAAATGCCGCAGTTATTGGTATAAAGCTCACGAAATTTAGAAACCCAATTCAGGAGAACATCATGGAACTGTCAGCATTGACTGCTGTTTCACCAGTAGACGGCCGTTACGGTAGTAAGACAACTGCACTTCGCAGCATCTTTAGTGAGTTTGGCCTACTAAAGTACCGCTCTATCGTTGAAATTCGTTGGTTGCAAAAACTAGCAGCAACGGATGCGATCAAAGAAGTTCCAGCATTCAGTGTCGAAGCTAACCAGTTTCTTGATGAGCTAGCCGCTAACTTTAGCGAAGAAGATGCGGCGCGTATTAAAGAGATCGAGCGTACTACTAACCACGATGTAAAAGCGGTTGAGTACTTCCTAAAAGAGAAAGTCGCTGGCGTTCCTGAACTGCACGCAGTAAACGAGTTCATCCACTTTGCATGTACTTCTGAAGATATCAACAACACGTCTCATGCTCTTATGCTTAAAGAAGCACGCGATACTGTGGTTCTTCCTGAGATCCGCAATATCATCGATGCGATCAGCAAACTAGCTGAAGAGTACCGTGACATTCCTTTGCTTTCACGTACCCATGGCCAACCTGCCTCACCTACTACTATGGGTAAAGAGATGGCAAACGTTGCTTACCGTATGGAGCGCCAATACAAGCAAATCGAAGCTGTAGAGATCCTAGGTAAGATTAATGGTGCGGTTGGTAACTACAACGCTCACCTATCTGCTTACCCAGAGCTAGACTGGCACAAGTTCAGCGAAGAGTTCATCACTGAGTCTCTTGGCGTAACTTGGAACCCATACACAACTCAGATCGAACCGCACGACTACATCGCCGAGCTATTCGATGCGATTGCACGTTTCAACACGATTCTAATCGACTTTGACCGTGACGTATGGGGTTACATCGCTCTAGGTCACTTCAAGCAAAAAACTATCGCTGGTGAAATCGGTTCTTCAACGATGCCACACAAAGTTAACCCAATCGACTTTGAAAACTCAGAAGGTAACCTAGGTTTAGCAAATGCTGTATTTGCTCATCTAGCACAAAAACTACCTATCTCTCGCTGGCAGCGTGACCTAACAGATTCAACGGTTCTTCGTAACCTAGGTGTTGGCTGTGGCTACGCTATCATTGCTTACACTTCAACGCTTAAGGGTATCAGCAAACTAGAAGTGAACCGTGAAGCGCTTCTTGCTGAGCTAGACAAAAACTGGGAAGTACTTGCAGAGCCAGTACAAACCGTTATGCGTCGTTACGGTATCGAAAAGCCTTATGAGAAACTAAAAGAGTTAACTCGTGGTAAACGTGTAGATGGCGAAGCAATGCGCAGCTTCATCGATGGCTTGGAATTGCCAGAAGAAGAGAAAGCACGCTTGAAGTTAATGACGCCAGCTAACTACATCGGTCAAGCAATCGAGCTCACCGATAAGCTGTAATTATTAATCAGTACATAAACTCAAAAAGGCTGCTTATTTTGCAGCCTTTTTTGTGGATATCATCAACGATAAATGTTCTAGATCACCTCCTACTGTTTTTGGAAAAACAGTGTGATCTTTCCTACTTCGATACCAAACTTTCGGATGCTCGTTAGGTTAAAAACGTGTTTATCATCTTGTCGATACAACCAATCATCGAAAGCCACAGTATAGGTTGAGCCATCAACCTTGAGTTCGAAGTCGTACTGCCATTGTAAAGCGTTACCCTCTTCCTTGCCGATTGCCGCGCCAATGATATCGTCGGCCACCCCACGATAAGAACCATCTTGGAGCTTCTCAATGGTCCAAATCCTTTGGTCAATTTCCCCGTCATCAAAAACGAAGTCTTCAACCAGGACAAGCTTGTTGTCCTGAACTGTGCCGACAATAGTGACGTCAAAACGTCGGTTCTGTTTATTGGTATAGTCTTGAACCATTCCCCAAGCTTTTGTCTCTCCTTCAAAGTACCCGAACAAGTCAAATCTAGGTTCACTGTTTTTATAATCTGACAGGTCTGCACTACATGCACCTAACATGAGTACAAGAGGCAGTATAAGCCAACGAAATAACGTCATCTATTCATCCCTATAAGTTGGGCTCTAAGTTTCGGATACTGGCTATTTGGAGCTAGCCAAATACCAAGGAAGCCATCGTTCAACGACTCATCATCAATAGACCCTACGAGCTGCAGCGGCTTCTGATTCGTAAGATAATAGAACTTGCCCGATGTCCCATCACTGACATAAATGAGCTGCTGTCCATCTGATACACTCGGAAAAATATCGTATAACTTGGCAATCCATTGATTTCTTGTCACTTTATCGACACCCATTTTTTGCCATTGGTCAAGAGTCGCATCCAAAAGTTGTTGTCGACTGATGTCTCTTTGATACTGAATTCTTAATGCTATGGGATGGGGAGAAACGTCTTCTGACACTTCGTAAATGCCTTGAGGTGCAAGCAATTGGGAACGATAAACGTCAAAGAACAACCAACTGAGTTGCGCCTCCCCAACGACTTGCCACTGGCCCCACGCTTGATAACTGACGGGGGAATCTTTGGAGGCGACTGCGTTATGAGAACTCAGTAACAAGCTCAGTAAGGTCGCCAAAATTATCCTATGTCTCATGAGTCCACTTTCTCTCGTTTGGTCTTGGATATCGCACGATTAAGTAAACGATTAAGACCCATTCAATAAAAAGGATTCCGAGAGTGACCAACATCGAGTACTGCGTAGTTACAGCTCCAAGCTTAAAACCCGCCAAGTAACTAATCGCTCCACCGAATCCACCAATTATTGATACGAGGAGAATTGGGTAAGACGTCAAAAAAGTTTTCAAATAAAACGCATACCAAGAAAAAATTAACCAAAGCGCCATAAGCCATACCGGCAAAACATGAGTGTCGAACACAAGTAGACTAGCGAACATGTTCAGACTATCAATAACTAGGCCAGCGACAACCAACAGCGACAGTTGCAATAAACGAAGGTTTAGCATTCGATACGAAACCAAAATGGTCACAATACTCAATGTCAACGCTAGCCACTGAAACCTTGTTTGACCAATGACTGACAGTAACCAGATCACCTGAAACCAACTACTGATAATGAGAAGTTTCCACCCTGGTGACATATTGTGACCTCCATTATTTAGCATCAAACGTTTTATTAACGACCACGCTGGAAGGTAATATGAACGGTACTGATACTTTTCGCCCTAAACCCGCCTTCGCAATAACAAAAATAGTAGCGCCACATACGAATAAATCGCTCGTCGTAGCCTAAGGTTCTGACTCTCTCTAAAGATGCTTCAAACCTTAGACGCCAATCCACCAATGTCTTCGCGTAATCCAAACCAATATCAAACAGATCTCTCACGATGAGATCCGTGTGTTTAGTACTGTTAGTGGTAAGCGCTGTGATGGAAGGCAAGAAGCCCCCAGGGAAAATGTACTTCTGTATAAAATCGACATTATCGGCATAGTAATCGTATCGCTGGTCAGCAATAGTAATAGCCTGAATCGCCATCAAACCTTGAGGTTTTAATAAAGACTGGCACTTTTGCAGATAGGAAACTAAGTATTGCTTACCAACTGCTTCAATCATTTCGATGGAAACAAGCTTATCGAATTCTCCCTCAAGTAAGCGATAGTCTTGCTTCAAAAGAGTAATCTTATCTTCGAGTCCTGCTTTTTCGACCTGCTGTTTTGCGTAATCAAACTGCTCATCCGAAATAGTGGTTGTGGTAACGTGACATCCATAATTTTTGGCCATATAAATCGCCATACCGCCCCAACCTGTACCTATTTCTATTACATGATCTTCCGGTACTAACTGCAATTGTTGACAAAGCCGCTCCATTTTATTGAGTTGGGCTTGCTCTAGCGTATCTGTCGGGCTTACATAAATGCCCGAAGAGTAGAGCATTCTCTCATCGAGAAATGTCTCATATAGACTGTTACCCAAGTCATAATGAGCTTGAATATTCTCTTTTGACTTAGTAACCGTATTGCGGTTCACCCAGTGTCCAAGTTTATACATCACTTTCGTGAGCAGACTTGATTGATCTTCAATAGAGTCAAGAGCGGCTAGGTTGACCGCCATCAACTCCATTAACGCGGATAAATCAGGACTATCCCACCAATCATCCATGTACGCTTCACCCGCTGCGATACTGCCTCCTTGAATTAGTCGACGGTAAAACTCTGGGTGTTTCACTTCGATAATCGCTGTCGGTTCCCCTTCTTTGGGTTTACCAAAGCGTTCACCAACATGTTTGCCGACGCTTCCTTCTTCTTGAAAGCTCTCTATGATGGTTAAACAACCAATCTCAAGTTTGTATAAACATTTGAATGCAATACTTTTCGCGGTTTTTTGTAAACCAGTTAGGGCTCTAGGTGCCTCTATTGAGGTCGTATTTAACATGTTGAATTCTCCCTAATTCTTTGAGTTCGTATGCTGCGAAAATTCGTCAGAAGGTGCAGAATGAGCCGAAGCCTTCTTGGGTTTAGAGTGGTCATAGATGGGTGTTCCTTTAAGCCATAACTTTAAGGCGTGCCAATATATCCCCACCACGACTTTCACCGTCATAATTGGTGTTGTGACCAATTGTCGGATTAAATTCTTCGAGGTAAATGCACGCCCTTTCATTGACAAAGTGGCATCAAATACTTTTTCTGACTTGTGACACGCTAAGTACACAAACAAGCGCTGCCCTAACGGCTTCAGACGCCACTGATACTGCTGATCTAAAGGATTAAACGGAGAGACGTGGAATGCCTTGTCATGGCGCCAATTTTGATGATTTACACCTTTGTCTGCCTCTATAGCGTAATAATGTCTTTCATTCCAAGGGGTGTTACTTACTTCTGCCAACAGATAACGCCAGTTATTCTCTTCATCATATAGGTAATAGAAGTTGACCGGACTGAAATACAGACCAAGGTATCTCAGATGGCAAACCGCAACCACTCTACCCTCGATTCTTTCACCAGTGAGCTCCTCAACTTTACCTTGCACCGCTAACTTCAAATCGCCTTCACCTAGATAGTCTTCTCGGCAAAATCGAGCCCAGTGCCACCAACGTTCCCCAAAACCCCAAACTTTTTGCTTTAAAGAGTCAAGCTCATCTAAATCGATAGCAGGCATGAATAATGGATAATCTAAATGGTGTTTGGTAGGCGTATAGCGACGATGCGCTACGTGCCCAACCATAAGTTGGCTGTTGGAAACCATCACGCAGCTCCTCGTACAGAAGCGGAGGCATTGTTAACACTGGCTAAAATACCTTCAACAACATCCAACGCACTCTTCACTCCATCTTCATGGAATCCGTTATACCAATAGGCTCCGCAGAACCACGTGTTATTTTGTCCCCACAGTTTTTCTCTATGTTGCTGTGCTTCAATACTTTGGGTCGTGAACACCGGATGACTATAGTTAAAGGTTCTGAGTATTTTGGAGCGGTCAATCACGTTAGATGAATTGAGCGACACGCAAAATGTCGTATCAGATTCAATATGCTGAAGAATATTCATGTCATAGGTCAATGTCGGCAATCGAGATTGTTCATCTTCCGAGCCATCTAACGCATAGTTCCACGACGCCCATGCTGACTTTCTCACTGGAAGTAGACTTTCATCGCAATGCAACACTACCTCATTTAATTGATACTCCATAGCACCAAGAATTGATAGCTCAGATTGAGTCGGCTCAGCAAGCATCTTTAATGCTTGGTCGCTATGACAGGCAAAAATCACTCTGTCAAAACGCTCTGAGTTGCCATTAGACATCACCGTAACTCCAGCAGAATCTCGAGACACTGAGGTGACAGGAGAGTTCAACCGGATCTTATCGGCAAAGCCCTGCGTAAGCGGACCGATATAGCTGCGTGATCCACCTTCAATCACATACCACTGCGGTCTATTAACAACATCAAGCAAACCATGATTTAGGAAGAAGCGCAGAAAGAATCCAAGCGGGAATGCTCTCATATCGGCTAGAGTCGAAGACCAAATTGCTGCGCCCATTGGTAGGATGTAGTTTTGAGTGAAATAGTCAGAGAAGCGATGATGACTTAAAAAGTCGCCTAGCGTTTGAGTTGCTAGCAGGGATTTGTCTGACTCCGCAGACGATTTAGCAAGCTTATTGAACCTTAAAATTTCAAAGATAAAGCGGTAAAAGGTTGGATTGAGTAGGTTGCGTTTTTGAGCGAACAAGGTTGATAACGTATGACCGTTGTACTCTAAGCCCGTGGCTGCGTTCTTTACACTAAAACTCATTTGTGTAGGAACACCCTTTACTCCAACCTCTTTCATCATTCTCATGAAATTGGGATAAGTTCTATCGTTATAAACGATAAATCCAGTATCGATGGCATAGGACTTTCCCTCTACCTCAACGTCCACTGTGGCGGTATGACCACCGATATAATCATTGGCTTCAAACAGGGTTACATCGTGATGCTTATGTAAATAGTAACCACACGTTAAGCCTGAAATTCCTGTACCGATAATTGCTATTTTCATAGAAAGAAAGTCCTTTATCTATCACGATTGATTTAGCAAGCGTGTTACTAATTTAGTTTGTAAGCCATAAGGCATGATACCGACGAGGCGAAGAATCCATGTGAAGCGCTTGGGGAAATAGATGTAAGCTGCCCGTTTATCTATTCCCGTTTGAATCGCGTTTGAAGCTTCTTCTACCGATACCATCATCGGCATATCAAAATCGTTTTTATCCGTAAGTGGGGTTTTCACAAATCCAGGGAAAACACAGCTGATGGCAACCCCTTTTTTTTTCCAATCGAGCTGTAGAGTGCGCACTAAATAGGTGATAGCGGCTTTCGAAGCACCGTAAGCTTCAGCACGAGGCAGAGCCAACTCACCCGCTATTGAACTGACGACCACAACATGATGTTCCGATGACAATCTTGTCTGCATTTGTTCTAGTACATTCACGGTCCCCATCACATTGACTGTCATCACTCGCTCTATCAACGCTGCGTCAATCACCCCTTCATCGATGTATTCGCAGTCACCAGCATTGACTATCCACAGCGTTGGAACTAGTTCAATCTTGCTAAATGCCTGTGCTACCGCTTCCCTATCGGTTACGTCAAACGAAAGTGGAACGATGTTCTCTCTGCCCGCTTGTAACGAATGAAGTTTCGCCTCTGAACGTCCGCAGGCGTAGACAAGAAAACCTTTTTCAGCATAATCATTAGCCAACTGCCATCCTATGCCAGATGACGCACCGGTAATGAAGACGGATTGATGCGAGTGCGTCATTACTTACCCAACCTCTGTTTAATATTCTTAATAACAAAACCGAGTAGAGGAATGTTCTCGTAAAGCATTTCCCCTAAGTCGAAGTAATCTCGATGAAAGATGACTCGATCTCCGCTGAAACGAATGTGACTAACCCCATTTACTTTTACAGCTTCTCCCCCATTAAGCTTGGGATGCTGTAACTGCATGGTCCAAGTCAGAAAACCTGAATCTTCTACCTGTTGATGATGACGAATGTCAAAATCACATTTGATGACGTTGGTATACAAAGAGTCAAAATAAGCGGACAGTTGATCCCACCCCTCTAAGCGATGAGCAGAGTCCTCAAACACCACATCCTTGTGATAAATCTGTTCAAGAAGATGCAGGTTGTTCTTGTTTAGCTTCTGATACACCTCGCTAACCATTTCTATATTCATAACAACCCTTAATTCGTTTTTTCAAAAGTCTCTAAAGTACAAGCTAGTACAGCCTGAAAGTTATACAAGATCTGGAAAGTACAACTTTTTGTATAAGTGTTACGGTGGGGAGGTTTGAAAGGATCAAAAAAAAAGCTTGGAAATTTTTCCAAGCTTTTTAACAAGTTCTAAGAATTAGTATTACTGATTTCTTAACGCATCAATACGCTTTTCTAGTGGCGGGTGACTCATTAGAAGTTCGGTCATGGATCGCTTACCGTTGATGCCGAATGCCATCATGGAACCTTCAAGATGAGACTCCTGGCTCATTTTCAATCTTTCCAGTGCTGCAATCATCTTTTGCTTGCCAACAAGACTTGCCGCCCCCGCATCCGCATGAAACTCACGATGGCGGCTATACCACATAGTGATAAAGCTCGCTAGGAAGCCAAACACCAGTTCAAGCACCATAGAAACACCGAAGTACACCATCATGTTAGTGCCGCCTTCGCCCTCATCGCTGTTATTGTTTGACGCAACAATATTTGCAATAAAGCGAGACAGGAAGATAACGAACGTATTCACGACACCTTGCATTAGCGTCATAGTAACCATGTCGCCATTCGCGATATGACTAACTTCGTGGGCAAGTACCGCTTCTGCTTCGTCTCGTGTCATATTGTGTAGTAGGCCGCTAGATACAGCCACCAACGAGTCATCTCTCTTTGCACCCGTCGCAAATGCGTTTATATCTGGAGAATCATAAATCGCAACGGTTGGCATACCGATGCCCGCCTGCTGAGATTGTCGACCAACGGTTTCTAGTAACCAATGCTCTGTTTCATTACGAGGGCTTTCGATCACCATTCCACCAACTGAACGTAGCGCCATTTTCTTTGACATCATCAAAGAGATGAATGAACCGCCAAATCCAAATACTGCCGCCATGACTAATAAACCCGACAAACTGCCTGGTTGCATGCCAGTAACTGCATAGACAATGTTAAGAACAACACTTAACACTAGAACCACAGCAAGGTTAGTTGCTAGGAAGAGTAATACTCGCTTCATTCACATTTCTCCAAATTAAGAAGCTTGATTATGACGAAAATGCCATTTTGCTTATAGTTTTAGTCAAAGTTCTACGGCCCAAGTTTGAGATCCGTGTGGCATTTTTCGATTTCACTATATACATATAGTCTTAGATTTAAAAATCAAGGTTAAGCTTTAAATTGAAACAAACAGTTAATATCTTGATTACTTCATAAACTATAAGCCCATGAAATAACAGAAAAGCACATCAACTACCGATGATTGCAATTATACGCATATAAAATATGGAGCTAAGATTTCATTGTGATTGATGAAAAGGTCTTAGACTTTGGTCGTATTGTGAGTGATAAGTGTGCGAGTTAAAGTCCAGTGAGATTGAACACTCCATGTAGAAAAGGAAAATACCATGGTAGAGAACAACAACTTTCAGATGGCAATTGATTTGCTTTGCTGCCACCTCGGTATCAGCGAAGACGAAGCTCGTGAGCAACTAGGTATTCAAGACACTACTGAGCTAGACATTCATCTTATGGAAACTCAGTCTGCACTTATGGGCCTATCGGAAGATAAGTAACTTCCTACATGTTATCCAATTAAAAAGGGCTGTCATAATGACAGCCCTTTGCATTTATATGCTTTCGAGTACATCTAACTTGATATATTTGCCTAAGTCTCGCTTCTTACAGCCAGGAACGTAAGGCACCTCCCCTAACTTGGGTGCATCAATTTTGTTTTCTAGCATCTCTATAATTTCAGCGTAATGCTCCACACCAGGGTTTACGCGGTTAGCTACCCATCCGACTAATTCAAGACCATCCGCTTTAATCGCTTCAGCAGTAAGCATAGCGTGGCTCAAACAGCCCAATTTAATACCTACGACCAAGACAACTGGCAACTTTTCTTGTTGAACCCAAGTCGACAGACAATCGTCTTTCGAAACTGGTACGCGCCAACCACCAGCGCCTTCAACTAACACAAAGTCACTGTTTTCTTTATGCTGGTGTAAGGTTGTAGAGAGCTTGTCGTAACTAATTACTTCATCATCGGCTATCGCAGCAATATGCGGCGACGCAGGTAACGAAAGCGCATAAGGATTGACTAAGTCGTAGTCGATATCTTGATTCGCAGCCGCTTGAAGATGTAACGCATCTGAATTTCTCAGACCGTGTTCTGTAATTTCGCATCCTGCTGCGACAGGCTTATACCCTATCGTTGATTTTCCTTGTGCACTTACAGCACTTAATATCGCTTTTGATACAACGGTTTTCCCAACTTCAGTATCCGTACCGGCAATAAATAGTGCTTTCATCATAATGCAACTGACCCCAAACAAATTTGATAACTAGCAGGTAGCAACCCATCTTGGTTTGCGTATTTTTGATATTCCATTTCAAGTGCCTTGAGAGCCTGTTTACCAGTAAACCCTTTTGAGCGACCTTCTACGTGATTGGCTCCTATGCCTTTCAAGTCCTTCATCAAACCAAGTGCGGTGCGATACCACATAACCATTTCCGGCAAGTCTAGTTGATGGTCACGACATCCAGATTGCGCTAACGCAATTTTTACCTGATTCAACGTCGTAAAGTCGTTTACATGTTGATATGCATCAATTTTACCCCATGACCTCTTGAGTTCTTTAAGAGAGCCATCGACAAGAGATGAGAAGAATACAGCGCCTCCAGTTTTGGTCACGCGTTTCATCTCTCGCAGTGGTATCGACAAATCCGCACACCACTGTAATGCCAAACTGGAGACTACATAGTCAAATTCAGCTGACGTAAAAGGTAGCTGCTCAGCGTCTGCCAATTGATAAGTCACATTTTCGATACCACAACGACGTTGAGCCTCTGCTAGCATCTCAGCAGAGAGATCAGCGCAGACCACGTTAGCGCTTCTGCGCAGTAACTGCTGCGCGCAGTATCCCGTTCCACAGCCAAGATCGAGCACTCGGCATCCAGATAAGTCATTGGGCAGTTTGTCCAGCAAACGGTCCGCCACTTTTCGTTGCAGTTCAGCATGCTGGTCATAATGCTCCGCAGCGCGTCCAAACGCTGCGGAAATTGCATCTTTATTTGGTAATGGAGTATGCAAATGAGCTAACACTTCGGTCATTTATCCTTCCTCCGAAAAACGTGTCAAATGGGTGGCAAGCATTAGCACATCTTGTTGCTGATGCGACGCAGAGAGAGTAATACGCAACCTTGCACTTTCTCTGGGTACCGTTGGAGGACGAATAGCCGTGGTCCACACACCTTTTTCTTTTAAAGAAGAACAAAGCGCTAAAGCGCGAGCTGAGTCACCGACAACCCAAGGCTTAATTGGCGTAGAGGTGGAAACATATTCCGGGCAATCGCTTAACAGCTCCTCAAACATGGTAGACAATTCCATCCATTTTTCTCTGCGCCAATGTTGCGTTTGAATCATTGACAGAGCCTTTAACAGAGCACGGGCATGAGCTGCTGAAAATGCCGTTGAATAAATGTAGTGACGAGCAAATTGGGTTAGATATTGGCCCATTTCTTCTGAGCAAAGTATTGCAGCACCATTAAGACCAAACGCTTTGCCAAACGTCACGACTAATATCTCTGGCTTGAGCTCACTGATCCCACAGGCTCCCAATCCATTGTCGCCAATGACCCCAATGCCATGAGCATCGTCGACCATAGACAACATACCGCGCGTTTGGCAAATTCCGACAAACGCTTCGATATCGGATAGATCGCCATCCATACTAAACACACTTTCGGTGACCGCGAGTGTTGAACGCTCGGCTCTAGCCAATGACTCCAGATGGGCAAGATCGTTATGACGAAAGCGCTTCATATCTGCGCCACAAAGCATACCCGCTTCCATCAGTGAGGCATGATTGAGTCTATCTTGAAGTAACAAATCCCCCTTAGTTAATAGCGTGAGCAGCAGCGCTTGATTGGCAGCATAACCTGACGAAAAAAACAGTGCAGTATCAAAACCCAACCATTCAGTAAGCGCAGATTTCAATGACTCATGCTGTGTGGAATAACCCGTCACTAAAGGAGAGGCTCCACTACCCACTCCAAGCTCTGAGATGGCTTGCTGATAGCTGTCTTTTAACTCAGAACTTGACGCTAGACCTAAGTAGTCATTGGAAGAGAAGTTAAGGAATGACTGACCGTCTTTATGAAAAACAGATTGATTCCCTGACTCCAATGTTTGGACAGAGCGAAGCAAGTTGCTCCGCTCCCTTTCCATTAGAGCATCCGAGATGCGCTGGTTAAACGCTCGCGTCATAGAACAAATCGTCTTTTGTTGGACGCGCAGCAACACGCTCTACTACTCTATCTAGTAACTCGCTTTCTTGGATTTCATCTGGCTTTTGCGATGTCTCTTCGCGATTAATACCCAACTTCTTAAACAATTGAAGATCGGTATCTTCATCTGGATTAGGGGTCGTCAGCAACTTACAACCATAGAACACTGAATTTGCTCCGGCCATGAAACACAGGGCCTGCATTTGCTCATTCATGTTTTCTCGCCCAGCAGACAAGCGCACTGCTGACTTTGGCATCATAATACGGGCAATCGCAATTAGACGGATGAAGTCGAACGGTTCTACATCATCCACTTCTTCTAACGGCGTGCCTTTTACTTTGACCAACATATTGATAGGCACGCTTTCTGGTTGCACTGGTAAGTTGGCTAACTCCATCAGCAGACCGGCGCGGTCATTAGCACTCTCACCCATACCAATAATGCCACCTGAGCAAATCTTCATACCAGCATCACGAACATGGCTAAGAGTGTCTAAGCGGTCTTGGTAAGTTCTTGTGGTAATGATGTTGCCGTAAAATTCAGGTGAGGTATCAAGGTTGTGGTTATAGTAGTCAAGCCCAGCCTCAGCTAAGTGACTTGCTTGCTCTGGCGTTAGCATGCCTAAGGTCATACAGGTTTCTAAACCCATATCTTTTACGCCTTTAATCATATCTGTTAGCAAAGGCATATCGCGCTCTTTGGGGTTTTTCCATGCAGCCCCCATACAGAATCGCGTTGAGCCTGCATTTTTCGCTTTTTTAGCAGCATCTAGTACACGCTCCACTTCCATCAAGCGTTCAGATTCTACGTCTGTTTTATAACGTGCACTTTGGGGACAGTATTTACAGTCCTCTGGGCACGCACCGGTTTTAATCGACAGCAAAGTGCTAACTTGGACGTGATTTGTTTGTTGAAACTGCCTGTGCACCAATTGCGCCTCAAACAGCAGATCCATAAAGGGTTTGTTCATCAACGCTTGCACTTCGGCATGGGTCCAATCGTGTCGTACTTCCACTGGTTTATCCTTTGCTCACTTATAATTAGTCTTGGCTAGTGTACTGACAAGCGGTACACTGTCAACACCGACCACATCAACAAGTTTACACTTGGTTAATTTTCAATCAGAGCTTATTTCATGGATTTAGAGTTTGATAAACAGCATATCTGGCACCCTTACACTTCTACCCTTAACCCTTTAACTTGTTACCCCGTCATCTCTGCTAATGACGTACTTCTTAAACTAGAAAATGGCCTTGAACTCGTAGATGGCATGTCTTCTTGGTGGTCTGCGATACATGGGTATAACCACCCAAAGCTCAATCAAGCGTTGATTCAACAAAGTGAAAAGATGGCTCACGTCATGTTTGGTGGCATTACTCACCAACCGGCAATCGACGTCAGCAAACGGTTGTTAGCACTGGCACCTGATAATCTGGAACACATTTTCTTAGCTGACTCTGGTTCGGTCTCTGTTGAAGTAAGTCTAAAGATGGCTCTGCAATATTGGCATGCAAAGGGAGAGAGCCGACCTAAGTTCCTGACGTTAAGTCACGGTTATCATGGTGACACCTTTGCGGCTATGTCGGTAACCGATCCCAACAACTCGATGCACAGTTTGTATAAAGGGTTTCTTCCGGAGCATATTTTTGCGAAATCGCCAACGATCGGTTTTGACGAAGAGTGGGAAGAGGCTGATATTGCCGACTTTAAAGCAAAGATTGACCTACACCACCGCGAGATCGCTGCAGTAATCCTTGAACCTATTGTCCAAGGCGCTGGTGGGATGCGAATTTACCACCCCAAATTTCTTTCCCGAGTGCGTGAGCTTTGCGACCAATACGGTATTTTGCTGATTTTGGATGAAATCGCTACGGGCTTTGGAAGAACAGGAAAACTGTTTGCTTGCGAGCACGCTAATGTCCAGCCAGACATTATGTGCGTTGGCAAAGCATTAACTGGCGGCTATATGACTTTGTCCGCTACACTCACGTCGAAGCATGTCGCTGATACTGTATGTGGCGGGGAAGCTGGCTGTTTTATGCACGGGCCTACTTTTATGGGGAACCCTTTAGCTTGCGCTGTTGCTTCAGCCAGCTTAGAACTCATTGCCGAGAACCACTGGCAGCAACAAGTCAGCAGTATCGAAGCACTGTTTGCTGAGCAGCTCCCTTCCTTAACTCGCCACCAACAAGTTGAGAACGTGCGTTGGCTTGGCGCAATTGGTGTGGTTGAAACCAAACACCCCGTAAATATGGAAGTGATTCAGAAGCATTTCGTCGAACAAGGGGTTTGGATTCGACCTTTCGGCAAGTTGATCTATATGATGCCACCTTACATAAGCCAGCCGGAACATATTGACGCCTTAGTTAAAGCGATTGATTTAGCGTTGGAAAATGAAGCTTGCTTCGTTGAATCAAGCGCAGGATAACGTGTACTGAAAAGCGGTTTGACGCTTGGTTTCAAACCGCTTTGTATATCGATGATAATTAACGTAGTTGGCTATCTTTACTCGCCCGACGATTAAACAACGCCTGACGTTGAGTTAAGTGCTCTAGCGATTGCTGACATTGAATACAAAATCTCACACCCTTTATCGCTATGCGTCTCGCTTCAGGAATTAACTCCCCACACTCATCACAATAAAGCGCACTTTCTCCGCGACTCGTCGCGCTTCTTACCCGTGAAATCTCATCGTCAATGGTATTTTGAATCTGTTGGCTGACACTATCGTCATTTGCCCACCTTACGGCCATATGCCCTCCTCAGTTAGGTCGAGAAATGAATACTTACCGTGGTAAGGCGGACATTATAACTATTGGGGTTAGGTTAATAATCAGTCGAAATTAGGAAAGACTATTACATTGTTGTAATAGTTAAATCAGACGTCGCATACCTACACAAGGGGAAAGTTGACTTCTAGATATAAAAAAGCCCAGCAATGCTGGGCTTAATAATTAGTAGGTTATCATTAACCGATATGTGTTGCGCCACTCATGTACTTTTGAAGTACAGCTGGAATCGCGATACGACCATCTGCTTCTTGGTTGTTCTCTAGAATAGCAACCATAGTACGGCCAACCGCTAGGCCAGAACCGTTTAGAGTGTGCACCAGCTCAGGCTTCTTTTCACCTTTACGGCGGAAGCGAGCTTGCATGCGACGAGCTTGGAAGTCCCACATGTTTGAGCAAGAAGAGATCTCACGATACGTCTCTTGCGCAGGAACCCAAACTTCAAGATCGTAAGTTTTACGAGCACCAAAGCCCATATCACCAGTACAAAGTACCACTTTACGGTATGGAAGTTCTAGCAACTGAAGTACTTTCTCAGCATGACCTGTTAGCTCTTCAAGCGCGTTCATTGAATCTTCTGGCTTCGTGATTTGTACCAATTCAACTTTATCGAACTGGTGCATACGAATAAGACCACGAGTGTCACGACCATAAGAACCCGCTTCAGAGCGGAAACAAGGCGTGTGCGCCGTCATCTTAAGTGGCAAGTCCGCCTCTTCAGAAATAGTGTCACGAACTAAGTTCGTCACTGGCACTTCTGCTGTTGGAATAAGAGACAGTTTACGTGGCTCTTCATCGCTCGCTTTTTCAGTTAGTGGCTCAGTGTGGAAAAGATCTTTACCAAACTTAGGTAACTGACCAGTACCAAACAGGCTGTCCGCATTCACTAGATAAGGAACATACATTTCTGTATAGCCGTGTTCTTCCGTGTGAAGATCCAGCATAAACTGAGCGATTGCACGGTGAAGGCGAGCGAATTGGCCTTTCATAACGATAAAGCGTGCACCAGTAATCTTCGTTGCGCTAGCAAAGTCTAGACCATCACCCATCTCACCAAGATCAACGTGATCCTTAACTTCAAAGTCGTAAGACTTAGGCTCACCCCAACGTGAGATTTCTACGTTGTCGTTTTCATCTTTACCTTGAGGAACGTCGTCCGCTGGCAAGTTAGGAACAGACAGTGTGATGTCTTCAAGTTGAGCCATTACCGCAGTGAGCTCTTCTTTCTTCGCTTCAAGATCGCTACCTAGTGTACCGATCTGCTTTTTGATCTCTTCAGCGCCTTCTTTGTCGCCTGCAGCCATTTTCTGGCCGATCTGCTTGGAAATGGAGTTACGCGTGGATTGTAAATTCTCAACTTCTACTTGAATGGACTTACGTTGTTCTTCAAGTTTACGGATAGTCTCTACGTCTAGCTTGAAGCCGCGACGTGCTAATTTTTCAGCTGTTTCATCCAGCTCTGTACGAAGTAATTTAGAATCCAGCATTGCCAATCCTATGCTTTTTAGTTGTGAATACCTCTACAACTGATTACTTTCCAACCAGTTGTAGATATTGATTTGTTAACCGGATAAAGATAACTAAAAGCCACTACTTTTCATAGCGCTTTTGTGGGCTTTTTGCGTCTAAATCCGCCAGATAATCTAACTTTTCGCCAATTTTGGTTTCGAGACCACGATTTGTTGGCTGATAATAGCGAGTTCCTTCCATTTCGGGCGGAAGATATCGTTCACCAGCCGCATACGCACCCGGCTCGTCGTGAGCGTACCGATACTCTGCTCCATACCCCATATCTTTCATCAGTGAAGTCGGTGCATTTCTAAGATGATGCGGGACTTCATATTCTGGTAGGTTATGGGCGTCAGTTAAAGCCTGCTTCCACGCGGTATACACGGCGTTACTTTTTGGAGCGCATGCCAAATAGACAATCGCTTGAGCGATGGCCCTCTCACCCTCTGCGGGTCCGACACGAGTGAAACAGTCCCATGCAGAAAGTGCAACTTGCATCGCTCTAGGATCAGCGTTGCCTACATCCTCTGACGCAATGGCTAATAGTCGGCGTGCGATATAGAGAGGGTCACAACCCGCCGCTATCATGCGCGCAGACCAATATAGCGCTGCATCTGGATTTGACCCCCTAATGGACTTATGTACCGCAGAAATCAAGTCGTACCAGATATCGCCTTTATTATCGAAGCGATTGACTTTCTCGCCTGCGACTTCCGCTAATAGAGCTAACGTAATGTCCTTCTCACCCTGTGCATTATCTTCGGCCATATCGTAGAGCAGCTCTAGGTAGTTCAGCGACATACGCGCATCGCCATTAACCAGCTCCGCTAAACGCTCCAGAACGTTGTCATGGAAATTTGCCGCGATAGTTCCCAAGCCTCGCTTTTCATCATCTCTTGCTTGCTCCAGTACCAATAAAATATCGGCTTTGTCCAAAGACGTCAGCTTGTAGACTCGAGCTCGAGACAATAGTGCATTGTTAAGCTCAAATGACGGGTTTTCGGTAGTCGCACCAATAAAGGTTACTGTGCCATCTTCAATATGAGGTAGAAACGCATCTTGCTGGCTTTTATTAAAACGATGGACCTCGTCCACAAACAGAATCGTTCGTTTACCAGCCAGCTTGTTCTCACGAGCTCTTTCGATAGCCGCACGGATATCTTTAACACCTGACGTCACTGCCGAGACTCTTTCTACCTCTGCATCCGCATAATTTGCAGCCACTTCAGCAAGCGTCGTTTTACCTGTACCTGGTGGGCCCCAGAGAATCATTGAGTGCAATTGACCCGCTTCAAGCGCACGTCGAAGCGGTTTTCCCACACCCAGAATGTGCTGCTGACCAATATATTGCTCAACATTTTCTGGGCGCATTCTAGCAGCAAGGGGACGAAAATCTTCGTCCCCTGAAAAGTCAAAACTGAAATTACTCACGCAATCTCCTAGTTCCTTTGGTCGTCCACTTCGACGCCATTAGGAATCACAAAGGTAAATCGATCGGCAGAAGGTTTGCCTACCTTAATGTTGTCAAACGCAAAGGTCCCTTTCTGACCATCTTGCTCAATAACATTAAAGCCATGCACAATACCTTTACTATCGATATTAATCTGGAACTGCCCTTGTGTTGAATCAACAGCAGTAGGAATCAGAGTAAATACATCGCCCTTTTGATTGACGTTGTAATTGTCCCAGTCACTGGCACGATTACGAGTCAATAATACAAACGGGGTTTGCTCGGTCGCTTGCTCTTGATTGTAAATACTGACTTGCTCAATGAATGGGCTGTAGTACCACAAGTTGTTGCCATCTGATACCAAGACATTTTCATCAGGCATGGTTGTCACCCAGCGGAACATGCTAGGACGTGATATTTCAACATTGCCCTCGCCTTCCATCACGACCTCACCTTCAGGGCTAGTGACTTTTTGAGTGAAGGTAGCACTAAATCCGTCGTTTAACTGTAGTCTGTCGCTTAGCTCCTGCTGAGGCGTCGCAGTTGCTAGAGCAGAAAAACCTAGCGTGGAAAAGCTCAAAGCGGCGAGCGTTAACCATTTCTTCATGTAGTCTCCTCAGAGCTTATCAATCATCATTAATCTTTAGGTGGCGGCGGTGCGAGTACCTCGCGATTACCATTATGGCCTGGCGCACTAACAATACCTTGCGCCTCAAGTTGCTCTACGATGCGAGCGGCACGGTTGTAGCCAATCTTAAATCGTCTTTGTACGCCTGATACCGAGCCTCGACGAGACTGAACAACGTGCTCGACTACTTGGTCGAACAGCGGATCCATCTCTTCATCACCTTCCATTTTTTCACCTGGAAGTAGAGTTTCTGGTGATTGTTCACCGCTGGTAATCTCTTCAATGTAGTTAGGTTTAC
The DNA here is from genome assembly GCF_021568915.1 of Vibrio sp. McD22-P3. Classification (NCBI taxonomy): domain Bacteria; kingdom Pseudomonadati; phylum Pseudomonadota; class Gammaproteobacteria; order Vibrionales; family Vibrionaceae; genus Vibrio; species Vibrio sp. McD22-P3. The sequence goes on from NZ_JAKGTN010000012.1 coordinate 93,878, forward strand.
CACGAGCTTTCCAGTTATTCACCACCGCATGCACATCATCATCTGATGCAAATGCGCCGTGAACACGCGTGGTATGACTTGAACCAGGAGGCAAATACAACATGTCACCCATACCTAATAGCGATTCCGCGCCACCTTGATCGAGAATGGTTCGTGAGTCTGTTTTTGTCGATACAGTAAAGGCCACACGTGTTGGGATGTTCGCCTTAATAAGACCAGTGATAACATCAACAGAAGGTCGCTGCGTCGCAAGAATAAGGTGTACACCTGCCGCACGTGCTTTTTGCGCCAAACGAGCAATCAATTCTTCAACCTTCTTGCCAACTACCATCATCAAGTCAGCAAATTCATCGACGATAACGACGATGTAAGGCAGTTTCTCGAGTAATGGCGGCTCAGGGTCCATACTGTCCCCAGCTTGCCACAGTGGATCATGAATTGGATGTCCAGCTTCAGCAGCCATCTTAAGTTTGTCATTAAAACCTTTAATGTTACGCACACCTAATGCCGACATTAACTTGTAGCGACGCTCCATTTCTCCTACACACCAACGTAGTGCATTGGAGGCGTCTTTCATATCCGTTACAACTTCAGATAACAGATGAGGGATACCCTCATAGACCGATAGCTCAAGCATTTTCGGATCGATCATAATAAAGCGAACGTCTTCTGGTGTCGCTTTATATAGCATACTCAGAATCATAACATTCACACCAACCGACTTACCCGAACCGGTTGTACCTGCCACCAGCACGTGAGGCATCTTCGATAAGTCTGCAACGACGGCATCACCTGCGATATCTTGACCAAGCACGACTGTGGTAGGAGATTTCGCTTCAATGAACGCTTGACTGCCCACTACGTCAGAGAAGAAGACAGTTTGACGAGACATGTTCGGCAGCTCTAGTCCAACATATGGTTTACCAGGGATAACCTCAACCACACGAACTGCCATTGCTGACAGTGAACGCGCTAAGTCCATCGACAGACCTGAAATACGACTCACTTTAACGCCCGGAGCAAGATCAAGCTCAAAACGGGTGATCACTGGACCAGGGAAGATATCCACCACTTCAGCTTTTATCTTGTAGTCAGCCAATTTCGATTCAACCAAACGAGCGATGTTTTCTAATGCCTCGCGGTCGATGAAATTCTCACGCTTCTCTGGATGGTAAAGAAGTTCCAAGGTCGGCATTGGCTCTACTGGCTTAGGAAGATTCTGCTCTTGCTGTACTAAGAACGGATTCATCTTAGCCACTTGTGCTTTTTGAGCGTCTGCGACTAAGTTCTGGAACGCAGCGGAATCTGGGTCAACGACTTCAGGTTCAGGCTCATTACTTTCTTGAGGCACTGAAGCGTGCGACGTTTCCTCTTGCTCGAGCGCATCAATATCGAATGTAGGCTCTACATGGGTACGAGACGGTTCAACTTCAAGTTCCTCAAAATTCCCCAACTCGCTACTTGCTTTAGGCACCGGCTCTGATGGAGTAATGTTAGTCGCCTCATCAACAAGATTTGTGTCCACCGATATAGCTTGCGTTGTCGGCTCACTCTCTTCCCATGGCATGGTATCGATATTGACACTCTCAGTCGCAGTTTCAGCCTGAGCGGAGGTAGACGATAGCGCTGCTGCTCCAATGGCCGTAGAGGTTAGTGGTATAGAGGCATCCAATTCCGGCTCATCATTATCTTGTGCAGCAAAGTCATCACTAGAGCGCGCCGCCATCTCGAGTTCTTCGATGGTAGCGCCCAATTGACGAGTTCGTTCAACCTGAGGTTCGTTGCTGGTCTCAGAATGAACCGATGGCTGCTCTTGTACTGGGGCGTCAAATACAGGCGTGACCGGCTCAATAGTCGGTGCTGCATGATGATATTCTGGCTCTGGTTCAACTTCAGACTCAGGGATTGTCATCGTCGGCTCAACACGCTGTGTATCCGTGTCTAGCTGTTGCCAATCCGAAGAGAACAGTGGGTCGAACTCTTCTTCTTTGTTTGATGCAGGTTGAGCCGCGACAGTGTTAACTGGTTCTGGTACATGGATGTTGTATTGTTTCTTCGCAACCGGCGCCGTATCTACATTATCGGTTTCAGACTCATTCGCTTTTGCTGAGAAGTGTGGCATATCGTCAGCCGGTTCTTCTCGCTCAGGCTGCGATAAAACAGGCTCATACACTTCTTCCTTGGTACCACGAGCTTTATTGACGACGTTGGAAGACATAGACAGCACAGAATCGCCAATCCATTCGACAATACTCAGCCATGAGACACCGGTTAGCAGCGTAAACCCAGCACCCCATAGAAATAATAGAACAATGGTTGTGCCAAGTACGTTAAGCGTAGGTAGAGAGAGGCTCGTCAGAACATCACCAATTACGCCGCCCGATGAAAAATACCAGATATCATCGAAGTTGATATCTGCAAGACCGCAACTGGTTAAGATGAGTATCACCAGACCGAGGATACGCGTTCCCCAGATCATCAAGTCAATTTCATCGTCTTCATCGCGATTGCGGAAAAAGACCCAGGCACTAAAAGCCACAATGAATGGTATTGGGTATGCCAAAGAACCAAAGACAAAAAATAAGGTATCCGCCAACCACGCTCCGACAATCCCCCCTGCATTTTGAATGTCTCCTCCCCATGAGGTCTGTGACCATGAAGGATCGGCAGGGTTAAAGGTGAATAGCGCTACAGCGAGTAGAATGGACGTAAGCACAGCCAAGATAAAGCAACACTCTCTCAGCCGTTGAAATCCATTTAGGCGAAGCGCCTCTTGCTCTTCGCTCGTCTTGATAATCGTTTCGACTCTTTTTTTGTCCTGTTTGAACATAACCAACATCTAATTATTGAAAACAGCCCGAGCGGCAAAAGCCGCTCGGTGTATTCATTGATTTAACCACATCAAGGATTAAAACCCAATTTAGGTAGAGAATAAAGCATGGATTTTCATTACTTTAGTCAGCTTCCTGTAAGACTTACTGTAACTACAGTTTAGCGGGTTTTAATCACAAGTTGGTTGGTTTGCTTCACTTCTTCCATTACAACGTAGGTACGAGTGTCATTAACGCCCGGTAGACGAAGTAAGGTATCCCCAAGAAGCTTACGATAAGCACCCATATCCGACACCCTTGTTTTCAAAAGATAGTCGAAATCACCAGAAACTAGGTGACACTCTTGAATGTCATCCAGCTTTTGTACCGCAGTATTGAACTGCTCGAACACATCCGGTGCACCACGGTTCAATGTAATCTCAACGAAAACAAGTAGTGACGCATCTAAATATTGAGGGTTAAGAAGAGCAGTATAGCCCGTAATATATCCCTGTCTCTCAAGTCGACGTACGCGCTCTAAACATGGAGTAGGAGAAAGCCCCACTCGTTTAGAGAGTTCGACGTTTGAGATTCGACCATCTTTCTGCAACTCATTTAGAATGTTGCGGTCAATTCGGTCTAGTTCCTTGGACGGCTTCTTATAGTTGTCTGCCATTTTTTATTCCACCTTGTTACTTCCTTGCAAAAAAATATACTACAACTCTGTAATATTCAGTATCAAATTTTGTTTATTAGCTTCTATACTAGTACGTAATTCGACAATAACACCCTACAAACAGTTAATACAACCACAATATAATGAGGAGTCAGGATGATAATTGGCGTACCTAAGGAAATTAAAAACCACGAATACCGTGTTGGTATGGTTCCAGCAAGCGTTCGAGAACTAATCTCAAACGGCCACGATGTTTACGTTGAAACTAACGCTGGCGTTGGTATCGGTTTTTCAGACGATGATTACATCGCTGTAGGCGCATCCATTCTTCCTACCGCTGCTGACGTTTTCGCGAAAGCAGAGATGATTGTAAAGGTCAAAGAACCTCAAGCTGTCGAGCGTGCTATGTTACGCGAAGGACAAATATTATTCACTTATCTTCACCTAGCACCAGATTTTCCACAAACTGAAGAGCTAATCAAGAGCAAAGCTGTCTGCATTGCTTATGAGACTGTAACAGATAATATGGGTCGCTTGCCACTATTAGCACCAATGTCTGAAGTCGCTGGGCGAATGTCTATACAGGCTGGTGCACAAACACTCGAAAAGTCCAATGGTGGACGTGGTCTACTCCTAGGTGGCGTACCTGGTGTAGAACCAGCGAAGGTCGTCGTCGTTGGCGGTGGCGTAGTGGGTTCTAACGCTGCTCGCATGGCTGTTGGTATGCGTGCAGACGTCACAATCCTCGACCGCAATATTGATACATTACGCGTTTTGGACGAAGAATTCCAGGGTCGCGCAAAAGTCGTTTATTCTACTGAAGATGCTTTAGAGAAGCATGTTCTAGAAGCTGATCTTGTCATTGGCGCTGTTTTAGTACCTGGTGCTGCTGCACCTAAGCTAGTCACCAAAGAACATATCGCTAAGATGAAGCCTGGTGCGGCAGTCGTTGACGTTGCTATCGACCAAGGTGGTTGTTTCGAGACATCGCACGCAACCACTCATGCGGACCCAACTTACATTGTTGATGATGTGGTTCACTACTGTGTCGCAAACATGCCTGGCGCAGTTGCACGCACATCAACCTTCGCACTGAATAACGCAACTCTGCCTTACATCATCAAATTGGCGAACAAAGGCTATCAACAAGCGCTGACTGAAGACAAAGGCTTCCTAGATGGCTTGAACGTTATTCACGGTAAAGTGACTTGTAAAGAAGTAGCAGAGAGCTTCGATCTAGAATACGTAGAACCAGCAACTGCTATTGCGATGTTTAACTAATCGCAAATCTACTTTGAACGTTATGTTCTAAACCTCTAAAAGTTAAAAACGGGCGTCATGCCCGTTTTTTAATGCGCTCTCTTCGCGTGAATCAGAATATTTCTTGGCGTCACACTGGACTCACAAAATGTACTGAGCCCCACATTATACCCCTGCTCTTGTAAATATATGGCTTTGTCCAAAGCTAGCCACACTTCCAATGGTCGCCTGAAAACGCCTTGTACTACGCTTAATGCTTCCATTTGCCAATATCGTCGGTGGCCCATTTGTTCAAAATGGCCAAAATCAACATCAGGTAGGTCGAGTTGCTTATTACGAGCCGCCCATTCGCACAATGCTTTAAAACCACTCGATAGCTGCGATTTTTTTATGCTCGGTATAGGTAAGTAGCCTTCACTTAACTTATGACTCTGGCATAAAGCATCAAAGCCTAAACGAAACACCATCTCTTGTTCACGATGACGACGAACACGCTCTCCTCCTGTCACAGTTTCTTGAAGTGGGATTCGCAACTCATGTTTACTTAGTGACAGTTGTGCGGCCTTCCCCTCTTTGGACAATGGCGAGTAATTCTCTCCTTGGATAAGGTGATAACAACACGGTGATATAGTCAGTGCGGATAAATGATGCTCTACGGCGTGTTTAATAAGAGTAACATGTAGATCGCCACATGCATGAAGCGCAACAGCATGTTGAGTTGGCTTAAAGACCAATTTAGATTGCGGAGAAAAAGCATCGCCTTGAACAAACCGCATGGGTAACGCGCGTTTATCGGCTTCTTCCTGCCCAGCTTTGCAAAGTGCTGATTGAAACTCAAAGCTTGTAACGGACTGCTTCGACTCCGAAGCCAATAACCGCCCTAAAAATCCTTTCCCTGAGCACCACTCTAGCCATTCATTGCCAGCATGGTCATTCAAACACGCCGTTGTCATCTGTTTTATTTGTTCTAGTTTACGGCCAGGAATCCCGGCATCGAGACCTCTTGGCAACACAAACTCCTCCGCCGAATGCATTGAGCGAAGTTCAATTGCGATATGAGCAGTTCGAACATCGGAAATATGCGGTTCTAACGCTTCAATGGCGCACTCAGTCGATGATTTGAGTTTCAGTATCTCTTGCGGGGACAGTGTTTGGAGCCATTCAAACAATTGAGGCGCTGACTCTCGCCATAATACTTGTTCAGAGATCACTTGATGAAAAGGATCATGACGCCAATAGTTTTGATGACGAAGAAGAAATGAAGTGATGTCTGCAAACGACTGATGCATTTGCGTCCCCCTATTCCCGGTGCAATGCGTTAATCGCACCGATTGTAGGAGGAAGTCTTCAACAACGAAAGGAGTTTATGCTATCGAACGGGTAAGTCGATATCTTTAAACATCTCTTCAATCTCCACATTGGACTTAAGAGAGATGGCTTGTTCAACAACTGGGCGAGTCAAATGAGGAGCAAAACGCTCCATGAAATCATACATATACGAACGCAGGAACGTGCCTTTTCTAAAGCCAATACTGGTAGTACTAGCACCAAATATATGGCTTGCATCAATGGCGACAAGATCGGTGTCTTGCGATTCATCCATGGCCATACTAGCAATAACACCTACACCAATCCCCATTCTTACATACGTTTTAATGACATCAGCATCAGTTGCAGTAAAGACTACTTTAGGCGTCAATCCAACCTTGTTAAAAGCAGTATCAAGCTCTGAACGACCCGTAAAGCCAAATACATATGTTACCAATGAATACGCAGCTAAATCTTCAATGGTGATCTGTTGTTTCAGTGCCAAAGGATGGTCTTTTGGTACCACGATAGAGCGATTCCAGTGGTAGCAAGGCAACATGATGGCGTCCTGATAAAGATGCAATGCTTCTGTCGCGATAGCAAAGTTAGCGGTGCCTTTGGCAATCGCCTCTGACATTTGTGACGGTGTACCTTGGTGCATGTGCAGAGACACTTTAGGATAACGAGCCGTAAATCCTTTAATGACTTCAGGAAGCGCATAACGAGCTTGCGTATGGGTAGTCGAGATATTAAGCGTTCCCATTTCAGGGTGAGTATGCTCACCGGCAACCGCTTTAATACTCTCAACTCGAGAAAGGATTTCTTGAGAGATACGAATGATGTCTTCACCAGCCGTAGTGACTTGCGTAAGATGTTTGCCGCTGCGCTCAAAAATCTGAATACCCAACTCGTCTTCTAGTAAGCGAACCTGCTTACTAATACCCGGTTGAGAGGTATAAAGACTCTCTGCCGTGGCAGACACATTCAGGTTATGGTTCACTACTTCGACAATGTATTTTAACTGCTGTAACTTCATCGGTTTCTCATCATCCCTGTTGATATTGCATTGAGCCCATCACAACTCAAAACAAGCATATAATTATTAGTTATAACGAATTACTAGAAAGATTAACAGTTTTTTTGACTACAAAATGCTCATTTGCATTTTTGCTGGATGAAAAGCTATCGAATTCCTTGCTTTATGACCGAATCGACAACTTAGCAGTGTTGATGCTTTTGTCTTTGGTGTATCCTGTTTATCGAATTGTAGGGAAACTCATTGTAGATACAAAACGTTATGAATATTGGTTTAATCATCGCACTGGTTGCACTGTTGCTTGTCCTGATCCTTGGGTACAACATCATGCTGCAGTACAAATTAAAGGCGGAAGCGACACGACGTCAAGAATCCGCTCGCTACGTAGCCTTAATTGATGCTACTGAAGAACTGATAAGCGGTGCTAGTTACCTCCCTTACAGCAAAGAATTGATGCTTTGCCTTCATAATCGCATTCTCGATGCTCTAATGAACATGTATGAGCTCGATCCTAAGAATAAACACCTTGCCCAAAGAGTTGAGTCTGCCAAAGGTCAAGTTCAGCAGATTCAAGACAGTTATGAAGGTAACGACGCTACATCGTTTAAAGTGCCAACGAGCGATAAGCAAGCCATTATCATGCTTAAACTGGTTAAGCGCCTACGAGACACTGTTCGCACTGAACACAATAAAGGCCGGATGGATACCCAGTCGTATATGGTTGAGAATGCTCGACTCGAAACCATTCAGATTCGAATCAATATCGAAAATGTGGTTAAACGCGCTCACGAATCTATCGCAAAAGGTCAACCAGGTACCGCCGCTCAACTGCTTAAAAAAGGCATTGATGCGCTAAGCACAAAAAATGACAACTACTCGATGCAAGCCAAAGAGAAGCTGTCTGAAATGCTAGAGCAACTTCAAAATAGCCGACAAGCTAAAGCCGAAGAAAAACAACAACAAACCAACAGGGAACGTGATGACGACATCAACGCACTGTTTGGTGAAAAGAAAAAATGGTAATCTTTACCGGTTCAAAAAAGGTCGCTTTGGCGGCCTTTTTCAATTAGCTCAACGAAAAATATTATGATTACTTCATCTCAAATAGACGCGATTCTTTCTCCGATTAATCAGTTTCTACAATGTTCAACGCCTAACGAGTGGGTTGAAGAAGCAAAAAAGCCCGACAACCTACCTACCATACTTATCGATCACTTACTGTGTGAGTTGAAAGCTGGTCAGTCAGCAATGTTCCTGATTCGCAAATACGCGGTAGATAAACAAAGCGCCGCTGTGTTGTTTGATTGGTTTAAGCCTTATGAAGAGTTTGCATATCGCCGTATTGGTAATATGGAAACACTGCGTGGTAAGAGCAATATTTCTAAGTCCATTATCGCCAAGTCCGACTCACCTTATAGCCAAGACTTAATTGATAAAATGGTGCTACTGATTAAGGAAGAGCTGCATCACTTTTATCAGGTATTAGAAATCATGGAACAGCGTGGTATCGCTTATGAACCAATACCCGCAAGCAGATATGCGAAAGGATTACTGTCAAAAATGGCAACTTATGAGCCTAATACCCTAGTAGATAAGCTCATTATTGGTGCCTATATCGAAGCTCGATCGTGCGAACGTTTTGCTAAGTTGGCACCTCACATGGATGACGATATCGCAAAATTCTACATATCACTATTGCGTTCGGAAGCACGCCACTACCAAGACTATTTAACGTTGGCAGAGCAGGTAGCCGGCGAGGATATCAGTAAACGAGTAGCTTACTTTGGTAAGATCGAGGCGGAGCTAATTTCATCTCCGGATAATGACTTTAAGTTCCATAGCGGAATACCAGCTTAAGTCTATTTAGCAAGCAACATAAAAAAGAGCCAACATCTTATCGATATTGGCTCTTTTCTTTTTAATGGCTTAGCAATTTGGTTTAACGCAAAGACGCATTTATGTCTGCTAGAACCTGAGCTGGGTTTTCTGCTTGAGTAATTGGGCGACCAATCACAAGATAATCAGAGCCCGCCTGAATCGCCATATCTGGTGTCATGATACGTTTTTGGTCACCAACTGCAGCACCTGCTGGACGAATACCTGGAGTAACGAGTTTAAACTCTTTGCCAAGTTGTGCTTTTAGCATGCTAGACTCTTGAGCAGAACAAACCACCCCATCCAAACCAGCATCTTTGGTTAAGTTAGCCAAACGAAGAACGTGCTCCTGAGGCTCAACATTAATACCGATACCCGCGAGATCTGACTGCTCCATACTCGTCAGTACAGTCACACCAATAAGCAGCGGTCGGTCTTTACCATAAGGTTCTAGAATCTCACGAGATGCCGCCATCATACGCTCACCACCGCCAGCATGGACGTTCACCATCCAAACGCCCAACTCTGCTGCAGCTCGTACTGCTTTCGAGCAAGTATTAGGAATGTCATGAAACTTAAGATCTAGAAATACAGAGAAGCCTCGTTTATGAAGCTCTCGAACGAACTCAGGACCAAATAGTGTGAACATCTCTTTGCCCACTTTTAGTCGGCAAGAGCTTGGGTCAATTCTATCGACAAAAGCTAATGCATCGGCTTGGTTATCATAGTCCAGTGCAACAATCACTTTTTGGTCAATCATTTTCGCTCCTCGTTGAAAGTTGAGTTTTACTCAAAAAAAGCAGCACATAAGTGCTGCATTAAAAATTCTGTGTCGGAGGCTACTCGCCATCCAGTCCTCGTATAGGCTTGATCGTACCCCATCCTTTACATGAAGGACAATGCCAATATAACGAATGCGTTGAAAAGCCACATTTACGGCATCGATAGTGCGGCTTAGTTTTTAGTTGCTCACCCACCAGTGATTGCAAAGTCGTTAAGCTCTCCTTCGCTCGGCCCTCTTCCGCATTCGCAAGATGATAGTCCATCAGGCGGTAGAAACCTTTCATGGTTGGGCTACGAACCAGCTGCCGAGTAAGCAACGCCTGTGCGGCCTCCGTTCCTTCGTGGTTTGCAACTAGCTGCGCTAACATCAACTCAGCAGAAACACCGGCACCTTTTTCAATACTGGCTCTCAGAAATTCAACCAAACCCTGTTCTTGCCCTAAGTGGTGATAACACTCAGCCAAGGTAGGGAGAACTTCACTGATAAAGTCTTTATCTTGTTCTAGCACTGACTCAAGGTAAGACACGGTTTTAGCGTAATCTTCATCTTCCAGATAAAGTTTACCTAATGAAATGCTGGCACGAGCACACCTAGGGTCAACGGCAAGGGCCTTTTTAAAGTTTTGGATCGCCTTATTAGTATTACCATCGGCTTTTTCGATCATAGCCAACTCACACCAAAAATGAGCGATGCTGTTCTTCACTCGCTTCTTGCCCATCTTTTGTAATGCTGTGGCGTACTCAATCGCTTTATGCCACTCACTGGTTTGCTGATAGATTGCCAGTAATTGCGTTAGAGCAGCTTCACGATGTTCAGGTTCATCAACCAATTGAACGAAGATCTTTTCTGCACGATCAAGAAAACCTGACACCATATAGTCTTTGGCAAGCTGTTGTAGAGCGAGGTTTTTCTGATCGATGGTTAACCCAGAACGGGAGATAAGGTTTTGGTGAATTCGAATGGCTCGGTCTACTTCGCCGCGTGAACGAAATAAGTTACCTAAAGCTAGGTGAGTATCAATAGTCTCATTATCGACTTGTAGCAGTTCGATAAAGTGATCAACCGCTTTATCCGATTGATCAGATAGCAATAGGTTAAGGCCCGTCATATATTGACGAGATATTTGATGCGATTGCTCCTGTCGATCATGCTTCACGCTGCGCTGACCCATGTACCAACCATAGGCTGCAGCTATCGGAAGAAGCAGGAATAATAGCTCAAGCATTTAGTAAATAGACCCTAACCCTTTGTGTTTGATTAGCTATTTGAGCTAACCACTTCTTTAGATTCTGATGGTTTTTGTTTCGCTAACTGTTTCTTTAACTTGCGTACCGTCAATTGAGACTTGAGGTGTAAGCTGCCAAAAATAACCCAAGAGATAACAAAACCTACGACAAACACACTACCCAGCAAGGTCGATAGATGGAAATCACCTTGGGCCAGCAAATAGTTAAAAGTCACCACTTCTTGGTTCTGTGAGCCAAGAGCTAAGGTCACTAAAAAAAGTACTATCAGTAAAACTATTTTTATAATCTTCATGCGTTTTTACCACAGTTATTGGATAGCTACGATTATGCAGGAAATTGGATTCACACACCATGCCCTCTAACAATAATCTTGTTAATCGTGGCTAAAATTAGAGTATATAGACTATTCTGTATGCACCTTTGGTGATAATTAAACGACTATGCGCACTCGACCACAAAACAAAACGGCACACTAATAAGTATGCCGTTTTATCGATTAACGAGTATTTATAGACTGTCGTTCACGCGCTCACGTAACTCTTTACCTGGTTTGAAGTGTGGTACGTATTTACCATCAAGTTCCACTTTATCACCAGTTTTAGGGTTGCGACCTACACGAGGTTCACGGTAGTGAAGAGAAAAGCTACCAAAACCGCGGATTTCAATACGGTCACCGCTCTCTAACGTATTGGCCATATGTTCTAGAATATCTTTTACCGCATCTTCAATTTCCTTTGCGGACAAATGAGTTTGCTCCGCGCAGAGTCTTTCTATCAGTTCAGACTTAGTCATAGGTAGGTACCCTCGTTACTCTTTATCTTTAGTATCTTTATATTCAGTGAATAGTGGTCTATTTGTCATTTTACAACAACAGTGCACTAACTGCCTGTATAAATTGATAATAGTCTATATTTTGAAAAGATAAAAACAAAAAAAAGGAGCCTTACGGCTCCTTTTTCACTAATGGCGTAAATTATTCGCCTTTAGCAGCTTTGAATGCATCAGCCATAGCATTACCGAACGCGCCTTCTTCTTGCTTGTTCAGTGAAGCCATTGCTTCTTGCTCTTCAGCTTCATCTTTAGCTTTAACAGATAGGTTGATTACGCGGTTCTTACGGTCAACACCTGTGAACTTCGCTTCAACGCTGTCGCCAACGCTTAGGATTAGAGACGCATCTTCAACGCGGTCACGTGATACTTCAGAAGCACGGATGTAGCCTTCTACACCTTCTTCTAGTTCGATAGTAGCACCTTTAGCGTCAACTGCAGTAACAGTACCGTTTACTAGAGTACCTTTCTTAGTGTCTGCAACGTAAGCATTGAATGGGTCATTTTCCATTTGCTTAACGCCTAGAGAGATACGCTCACGCTCAGCGTCTACTGCTAGAACAACTGCAGAGATCTCGTCACCTTTCTTGTACTCACGAACTGCTTCTTCACCAGCAACATTCCAAGAAATGTCAGATAGGTGAACTAGACCGTCGATGCCGCCTTCTAGACCGATGAAGATACCAAAGTCAGTGATAGACTTGATCTTACCAGTAACTTTGTCGCCCTTAGCTTGCATTTCAGCGAATGACTGCCATGGGTTAGCTTTACACTGTTTCAGACCTAGAGAGATACGACGACGTTCTTCGTCGATATCAAGAACCATAACCTCAACTTCGTCGCCAACATTAACAACTTTAGATGGGTGAATGTTCTTGTTAGTCCAATCCATTTCTGAAACGTGTACTAGACCTTCAACGCCTTCTTCGATTTCAACGAAGCAGCCGTAGTCAGTTAGGTTAGTAACACGACCAGTTAGCTTGTGACCTTCTGGGTAACGCTTAGCGATTGCTACCCATGGATCTTCGCCTAGCTGCTTAAGACCTAGTGATACGCGAGTACGCTCACGGTCGAACTTAAGAACTTTAACTAGGATCTCGTCACCAACGTTAACGATCTCAGATGGGTGCTTAACACGCTTCCACGCCATATCAGTGATGTGTAGAAGACCGTCAACACCGCCAAGGTCAACGAATGCACCGTAGTCAGTAAGGTTCTTAACGATACCTTTAACTTCAGTACCTTCTTGTAGAGTCTCAAGAAGTTCGTCACGCTCAACGCTGTTTTCAGATTCGATAACAGCACGACGAGAAACAACAACGTTGTTACGCTTCTGGTCTAGCTTGATAACTTTGAACTCTAGCTCTTTGTTTTCTAGGTGAGCAGTGTCACGGATTGGACGCACGTCAACAAGAGAACCAGGAAGGAAAGCACGGATACCGTTTAGTTCAACAGTGAAACCGCCTTTAACTTTACCGTTGATGATACCAACAACAGTTTCAGCTTCTTCGTAAGCTTTCTCAAGAACGATCCAAGCTTCGTGACGCTTCGCTTTCTCACGAGAAAGTTGAGTTTCACCGAAACCGTCTTCAACAGCGTCTAGAGCTACGTCTACTTCAGCACCAACTTCAACTTCAAGTTCGCCAGCAGCGTTCTTGAACTGTTCAGCAGGGATAGCAGACTCAGACTTAAGGCCAGCGTCAACAAGAACGAAACCGTTCTCGATAGCTACTACAGTACCTTTAACGATACTACCTTGTTGGAATTCTGTTTCGTTTAGAAACTCTTCAAAGAGTTGAGCAAAAGATTCAGTCATTATTTAATCTTCAATAAGTAAACGTCCATGGGCATCCTACCGCATGGGGTTGATAATTTAGTCGGTCATCATCCTTGCGACCAACGGCTCAAAGCTCACCAAGTCTATGCCTAATAGAGGCTACTTCGTGAGTTTAGATTCGATATATTGTAGCGCTTTTTCCAACACTTGCTCGATGTTTAGCGAAGTAGAATCTAGCACTAGAGCGTCATCTGCAGGACGAAGAGGTGCAACCGCACGGTTACGATCTCGATAGTCTCGTTCTTCGATCTCGCTCAAAAGGTCGTCAAATCTAACATCTAAACCCTTTAGTTGCAACTGCTTAAAACGCCTTTGCGCTCTTTCTTCTGCACTTGCATCTAGAAAGATTTTTACTGGTGCTTCAGGGAAAACAACAGTTCCCATATCACGACCATCGGCCACCAAACCAGGCTCGACATTAAATGCTCTCTGACGACGTAGCAGAGCTTCTCTTACGCGAGGCAGCGCTGCGATTTTTGATGCCGCATTGCCAGTTTCTTCTTTACGAAGTTCACCTGACACATCTTCACCTTCAAGGATCACTTTAACCAGTTCTCCTTCAGCGACAAACTGCACATCTAGGTGCATCGCCAATGGGACTAGCGCGTCTTCAGACTCAAGATCCACGCCATGATGAATTGCAGCTAACGCTAAAACGCGGTAAATCGCCCCAGAATCCAGTAAGTGATAGCCTAATTTCTCAGCTAGCAACATACACAGTGTGCCTTTGCCAGCACCACTTGGTCCATCCACAGTAATCACTGGTGTGTTTGAGGACATGTTTTACTCCACGTTGTTTTTTCATAAGCTCGACTTTGAAGGTCCAACTCATTTTTGTTCTTAATTTTACGGCGCAGAATTATATACCCAATAGCCTCAAGATGCCATTTTCTTTACCTTCAAACATAAAAAAGCGCCAACAAATAACCTTGTTGGCGCTCTATTCATTAAATGTATTTATACTATTGGTTTTTGGCCGCGGCTAATCAGTTTTAGTAGCACGTTATCGGCAGCCTCGCCCGCTACACCTGCCAGTTTATCGGTGATCTTCTTCTTTTGAACATAGTGGATAGACAACACGGTTTTGTCCTTACACGCTTCGATAACAATATCATCCGATGCTTTAATTTCATCCACCAGCCCTAGCTCTTTGGCTTGAGTACCAAACCAGTGCTCACCCGTCGCAACTTTATCCAAGTCGAGAGCCGGACGATGTTCGCGAATAAAGTCTTTAAACAGACCGTGCGTTTCTTCTAGTTCTTGTTTGAACTTGTCACGAGCTTTATCCGTGTTTTCGCCAAACATTGTCAGCGTGCGCTTGTACTCACCCGCTGTAAGCTGTTCAAATTCGATATCATTTTTCTTCAATAACTTATTGAAGTTCGGCAATTGTGCAATCACGCCAATAGAACCAACAACAGCAAATGGCGCTGAGACAATCTTGTCAGCAATACACGCCATCATATAACCACCACTTGCTGCCACCTTGTCTACAGCGATAGTCAAAGGTAATTTCGCCGCTTTAATACGGTCAAGCTGTGAAGATGCCAAACCATACGCATGAACCATACCGCCACCGGATTCAAGGCGTACTAGTACTTCGTCGCCATCACGCGCTACAGCCAGAATCGCGCTCACTTCTTCACGTAGCGATGCCACTTCTTTCGCATCAATGCTGCCATTAAAGTCGAGAACAAATAGGTGTGGTTCGCGTTTGCTATCAAGCTCACCATCTTTTGACGCTTTTTTAATCTCTTTCTCGCGCTGCTTGGTTTTCTCTTTTTCCGCTTTCTTTTCTGCTTTATCACGAGCTTTGATGAACGCGTCATCGTGTAAGTGGTGTTCTAATTGCTCTACTGTTTGTTTACGTTGTTCAGTTAAGTTAGTGATTTCAAGTTCGCCTTTTGCGCCACCAGAGCGTCCACCAACTGACTTAGCAATAACCAACAACGCGACAATCGCTACGACAACAGTCACGATCTTGGCTAAAAATAATCCGTAGTCTAATAAAAATTCCAATGTGTTAATCCCCTGTACGACGAATTAGTGTATTGTAACCATCTTGTCACGATTACCAAGAATTATTCAAAACTAAGGAAGTGTTCAGTGGAATATTCAACCGCTCCTGAGGCGCTAAAAGGTAAAGTTATTCTAGTCACAGGCGCTGGTGCCGGCATTGGTCGCCAAGCTGCTTTGAGTTATGCCGAACATGGCGCAACAGTCATTTTATTGGGTCGTAATGTTAAGAATTTAGAGTACCTCTACGACGAAATTGAGAATGCAGGCTACCCACAACCCGCTATCATCCCGTTAGATCTAAAGGGTGCAACTAAGCAGAATTACATCGATATGGCGGAAACGATTGAAGGACAATTTGGAAAACTCGATGGCATTCTCCACAACGCCAGCGTCTTGGGCACATTAAGCCCTTTCGATCAAATTGACGAAGAGACCTTCGACGACGTGATGAAAATTAACGTCAAGTCTGAGTTTCTGATGACGCAAGCCTTGCTGCCTGCACTGAAAAAAGCAGAGGCAGGACGAGTAATCTTCACTTCCTCTACCGTTGGCCATTCAGGTCGTGCTTTCTGGGGCACTTATGCGATTTCTAAGTTTGCAACAGAAGGCATGATGCAAATTTTAGCGGATGAACTTAGTGATACTGAAATTCGAGTCAATGCAATCAATCCTGGTGCTACACGTACTCGTATGCGTGAAAAAGCGTATCCAGGAGAAGACGCCAATACGCTCAAAACACCGAAAGATATTATGCCATTGTATCTACACCTGATGGACCCTAGTGTCACCGACGTTAATGGTCAGTGCATTGACGCTCAGCCAAAGCGAGTGGTTAGCTAATATTTTTCCATGAATCCGTCATTCTCAGTAGATCTAAGAATGACGGGTATTCACCATTTGCATCAACGACTCACATTATGATGCTCTGACAGAAACTCCCCTGCCATTGCAAAACCGTGCTCATAATCTTCCATTATTTGGTCTTTCTGGCTCAGCAACCCTTTTGACGATAATTCATGTTTCGGTTGAATGTGCCATAGGTTTACATCCTCCGGTGGTGATAACAGAAACTGCTCCACTTCCGCATGATTAGCATAGTGAGACACCAACATATCCAAATGACTTGTACCGCTGCGACTGAAAGGTACACGCTTGTTTTGAATGTCGATCAGTCGGCTAAGCTTTTCTTTGTCTTGGATCCAATTAGATAACTTAAGTTTATCGGCCGCTTTGAGTTTGTTCTGCTCTCGGTATGATTCCAAGCGTGGTCCTGTTAAGCGTTGATAATCCGCTTTAATGCTCTCTAACTTCTCAGAAAAGTTCTTATGGAATTCTGACAACTTTTCCTTAGTGCCAGAGATTTTTAAGTGGTTAATGTGAGTATCCAACCCTGCTTCAAGTTCTTTCTTCCACTTATCTAGTGAATCTTTTACTGACGCAGTCACCGCATGTTGCTGTTTCGGCTGCGGAATGGTACTGATGACCACCATGTTGTTTATCCCTCGACGGTAAGACTCTTCTACTGGGATAGTCGCTGAGACACCACCATCGACCCATTTTTTACCATCAAATTCAATGTCATGATAATAGAGCATTGGAATGGCACAGGTTGCTCTTAGTACATCAAACCAATTCTCCGCAAAAATCGGATAGTAGTAATCTTTAAGCTCTTCAACATCGGTAATACAAGCGAGTGCGATTCTATCCTCACCAAGGTACTGCTCACCCTTAGCAAGATCCAAAGGAAATTCACCACTGTTTACAAACTCAAACGCCCAGTCCAAATCCATTGGCTGCTGTTTTTGTAGGAACTTATTGAAGTCGAAAAATCGGTCTCGGGTGGTGTAATTCATAATGAAATCTAGCCCTAGACCACGTTGCTTAGTAACAAAAGAAGAGACATTCAATGCCCCTGCCGATGTGCCAATATAGAGTGAGAATGGGTCAAAATTCACATCGATAAATTTATCAAGTACACCCGCAGCAAACGCCCCTTTTTGGCCGCCTCCTTGTACAATCAACGAGTATTTTTCATTTTGTTTGAACACGACCACTTCTCCTATCCGAACCGACGATGGTGCAATCTTCCTTTGAGATTAAAATATTTGCTCTAGTCTGAACACTGCTTTTTTCGTGTTTTTTGTTACCACTAAATTCGGCTAACGCTTTGTTTATGTTAACTGTCTCCTAATATTCGTGTACCTCCCGATAATACAAGGCTTGCAGCCGTTAAGAATTATTATATACTGTACGTATATACAGGTATTTATTATGCATGAATTGATTAGCGAATTACAAAGTAAACAATTGATTTGGAAAGGGGCAAGAGCCGAGTCTTTCATTGAGTGTCATTCAACAGGGTTTGCTGAACTAGATAGTCGTTTAGGTGGAGGCTTCCCAACTTCTGGTGTTATTGATATTCAATCACCCCTTGGTATCGGTGAACTGAGACTATTGATGCCCTACGCACAAGCACAAACAACAGAACGACTTCTGGTGTTCATCAACCCGCCTGGTTATCTATGTGCGGAATACCTATACGCTCAAGGAATTGATCCTGCCAAGATCTTGCTGATTTATCCTGAATCTGGGAAACACGCACTCTGGGCAGCAGAGCAATGCTTAAAGAGTGGCGCATGTTGTGGTGTCTGTTTATGGCAAGATGGGCTCGAAATCCATCAAGCAAAGCGCTTACAAGTAGCTAGTGAAGTCGGACACTGCTTACAGTTCTTATTTAAGCCAGCCTTATCCGGAAGCACATCACAAGTATTCTCACTACCCGTCTCCTTGAGTTTGAATTTGACTCCTCATGAGACAGGGCTTTCCATCTCTATCACTAAACGTAAAGGCGGCTTTGTTCGAGACAGTTTTGTTATTGATATGAGCACTTATTGGCCTGAGTTAACACTTTCTACAAAACCTCATACTTCTACCGTGATTCCTTTCCCAATGCAGCAACAAGGATAAGTGGAACAACGATGTTACTGTGGTTATATTTGCATTTCCCGACTCTGCAACTCGACACTCTATTTCATAATAAAGACAGCAACCATGATGCTGATGTCGCTGTTGCTATCGTCGATGGTCGCCGCCATGAAGTCATTCAAGCCAACCAGTATGCCCTTGAACAAGGTGTTAAATTAGGAATGGGGCTTGGCAGTGCAGCCGCACTTTGCCAGGATCTTCAAGTACACCCATACGACCCAGAAATGGAAGCCAATCGGTTGAGTGATATCGCTCAATGGTTGTATATGATCACCTCTGATATTTGCCTATTTCCGCCTAATGGATTGTTAATCAAAGTAACTAATATGCTTTCACTCTATGATGGCATCGACAATTATTGGTCGACTCTATACGCACACCTTAGCCATCTTGAGGTTCAAACGTTTTACTCTACAGGCCAGTCACCTTTCAGTGCGATGTTAATGGCAAAACAAGGTAAAAACTGGATTGAGCCACAGCTCACTCATCTGAAACAAGCCATCCTGAGCTACCCCTTAACATGTACTGAGCTACCGAATAAACAAGTAGAGAAATTACAACGAGTCGGCATTCAGACCATCGACGATTTACTAATACTACCTTTACCCGAAGTAGCAAAACGTTTTGATATCGACCTCGTCAACTATGTAGGAAGACTGACTGGCCAATTTAAGCATCCTGTGGAGTTTTACCACCCTGAAGAGCACTTTAGCCAATATCTGGAGTTGCTGTTTGATATTGAAAATATCGACTGGCTGCAAAAACCATTGACGCGGTTATTCAAGCAATTAGAGGTATTTTTGAAGCTTCGTGACAAGGTCGCGTTTGAATTACAGCTCACGTTACATCAACGAGATCATGGCGATAAGCCTGTGACTTTTCATTCCGCTCAAGGCGATTACCTGGCCACGAAATGGCAAGCACTTTCTAGGTTAACTTTGGAGAGTATCCAGCTTGATGGTCCCGTAAATGGCTTAACGCTTTCTATCGTTCGAGCTGAAGAAACTCAGGTGAATGAACACGATCTCTTTGATGGTGTGAAAGGAAGTCAAACTAGCCTTGAGCTCATATCGACCTTACAAGCCAAGCTTGGCTTACAAGCGGTCACATCCCTCAAGCTCACTGACGATCCAAGACCTGAATTTGCCACCCAACCTATGACGCCAACAGCCAATGATAAAGCCGAGGTAAATACCTACTTACTCAAAAAGCTCCGCCCTAGCTTGCTCTACCCTAAGCCAGTTCTATTAGAGCAGCGTGTTTCTGTCATTTTAGGGCCAGAGAGAATCATCAGCGGTTGGTGGGATGGTAATGACATTAAGCGTGATTACTACGTTGCTCGTAACGAACAAGGACAATGGTTGTGGTTGTTTCGAACCGAAGATAAGCAGTGGTTTATTCATGGGTTATTCAGTTAGTCCGGAAAAGTAAAACAGATATGAAATACGCCGAATTATTTTGCCAAAGCAACTTTTCGTTTTTAACCGGTGCTTCTCACGCCGAAGAACTAGTATTGCAAGCAGAGTTCTTACAGTATTCCGCTATTGCTATTACGGATGAATGCTCCATCGCAGGTGCAGTGCGGGCTCATACCGCCATTAAGCAGCATGGTCTATCGCTAAAACAAATCGTCGGTAGCATGTTTTGGCTCAATGATGAGTGTCAGTTCATTTTACTTAGTCCAACACGGGAAGCCTACGCTGAACTCTGCCGTATTATCACGAATGCTAGACGGCGCTGCGAGAAAGGTGATTACCAACTATCAGAGTGGGACATCATGTCATTGCGTCATTGTCTTATTCTATGGCTACCGACAGGCAGAGAGTCTGATGTGAGATGGGGTCGCTGGTTGGTACAGTATCACCACCAACGTCTTTGGATTGGCTTACAACGTCACCTAACCTCCAATGAACACCGCTATATACAACATTGCGAGACACTGTCTGTTGATTTGCAGCTCCCCATTACCGCTTGTGGTGGCGTTCTGATGCACACCGCAACTCGGCTTCCGCTGCAACACACATTAACCGCGATAAAACTCAATACCTCTATCGAAAAAGTATGCAGTCACTTACTGGTTAATACCGAGCGAAGCTTAAGACCCAAAACTAAATTGGAGAAACTGTACCGCTCTGAGTGGTTAAACGAGAGTGTATATATTGCAAGCTTATGTGAGTTTAAGCTCAGCAAACTTCGTTACGAATATCCTAGTGAGCTTATCCCTAACGGAAAAACACCAATGGGGTATCTCAGAGAGTTAGTCGAGCGTGGTAAAGCACAGCGATTCCCCGAAGGACTTCCTTCACATGTGGAACAAACCATTAATAAAGAATTAGCCTTGATTGAGGAACTGGATTATCCGTTTTTCTTTCTCACTATTCATGACATCGTCATGTTTGCCAAACAACAAGGCATCCTTTACCAAGGACGAGGTTCAGCGGCGAACTCTATCGTCTGTTACTGCTTAGAAATAACCGCCGTTGATCCAAGACAAATCTCTGTCCTGTTTGAGCGTTTCATTAGTAAAGAACGTAATGAGCCACCCGATATCGACGTTGATTTTGAACATGAGCGTCGCGAGGAAGTAATACAGTACATCTATCAAAAGTATGGACGAGAGCGTGCTGCCCTTGCAGCGACCGTGATCTCTTATCGTTTTAAAAGTGCTGTGCGTGATGTAGGTAAAGCCTTAGGGGTTAGCGACACTCAACTCGATTATTTCATCAAGAACATCAACCGCCGTGATCGCTCACAAGGTTGGCAAGCTCAACTTGTCGAGCTAGGGCTGAAGCCTGATTCTCTGAAAGGCCAGCAGTTTATTGAGCTCGTCAATGAGATCACAGGTTTTCCACGGCACCTCTCGCAACATGTGGGTGGATTTGTCATTTCATCAGGGCCACTTTATGAATTGGTTCCAGTAGAAAATGCTGCTATGGCTGAACGTACTGTCATTCAATGGGATAAGGATGATCTTGAGAGTCTTGGTCTACTCAAAGTCGATGTCCTTGCCTTGGGAATGCTAACCGCAATCCGCAAATGTTTTCAGTTGATCAATAAACACTACGGTCGAACACTGACCATTGCAGACATCACCCGTCGACAAGATGATCCTAATGTGTATGCCATGATTCAACGCGCCGACACTATTGGCGTATTCCAAATCGAATCACGAGCACAAATGAGCATGTTGCCACGTTTAAAGCCCGCTACGTATTACGATTTGGTCATTCAGATTGCCATTGTGAGGCCCGGGCCGATACAAGGGGATATGGTTCATCCCTTTTTGAAACGTAGAAACGGAGAAGAAGCCATTTCTTACCCTTCCAAAGAAGTCGAATCTGTCCTTTCTCGCACTCTAGGGGTGCCTATTTTTCAAGAACAGGTCATCAAGCTTGCGATGGTTGCAGCAGGGTTCACTGGCGGTGAAGCGGATCAACTACGCAGAGCCATGGCAGCTTGGAAGAAAAATGGCGATTTATTTAAGTTTCGCTCTAAATTGATTCAAGGTATGCAGGCCAAAGGCTATGAGACCGAATTTGCCGAGCGACTATTTGAGCAAATATGTGGATTCGGTGAGTATGGCTTTCCGGAAAGTCACTCGGCCTCTTTTGCCGTGCTTGCTTATTGTAGCGCTTGGCTTAAACACTATTACCCAGATGCTTTTTATACCGCGTTACTCAATAGTCTGCCTATGGGCTTTTACAGCTCATCACAACTGCTCCAAGACGCTAAACGGCATCATGTTTCTATTGCCCCGGTGTGCGTCAATTACTCGCAATACCATCACTATTTAAGATCGACACCACAAGGCTTAGTACTACAACTTGGCTTTAGACAAGTTAACGGGCTCAGTGAATCGAGTATGCAACGCCTGCTACAACATAGGCCTCGCGAGGGCTTCACGACAGCGACGCAAATTAAACAGCTTGGACTGAATCGTCGTGAGTTAGAAATACTCGCCTCAGCTAATGCCCTGAAAGCCATATCAGGGCATCGTTACGCTACACGATGGGCGATGATGGATAATTTACAGGATTTACCCTTGTTTAAAGCGGAGAAGAGTGATGATTCGTCACTCCCCCACCAGCCATCGCCAATTGAAGATATGTTAGAGGATTTCTCTGCAATGAACGTGTCCCTCAATCAACATCCCATCACCCTCTTGGACCAAGCTGGCAAGTTAGGACGCTTTACTCGTATGCGGGACCTTACTTTGAAGCCACACAAGTCTTTGGTCACCGTAGTGGGTACTGTCACTGGAAAACAGTCACCAGGCACCGCAGCAGGCGTGACCTTTTTTACACTCGAAGATGATACCGGCAATATTAATGTTGTTGTTTGGCAAGCCACCGCAAGAGCTCAGAAAAAACAGTACCTCACCGCTAAAATCCTTAAGGTGAAAGGGATTTTAGAACGTGAGGGGCAAGTCATCCACGTAATAGCTGGACGCTTGATCGATATGACCGAGCAACTTTCTGATCTTAAGATACAGTCAAGAGAGTTCCACTGATTGCAAATCATAAAACGAAAAAACGGGAGCTATTGCTCCCGTTTTAAATCATATTGAATCATAGATCCGCTTCGACTGCCGCTTCCGTACGTCTTTTCTTCCATTCCTTGAAAATGAGTAAACTTAACGTCATTAAGACCTTAGAAGTTAACCAAATCATTCTGATGGAACAACCTTTAGCTGGTAGTTAAAATTTATTTATGACTCTTATGGCTTTTGACCATAATACAACCAAATTATAGCTTATTTTTAACGTACAGCGTAATTTATTTTGCGATGCGAAACAATTACAATGTCTCTCGCATACGGTCTTGCACAACTTCAACCAGTAAATCAGGTTGAAACTTAGAAATAAAACGGTCACAACCGACTTTCTCTACCATCGCATCATTAAAGCTACCACTGAGCGAGGTATTCAAAGTAATAAACAAATCTCGCATTCTAGGATCACTTCTAACTTCATGCGTTAGTTTGTAGCCGTCCATTTCCGGCATTTCTGCATCTGTAATCATCATCAACAGTTCATTACATACATCAATCCCCTCATCACACCATTGCTTGAGAAGGTTGAAAGCCATCGCGCCATCGAAGCACTCAATGATCTCGACGCCAAGCTGATCCAATGTGCCTTTCACTTGATTACGAGCCGTGGAAGAGTCATCAACGATAAGAATTTTTTTACCTGACAAGTGAGGTAATAAGCTGCGGTCAAGGGTATGCTCAGAAATCGACACATCGTAGTCGATGATCTCTGCTAGTACTTTTTCAACATCAATGATTTCAACTAGATTGACTTGCTGATTCTCTTCAACCTTAGTGATCGCAGTTAAGTAGTTTGCACGACCGACTGTACGAGGCGGAGGTTGAATCTCTGTCCAAGCAGTATTAACAATATTCTTCACTTCACCAACTAAAAAGCCCTGAACAGATCGATTGTACTCAGTGATAATCAGGTTTTGGTCACCATCGTCTTTAGCTGGTGGAAAACCGATAGCGCGACGTAAATCAATCACCGGAACGGACTCACCACGCAGAGAAGCCACACCGCGAATACTAGAATGAGAGCCTGGAAGTTGAGTTAATGCAGGAAGCTTTAGCACTTCCTTTACTTTGAATACGTTGATAGCGAAAGTTTGACGGCTGTTAAGCGTAAACATTAACAGCTCTAATCTATTTTCTCCCACTAACTGGGTACGCTGATCTACTGAACTTAAAACGCTCGACATGAGGCTTCCTTGGCAAAACACGAACTAAAACTCTTATCTCATGTAATCGGCAGGAAGCACAAGAAGTTTACTGACTTTGTATAGAAAAGTATGACCGTCTACAAAAATGGTGAAAAGCCTTATCCTTCAATCACTTTCATCAGCAGCAAGCCATCATATAGTGCTTGTTTCACCAAAGCGGCTCCCGGCATTGTTGCTTGTTTATAAAAACGAGACTCCACAAGTTGTAGATCTTGAGTATAAACAGGGAGGCTTTGCTCTGCGATACAACGCTCAATGGCGGGATATAAAATCGATTTCGCTTGATTGATAACGCCACCAATCAATACCTTTTCAGGATTGAAAAGGTTGATGACAATAGCAATTGCAGAACCTAAATGTTCACCTAGTTTCTCTATCACCCCGATCGCTAGAGCGTCACCATTCGCCGCCGCTTCACAAATAGCTTCGACTGTAATGTCTTCGCATTCAGAAAGAACCGACGCTTCGCCTTTCGCTAATCTCTTAGAGACTTCATCCCTGATAGCTTGTGAACTAGCAACAGTTTCAAGGCAGCCTCTGTTGCCACAGTGACAAGGTGCGCCGTTGCGATCGATCTGGATATGCCCTAACTCACCGATATTACCGTGACGACCTTGTAATACACGACCATCTAATATGATTCCGGCACCTAGCCCGTGGTGAATTGAGATTAACACTGAGTTATCGCAATCTTGAGAGTGCCCAAAGAGGTTTTCCGCCAATGCCCACGCCCGAGTATCATTCGCTACGAAAACAGGCAATCCTGTTGCTTTAAAAATTTCCTCACCAATGTTTAAGTTCTTTACATTGTAATGGGGCATTTGCAACACAATGCCTTGATCGGAATTCACCAAACCGGGCAACGTCAACGCAATACTGGTAACACGATCGAGTTGCTCATTGTAACTTTCAAAGAAGTCATCAATTTCATAAAGCAGTCTCGCAAGTACATCTTCCTGATCCACTTCATGAATTTCTATTTTGGTATCGATAAGAACGTCGCCGCCAAGCTCGTGCAACGCAATAGATAGGTAGCCTCGCCCCAACCGCATGGAAAGGAACTGCCAACCTTGATTGTTGGTTTGCAATCCAACAGCTGGACGACCTCGACTGGTCGCCTCCTGAACGGTGGTTTCGTGTATTAGGTGTGCATCAATAAGTTCACGAGTGATTTTAGTAATACTAGCCGGAGCCAAACTACTGAGTTTTGATAAATCGATTCGCGAAATAGGCCCAAATTGGTCTATCAGTTTATACACACGACCAGCATTGATCTGCTTGATATGATCAATGTGCCCGGGTTGAGCCATGTACATTTTGCACTCCAAAAAACAACAACCTATTAATTTTTTTACTTTGCGAAGTAATTGTGAAGCAGTTTAATGGATTGCCGTGACAAATATCACGCATATAGATGAATCTTTGGGGCTCAAATCACCATACGACATTGATTGGCAAAGGCATCAATAAAATCTGACGTATAAAAAACAATCAATAGATGATTAAAGAGCTGTTAACAATATCAGCGCTTTTTTCACGAC
Source organism: Vibrio sp. McD22-P3 (assembly GCF_021568915.1). NCBI lineage: Bacteria > Pseudomonadati > Pseudomonadota > Gammaproteobacteria > Vibrionales > Vibrionaceae > Vibrio > Vibrio sp. McD22-P3. The sequence continues at coordinate 119,841 of NZ_JAKGTN010000012.1, forward strand.
GAACAATAACTAACCTGTTTGAGATGGCAGCCAAAGGTCAGACGTTTCTGAAGCGTTTACTTGAGTGATACTTGCAAGATTATAACGCTCGACAAAACGGAATCCAGCATCAAGCCCAAGTTGATAGTCATGTAGAATATCCTCAGGATCACTCATTAAAGAAGCGGTTTTTAAAGCAACTTCTGGAGCAATTTGTAGTACGAAGCAGTCATCAGGAGGGGTTTTCAAGAACTCTTGAGTTAACGCATATGTTTGGTAATGCACCATGAGCATATCGGCTAACCCAGAATCAAACTTTTCTCCGAATAAATGACTGAGACGGTAAATATCTGCAGCGCCGAACAGCCATCGACCACCGTTAATTAGGTTGAGATGTTGTGCATGCTTACTTTCCTGAGCTTTTAATATTTGGTTATCAAAGAAGCCATTCCAATCATTAGACCAACTTTGTATTTTTTCTTGCCACTGTAGCTGTAAGCCGTTAAGTGACTCCCTGAACCAAGTTGGTGGTTCGGTGGCAACGGGTTGATCATCCACCACTGGAGTATCTTCACCTCCACACTCTTCTGTTCGAATTACGACGATCGTGCGGTTCTCTTGTCGCCACGCTTCTTGAACGGGTATTGACGCAGACACCCCTCCATCGATGAATGCTTGTTGATTCAATGTTACCGAACCCTCAAATAAATTGGGAATCGCACTTGTGGCCATCAGCACTTGATACCAATTATCTTGCAACATTGGGAAATAGTGATCTTTGAGAGTCGAAACATCGGTGACCGCTGCGAATGCTCTTCGCTGACCAATGACCCTTCGCCCCATGTCGATATCTAACTTATACGGATACTCACAAATTCTGTCGAGCGCCCATTCTAAGTTGAGATACTGTTTGCGACGAATAAAGCTAAACAGATTAAAAAACTGTGGATCAGTGGTGAGGTCGAGAATAAAAGACTTGCCGAGGCCGGCTTGTCTAGAAAGGTAAGCGCAAATGTTCAAAGCGCCAGCTGAAGTCCCATAAAACTCATCAAATGGGTCAAAATTAGACAACAAAAAGGCGTCTAGCACACCAGATGTGAAGATACCTCGCTGGCCTCCTCCCTGTGCAACTAACGCCGTTTTACCGCCAATATATTTTTGTAACTGAGCATCATCTATGACGGTTCGGGTATTGGTAATTAACCCAAGATTCGCCATATAAATCTTATGCAGTTAGGATCGCGATAAGTCCAAACGTAACAATGGTGCTGAACGCAACCGTCGTGATCGTCAGAGCTAGTTTAAGATCGTATTCCATAACACCTCCAGTTGTAACATTTTAATTACTATTGTGACATACAATTACAATATACAGGTAACCACTTCAAATTTATGACGTTAATGTCACACTATAATTAAAACTAGTACATCCCAGACGTGAATTGTAGCCAATCAGTTCTTATTTATAGGAATGCAAAAATGACATACAGGTTCTTACTGCTCCCCCTTGCCACAACACTCTTAAGCTTTTCCAGTTGTGCCAATGTCATTGTGACACCGTTTATTGGCTACTCGATGGGAGGTGCTGCCGAAAACGGCAATGGTGAGAGTTATGATATTTCTCCATCGGCAAATGCAGCATTAGCAATTGAGTTTCCGTTTCGCAATGGACGAATGGGCGTATTTTACTCTCAACAAGACTCTTCATTAGATACCTTGAACTTGGACTCTCGAATTCAATACCTCCAGTTTCAAAGTAGCGCCGAATATCGAGTTAACGATCAAACCTCTACATACATAGGAGCAGGACTTGGTGCCTCTCATACTTCTGGGGAGTGGACTAAGTCACACACCGGATTTGCGGCAAGTATATTTGGTGGAATGGAGTACCATCTAACCAAAAACCTCGCTTTAAACGGGCAGATTCGCTGGCAAGGCACCGTAGTGAGCAACGAAACTATATCTATTTGTAACTTGCCGACAGAAGATCAAAGCTGTCTTATCGGCTTTAAAACCAATTGGATGAATCAGTTTCAAACCAACTTTGGCATCAGTTTCAGATTTTAACTCATTTATTAACACCCTTGATACATTATGTGAACTATTATGCTACATCGCGATATATAGCTAGATAAAATCACAGGAAATTTTTAAGAATATTTCACTAAATTTTATTGAAGTAAAAAGAAGTAGAGAGAGTGACATCTCCAACACCTCAACATATAAAGCCAGCAAAAAAATATATATCAGCATTAATCACTAATAGACCAATCAACCCCGCACAGTGAAATCTATTGCGATCAAGCAATAACGACGTTACTCTAATTTTAATTTGTAGCTAAATGTTTCAATAAAAAACATTGAAAAGCACAAAAACCAGTCGCTTCATCTATTTCAATCAACGTTTGTAGAATAATATTCAAAATAACAACCGATTTATAAAATATATTATTTGAACATTTATCAATAAGCAGAAACTTACATTCCAGAATAATATTTGGATTTGAGTATAGATGATGCCATGTAGAAGATTCACTAAAAGGAGTTAATTATGAAACGTGAACAGTGGGGATCTCGAGCGGGATTCATACTTGCAGCGGTAGGTTCAGCCATTGGGCTTGGTAATATCTGGCGTTTCCCTTATATGGCTTATGAAAATGGCGGTGGCGCGTTCTTTATTCCCTATTTGTTCGCCATGATTACCGCCGGTATCCCCTTTATGATCTTAGAGTTCAGTATGGGTCAAAAGTATCGCGGCTCTGCGCCAGCAACCTTGGCTAAAATCAACAGCAAGTTTGAATGGCTAGGTTGGTTTCAGGTGGGTGTCGCCGCGACCATCGCCGTTTACTATGTGGCGGTTATTGGATGGGCTATTTCATACTTCGGTATGTCTTTCACGCAGAGTTGGGGAACCGATACCAATGCATTTTTCTTCAGTGAATACTTGCAGCTTGGTGACAACTCTCCGAGTAACCTTGGTGATATTCAATGGAAAATAGCAGGGTCGATGCTTATCGCTTGGGCCATTACATATGCGGCAATTGCAGGAGGCGTTAAATCTGGTATTGAGCGCGCAGCGAAAATCATGATGCCAGTACTGTTTGTCATGGTATTACTGCTGATTGGTCGTATGATTTTCCTTCCAGGCGCACTGGATGGCGTCAACTATATGTTTGAACCTGACTTCAGCAAGATTTGGGATGTAAAAGTTTGGGCAGCCGCCTATGGGCAGATCTTCTTCACGTTGAGCATTGGCTTTGCCATCATGCTCGCCTACTCCAGTTACTTACCCGAGAAGTCAGATATCACCAATAATGCGTTTATGACCGTCCTTATTAACTGCGGCTTCTCAATCCTAGCAGGTATCATGATTTTCTCTGTTTTAGGCTATATGGCGCAAGAACAAGGTAAACCTTTGACTGAAGTCGTTACCGCAGGGGTTGGTCTTGCATTTGTAACTTTACCAGCAGCGATTAACTTACTACCAGCTCCATATATCCTAGGGCCACTTTTCTTCTTTGCACTTGTCATTGCAGGTTTAAGCTCACACATTTCTATTATGGAAGCAGTGACATCTGCCGTCATCGACAAGCTAAAGTGGCGTAGAAATAAAGCGGCAAGCGTTATCTGTGGTGCAGGCTTAGTTATCTCTATGGCCTTCGCCACTAATGGAGGTCTACTACTGCTTGACCTTGTCGACCATTTCGCAAATAACGTTGGTATCGTAGCAAGCTGCCTAATCGAAATTATCCTTATGGCTTGGTTGCTGAAAATTGCTGATGTACGAGACTATGTCAATCAAATATCTGACTTCACTATTGGTACTTGGTTCGACGTATGTCTTCGATTCATTACTCCTGTCATCCTAGCAATTATCGTCGCCACGAAGTTTAAGACTCTCTTTACCGAAGGCTACGGTGGTTACGACCAATCGGATCTGCTTTTGTTAGGATGGGGACTTATGGGGCTACTCGTTGTGGTCGGAATTGTGATTAATTTAACCAGTAAGAAAGAGGCTTAGTATGACAGTCAGCGCAATCTTTATGATGGTTTTAGGGCTTGGTATCACATGGGGTGGTGCATCCTACTGCATTAAGAAAGCCATGGATAAATAACCCAAAATTTCTTTTTAAACAAAAATGCCAGCATCTAAATGCTGGCATTTTTTTATGTTCAATTTAGAAGCTGTATCTAACACCGATACCCGCCCCAATACCTAACTTCAAATCACTATTATCAAACATCAGATTTGGAGTTAATTGAGCGTAAGCGTCCCAACTCCGTGCAAAAGGGAGCTCTACGCCAAGTGCCACGCGCGGTCCAAACTTATCAGAACGTTGAATTTGACCACCGACGCCAGCAAACCAGCTAAAAGGTACGTCTCCACCAAATTGTCCACGACTAAAGATATAGTCAGCAGCAACGCCATCGTTACCTACGGCAAAGTTAACGGTATTATTGATTTGACCAACAATACTTAATCCTTGGTCAAACCCCATCCCAATTTTGAAGCCCGAGTTCCCGCCGCTACTGCGAGATGAGCTTCTAGGCTGGTTAGATTTTTGACTGCTTTGTGCAGGCTTACTTGCCGCAGGAGCCGCAGTTTGGTTTTCTTCAACAATTTGCCATTGCTCTTCGCCGCCAGCAGTGTTGCTTGCAAATGTTGCGAATGACGAAATGGTAGCCATGGCGAATACCACTACCAAAGGAAATTTAATTTTCATAGGTTTGCTCTCTGATTGATCATGCCTGCTCTTCTGTTTAACTGAGAGCTTGTGTCTTCTGGCATGTAAGTTGGAATAACGGCATTCTAGAGAGGCAAGTTGTCCGAATGTCATGACGAGGAAAACAGAGAGCAAGAATTTCCACTCCATACGATCAAAAAAAAAGGGAAGCAAATGCTTCCCTTTTCAATTGTTATTGAACGTGTTGATTAGCCGTGGTTACGAATCCACTCGTCCATATCTGTTTTCAGGTTATCTGACTTAGTACCGAAGATAGCTTGAACACCACCAGATACTACAACCACACCTGCTGCACCAAGTTGCTTAAGCTTGTCTTGGTCGACGATTTCAGTGTCAGCTACCGCTACACGTAGACGAGTAATACATGCGTCTAAGCCTGTGATGTTAGCTTTACCACCGAATGCCGCAACTAGTTCACCAGCCATTTCGTTACCAGAAACTGCTGCAGTTGCATCTTCAGACTCGTCTTCACGACCTGGAGTCTTAAGGTCCATTGCAGTGATAACGGTACGGAATACAAAGTAGTAGATTGCCGCGTAAACTAGACCAACACCAATCATCAGACCCATCTTCTGAGCGTGGCCAGAAAGAACTAGGAAGTCGATTAGACCGTGTGAGAATGAAGTACCATGCACAAAGCCTAGAGTGTTAGCAACAACGTATGCAGAGCCAGCTAGTAGAGCGTGGATTGCATATAGTACTGGAGCAACGAATAGGAATGAGAATTCGATTGGCTCAGTAATACCTGTTAGGAACGATGTTAGTGCTGCAGAAGCCATGATACCCATAACTTTTGCGCGGTTCTCAGGTTTAGCACAGTGTGCAATAGCGATTGCAGCAGCTGGTAGACCGAACATCTTGAACATGTAACCACCCGCTAGCTGACCGAAGCCATTACCAGCAGCACGAGATGCTTCGTCTGCAACTAGGTAACAAGTTAGTACGCCGTTTTGAGTTTCGCCCGCTGCGTTTACACAAGTACCTGCTTCGAAGAAGAATGGTACGTTCCAAACGTGGTGTAGACCGAATGGAATTAGAGAACGCTCAACAACACCGTAGATACCAAATGCTAGTTGTGGGTTTTGCTCAGCAGCCCAGTGAGAGAATGCACCGATTGCAGAACCGATTGGTGGCCATACGATAGACAGTACGATACCTAGTGCAATTGCAGTGAAACCAGTGATGATTGGCACAGCACGCTTACCAGCGAAGAAGCCAAGGTATTCTGGAAGCTGAATTTTGAAGAAACGGTTGAATGCCCAAGCAGCCACACCACCGACAAGGATACCACCTAGTACACCTGTATCGATTTTTTCAACACCCATTACGCCAGCCATAACGCTTAACGTAGCAGTCATGATGCCGTAACCAACGATTGCAGCAAGACCTGCAACACCATCGTTATTAGTGAAGCCTAATGCAACACCCACAGCGAATAGAAGAGCCATTTGGCCGAATACTGAACCACCAGCTTGTTCCATTAGATTAGAAACAACATCTGGGATGAAGCCAAGGTTGGCAGCACCTACCCCAAGTAGAATACCTGCAACTGGTAGTACTGACACTGGTAGCATCAGAGACTTACCAACTTTTTGCAGGTTAGCAAAAAGGTTCTTAAACATGTTTATGCTCCTGATAAAGTTATTAGTTTATGGGCTCTAACGGCACACCCCCGTAGCCTTAAATGTTAGCACCCATAGAAAATGTAACCACGAATTGAATTATATTTTCTGCCTCTAAATATATATTGATGCTCCTCATGGTTTCTACACACTTACGAAATTTAGTTTCAAAACTACGTTTGGATCACAGTTCATCGGCCAAAATGTAATGCTTTACAATTAAAATAAGTCATTGTTTTTATTAATATTAATATTGTCATCAATTAATTTTACGCAGTGAATAAAATACACTCCTAAGTTATTTTACGTAACATAATTACAGTTTGTGCAGCCTCACTACTTTTTCCTCAACAGATTTGGTGAACATTAACTTTTTTTGACTTTTTCAATTTTAGAAAACAAAAAAGACGCAATGTGCGCCTTTTTTAATCATTCTTAGTGGTAAACTTATTTTTTATCGCAAAAATAGATTGTGGTAGTTTTGGGTTGTTTTTTCACCGACTTCTTTAAGTGAAACCCCTTTTAACTGTGCTATGTATGCTGCAACTTCAACTACATAAGCCGGATGATTCTCTTTCCCTCGATGAGGAACTGGAGCTAGGTAAGGCGAATCCGTTTCAATAAGTAATCGCTCTAAAGGTAGCTGTTTTACCACCTCTTTAAGCTCTTTGGCTTGTCTAAAAGTGACAATTCCAGAGATAGAGATGTAGAAGCCTAACTCCATCGCTGCTTGAGCAAATGGCAAATCTTCTGTAAAACAATGTATGACACCACCACACTTGTCAGCTGAACCATTTTTCAGAATAGCTAAAGTGTCTTCACGTGCGTTTCTAGTATGAATAATCAGAGGCTTATTAACCTCAACCGCTACCTCGACCTGTTGCTCAAATCGGGTTTTCTGAAGGGCGGCTGTTTCCGGTTGATAGTGGTAATCCAGCCCTGTTTCACCAATAGCCACCACTCGGTTATGTGAGGCATATTGCTTAAACAGCTCAAGAGAAAAGTCACTCTCAACGTCTAATGGATGGACGCCACATGACGCCATAACCTCTGAATACGGTTCGATTAACTCCAACATCTTTGGAAAGGAACCTAATGTCACACCAACTGATAACAACTTCTCGACATTCGCTGCTTTCGCTTTCTGAATAACATCTTGAATGTCCAAATGGACATCGTTATAGTCGAGTTTGTCTAGGTGGCAGTGGGAATCTACAAACATAATTTTCTAACTTAAATTTGATAATGATTAACAAGCTTTCGCATTAGCCAACGCCGTTCAAAGTAATATAACGCAATGACCAATTCTAGACTTAGTTCAACCCATAAAGCCAATCAGCCACGAGTAATTCAATGTTAAGGCCAGGGAAGGAACGTAATTGCTCACTCAGCGCCTGCAGCGACTGAGCATGCGTATATAGGCTTTCGTAACTGTACACTTCAGCAATTTGACTCGCTTCAGGTAAAGAGGTCTGAATATCAATACCTAAGGAAGATTTTTGAGCACAGCTAAGAAGTAACCATAACCAATTGAGCTGGGTAGAAAGCTCGCTACTATTCTTCGTTAACGTTGTAATAAATTCATTCGTATCTAAACCATCACTACGAATAAAACCGATGAAGGCTCCAATTAACGCTTGATACTCTTTGTCTTGTCCCGACTCTACAAACTGACGCGTCGAAATAGGTTCAAAATGGCAAAGTAGTGCCGAATGACGAGGAACGGACTTTCCTATCTCTTGGCTAACCCAGTCAATACACATTTGTTCGGAAGGCGATGAAACATGCCAAACTTCACAACGACTTCTGATCGTTGGCAGCAATAACTTGGTGTTCTCAGTCGACAAAATAAATAAACATTGCGCCGGAGGCTCTTCGAGTGTTTTTAACAGCGCATTAGCGGCCGAGGCATTCATACGATCGGCTTGAGGAATAACAATAACTCGATAGTGACCAAACTGAGAAGACTCTAATGCCCACTTGTTTGCTTGTCGTATCTGCTCAACGGATAATGATTTCTTATCTTTCTCGGGAAGCACATAGTGAACATCAGGATGTCCACTAGCCTTAAGTAGATCGCAACAATGACAGAAACCGCAAGGTTCAGACTTGTCGTTTTGACACATCAACCCTGCAACGTATCGTTCAATCATTGACTCCGGAGCTAAGCCTACCTTAGCTTGAATCAACATCGCTCCGGGCACGTGCTGTCGTTCAAGGTTATCCTTAAGCTTCGACCAAGTTGGTACTAACCATGGATAGACTTGCATAGATTACCCTTTTTGCTTTGCTAACCAAGTACGCACAGCTTGCTGGATCGAATGCTGTACGTCTTCAATCTTCTGGCTTGCGTCAATAATGGCAACTGACTCATCATTATTCGCCATTTCAAGATAGCGCTCACGGGTACGCTCAAAGAAACTAATGTCCATTTTTTCGATTCGGTCGAGTTCACCTCGTCCACGTGCACGCTCAAGACCTAGACGTGGGTCGATGTCCAGATACAAAGTAAAATCGGGCTTGAATTCACCAATGGCAATATGCTTTAGGGAAGTCATCACAGCCTGGTCAATTTCACGACCACCGCCTTGGTATGCTTGTGAAGACATGTCATGTCTATCACCAATTACCCAAGCACCTTTTGCTAACGCCGGCTTGATCACTGTCTCAACCAACTGAATACGTGATGCATACATCAACAGTAACTCAGCGCGGTCTTGCAACGGCTCGCCTTCGTGTTCTTCTTTGACCAAGGCTCGCATTTTTTCTGCTAGGACAGTCCCTCCAGGTTCGCGTGTATTAACGATGTCCTGAATGCCAGCTGCATCCAACTCAGCTCGCAACGTACTGATCGCAGTGCTTTTCCCTGCACCTTCTAGTCCTTCAATAACGATAAATTTTGCTTGGCTCATTTTTTACTTCTTAATTGTCTTAAGTATTGTTGGACCGCTCTATTGTGGTCTCGTAGATTTTTAGAAAATACATGTCCACCTGTACCGCTCGCAACAAAGTACAAGTAATTACTATCTTCTGGATTTACTGCAGCTAAGATAGACGCTTTGCCTGGCATAGCAATTGGCGTAGGTGGCAAGCCATTGATGACGTAAGTGTTATATGGCGTTGCTTCTCGGAGGTCTTTCTTTCTAATATTGCCATCATAACGATCGCCCATTCCGTAAATAACGGTAGGATCGGTTTGAAGTCGCATACGCTTATTGAGTCGATTCACGAAGACGGACGCCACTCGCTCTCTTTCTGATGGTACCGACGTTTCTTTTTCAATGATTGAAGCGAGTATTAGCGCCTCATAGCTATTCTTTAGGGGTAATTTTTCTTGTCGAGCGTCCCAACTCTGCTCTAGGATAACACTCAGCTTTCGATGAGCACGCTTCAAGATGTCTAAATCGCTATCACCAACAGAATAATGATAGGTCTCAGCGAGAAAAAGCCCTTCTAGCTTTTCACGTTCAATACCCAATTGCTGCGCAATTTCAGCTTCTGTTAACGTATCAGTCTTATGCTCAAGATATTCTGCTTGTTTGAACTGCTCTCGCCACTCTTTGAAAGTAGACCCTTCGATAAAAGTGATAGCGAGTTGATATTCTTTGCCATCAATGATCGCGTTGAGTGCTTGCTCAAAAGTCATCCCAGGTAGGACTTCGAAGGTACCCACTTTTATTTGAGTCAAGTTCGGGTGAAAACGACGAACAAGAGATGCAAACTGAGTAGGCTTAATCCACTGGTCGTCTACAAATGTTGAGATGACCGTATTGAGATTATTACCACGCTCCACGGTAACAAGATGTGGTTGTTCAATATTCAACGGCTGAGCAATAAATTCGTTTACACTCTGTTTAATATATAAAAAGCCACCTAAAGCAATTGCTCCTAACACAACCACTGCAAACAAAAACTTCTTTATCACTGACCTAACTTCTCCTGAATACGTCTTGTCATATTTCCAATAGGGAATTGAGCATCCTGAATTTTGGTTACGGGTGCAACCCCTAAAATACAATTGCTAACGAATATCTCATCTGCGGACATCAATGTGTTGAGCTTAAACGAGTCGATTAAGATTGGTAGCTCGTCTTGATTTGCAACTCGTAAAACTTCTTCACGCATAACACCTTCTACTCCGGCCATATCAAGACTTGGCGTGTGAAGCACACCATCCCTAAACCAAAAGATATTCGCCATCGTGGTTTCGATTACGTTACCGTTAATATCCAATACGATTCCGTCGAGACGGCCACTACGTTCAACTTCTTCCTTTGCAAGGATTTGCTCCAGACGATTGTTATGCTTTAATCCCGCCAGCAACGGGTTTAACCCCAATACGATATCGCAAAGTGACAGTTCAAGACCGACCTGACGTAATTCGCTATAACCAACAGGGAAATCGAACTGACTTAGAGTAATCAAGGGGCCTCGATTTACACTAGGGCTATAACCTCGCCCTCCTTCACCACGGCTTACATGTATTTTGATGCCGGCCAGTGCTTTGCGTGACACAACTCGCTCAAGTTCAACCTTCATCTGCTGCCAATCTACGGGTGCCATCTTCAGACGCAGTAGAGCCCGTTCCATTCGCTTCACATGCTGATCCCACAACTGCAGTTTGCCTGACTTAGTCAGAATCGTTGTAAAGCAACCGTCACCATATTGAAAACTTCTGTCCGTAACTGAAACATGGTCGACTTGATTTCCATCACGCCAAAACATAGTTCGTCCTTTAAAAACAAAACGGCTTAATGCTAAGCATCAAGCCGTTTGAATACAAGTGTCTTGTACGATTACCGCGGGTTACATCTTTTTGAAAATCAATGAACCGTTAGTACCGCCAAATCCAAATGAGTTACAAAGTGCATATTCCATGTCAACTTTGCGTGCAGTATGTGGAACTAGGTCTACATCGCACTCAGGGTCTGGATTATCTAGGTTAATCGTTGGTGGGACAATTTGATCTACCAAAGACATTATAGTGATGATCGCTTCCGCTGAACCAGCTGCGCCTAGCAAGTGGCCTGTCATCGATTTTGTCGATGATACTAGCACTTTTTTCGCACCTTCTTCGCCAAGAGCACGTTTAATGCCTTTGATCTCAGCAACGTCACCAGCTGGTGTTGAGGTACCGTGAGCGTTCACATAACCGATTTGTTCACCAGTAATGCCTGCATCACGAAGTGCAGCTTCCATAGCCAAAGCGCCACCAGAACCATCTTCACTTGGTGAAGTCATATGGTAAGCGTCGCCACTCATACCAAAACCAACAAGCTCGGCATAAATTTTCGCACCACGTGCTTTAGCATGCTCATACTCTTCAAGAACGATCATGCCTGCACCGTCACCCAATACGAAGCCATCGCGGTCAACATCCCAAGGACGTGACGCTTTTTGTGGTTCATCGTTACGAGTAGATAGCGCTTTAGCTGCACCAAAGCCTGCCATACCAAGTGGAGTTGAAGCTTTTTCTGCACCACCAGCTACCATTGCTTCAGCGTCACCATATGCAATCATACGTGCAGCATGACCGATATTGTGAAGGCCAGTCGTACATGCAGTAGAGATTGCGATGTTAGGACCACGAAGACCAGCAAGAATAGAAAGTTGGCCAGCAACCATGTTTACGATAGTCGAAGGTACAAAGAAAGGGCTTACACGACGAGGGCCTTTAGTTACCAACGCTTGATGTCCCGCTTCGATTAGGTCAAGACCACCAATACCAGAACCAATAGCTACACCGACACGGTGTTGGTTTTCTGGTGTGACTTCTAGACCAGAGTCTTTGAGAGCGTGCATGCCTGCTACGATGCCGTATTGGATAAACAAATCCATTTTCTTAGCATCTTTTTTAGACACGTATTCACTACCATCAAAGTCTTTTACTAAGCCAGCGAAACGAGTTGAAAAATCGGTTGTATCGAAATGTTCAATATTTACGATACCACTCTTACCCTCCAAAAGGGCTTTCCATGAAGATTCTACGGTGTTGCCTACCGGTGACAACATACCCATGCCAGTGACAACAACACGACGCTTGGACACGATTTTATTCTCCGGGATATTTGTGATTCTATTTGAAAGGATAGAAGACGTTTAAAAAAACACAGGCGGCCAGAAGGCCGCCTGGAAAGAGATATTACTGAGCGCTGTTTACGTAGTCGATAGCAGCTTGAACAGTAGTGATCTTCTCAGCTTCTTCATCAGGAATCTCAGTGTCGAATTCCTCTTCTAGAGCCATTACTAGCTCAACTGTATCTAGAGAATCTGCACCTAGATCGTCAACGAAAGAAGCTTCGTTTTTAACTTCTGCTTCGTCTACACCTAGCTGTTCAACAATGATTTTCTTTACGCGTTCTTCGATGTTGCTCATTTTTCTTTTCCTTTACAGATTTCGCTTTATGCGATGTTTCCGTAGTTTATTCGAACTATTGAAAGTTGCAAGGGGGTCCTTGCTGGTCAAACCACAATTTTAGCGAATTTAACCGAAATTCAGCACATTTTTGACTTAAATCATGCACAAATGTTGCACAGATCAAACCATGTACATGCCACCATTTACGTGAAGTGTCTCACCTGTGATGTATGCCGCTTCTGGCGATGCAAGGAATGCAACAGCAGATGCAATTTCACGAGGGTCACCTAAACGACCAGCAGGTACGTTGGCTAGTGTAGCAGCTCGTTGCTCATCATTCAGTGCTTTTGTCATATCTGTTTCGATAAAACCTGGTGCAACTGTGTTCACGGTCACACCGCGAGATGCAACTTCACGTGCCATTGACTTAGTAAAACCAATTACGCCTGCTTTCGCTGCCGCGTAGTTCGTTTGACCTGCGTTACCCATAGTACCAACAACAGAACCTACGTTGATGATGCGACCTTGACGCTTCTTCATCATACCGCGTAGTACTGCTTTAGACAGACGGAAGATAGACGTTAGGTTAGTGTCCATGATATCTGTCCACTCGTCGTCCTTCATACGCATAAGAAGGTTGTCGCGTGTGATACCAGCGTTGTTTACAAGAATGTCGATCGCACCAAAATCAGCGTTGATCTGCTTTAGTACTGCTTCGATTGAGTCGGTATCTGTCACGTTTAGTGCCAAACCTTTACCATTCTCACCTAAATACTCGCTGATCGCCGCAGCACCACTTTCAGATGTTGCTGTACCGATTACTGTTGCACCGCGCTCTACCAATAGCTCAGCAATTGAGCGACCGATACCACGGCTAGCACCTGTTACTAAGGCAATTTTGCCTTCAAGGTTCATCATTATCGCGTTCCTTTTATTTTACCGCTTCAAGTGACGCAGCATCGTTAACTGCTGCAGCACTCAATGTCTTAACGATTCGCTTCGTTAGACCTGTTAGTACTTTACCAGGACCAAGTTCCAGCAATTTCTCTACGCCTTGTTCGCTCATTTTCTCAACACCTTCAGTCCAACGAACTGGGCTGTAAAGTTGACGAACTAATGCATCTTTGATTTTCGCAGGGTCAGTTTCAGCGGCAACATCAACATTGTTAATCACTGATATTTCTGGCGTATTAAATTCAAGCGCGTCTAGAGCAACTGCGAGTTTATCGGCAGCAGGCTTCATCAGTGCGCAGTGAGATGGTACTGACACAGGTAAAGGCAGAGCACGCTTTGCACCTGCTTCTTTACAAAGTGCACCAGCACGTTCTACTGCCGCTTTATTACCGGCGATAACTACTTGACCTGGAGAATTAAAGTTAACTGGAGAAACAACTTCACCTTGAGCAGCTTCTTCGCAAGCCTTCGCAATAGACTCATCATCAAGACCGATGATTGCATACATTGCACCAACACCTGCTGGTACTGCTTCTTGCATTAATTGACCACGAAGCTCAACCAATTTGATCGCTTCTTTAAAATCGATTACACCAGCACAAACTAATGCAGAGTACTCACCAAGACTGTGACCTGCCAAAAGAGCTGGCTGTTCTAGTCCTTGCTCCTGCCATACACGCCAAATAGCAACTGAAGAGGCTAACAATGCTGGCTGTGTACGGTGAGTTTGGTTTAGATCTTCAGCAGGGCCATTCTGAACAAGTGCCCATAAGTCATAACCTAGCGCTTCGGATGCTTCAGCAAATGTTGCTTTAACCACATTATATTGCTCGCCCAGTTCTGCAAGCATTCCAACTGTTTGTGAACCCTGACCAGGGAACACGATTGCAAAATTACTCATCGTTATTTCCTTAAACAACGCAATCTAAATTAGTATTGGTTTGGATTTTGCTGGGATTAGAAGCGAACAAGCGCCGATCCCCAAGTAAATCCACCACCAAAGGCTTCTAGCAACAGGTTTTGTCCACGTTTAATGCGACCATCGCGTACTGCTTCATCTAGTGCAGTAGGAACTGTTGCCGCAGAAGTATTACCGTGACGATCAAGGGTAACCACCACTTGATCCATCGACATACCAAGCTTTTTAGCTGTTGCTGAAATAATTCGATAGTTCGCTTGATGTGGAACTAGCCAGTCTAGTTCTGACTTATCCATATCATTTGCCGCTAATGTGTCTTTGACCAGTTTTGACAATTGTGTCACCGCAACCTTAAAGACTTCATTGCCTGACATATTTAGCCATTTATCAAGTTCACCACCGCGTACTGGCATCTCAAGACTTAACAAGTCTCCAAATCGACCATCAGCGTATAGGTGAGTAGAAATAATGCCAGGTTCTTCGCTAGCACCCAGTACGACTGCGCCTGCAGCGTCGCCGAACAGAATAATAGTAGAACGATCAATATCTTCAACTGTCTTCGATAAGCAATCAGAACCGATAACTAAAACATTTTTAGCCATACCAGAACGAATATGCTGATCGGCGACTGACAGTGCATAAACGAAACCAGTACATGCTGCCGCCATATCAAATGCGGGACAACCTTTAATACCAAGTTTTGCTTGAACTTGACATGCGGATGATGGGAAAGCATGGCTACTGCTGGTCGTTGCTACGATAATGAGATCAATGTCATCTTTATCGATACCAGCCATTTCGATAGCTTTTACCGAAGCTTCGTAGCCCATATCTGCAACAGTTTCGTCTTCTGCGGCAATTCGTCGCTCTTTGATACCTGTGCGAGTTACGATCCATTCATCTGTCGTATCTACCATTTTCTCTAGATCCGCGTTAGTACGAACCTGAGATGGCAGGTAGCTGCCTGTACCTAAAATTTTGCTATACATGAAGACTAATACTGCCTCTCGAGTAACACTGCTTCTAGACGATCGCTGATTTGGTTCGGGACTTGGCGTTTAACCTCGTGAACCGCTTCGCCTATTGCATGAACAAGTGCTGAAATATCAGCACTTCCGTGGCTTTTTATGACAATGCCGCGCAATCCTAACAAACTTGCCCCGTTATACTGGTCGGGGTTCAGTGTTTTCACCTCAGTTATGAGATCGGAAAACAATATTCTTGCTATCCATCCTTTCCATGTAGAGGCGGTTAGTTTTGCTTTTAGTTTATCTAAAATGAGTTGAGCCGTTCCTTCGCACGCTTTCAATGCTGTGTTTCCAACAAATCCATCGCAAACAACAACATCGGCAGCGTCGTGTAACAACTCGTTACCTTCGACGAAACCAATATAGTTTATAGATTGCGTTTGGGTAAGCATTTCAGCGCAACGTTTCACAAGATCGTTGCCTTTTATTTCTTCAGCGCCAATGTTTAGAATGGCAACTTTTGGTTTTCTGCCCAAATGCTGTTCTGCTAGTGCACTGCCCATGACCGCAAACTGAAAGAGAGAATCTGCATCGACCGATGCATTGGCACCTAAGTCGAGCATCCATGTTTTGCTGCCCGATACAGTCGGTAACGCAGTGACTAAAGCAGGCCTATCAATACCTGGTAATAGTTTCAGTCTGAAGCGAGATAACGCCATTAATGCGCCAGTATTACCACTGCTTACGCAAGCATCAGCGTTTTCTGACTCAACGAGATCAATCGCAATACGCATTGAGGTATCGTGACTGTTTCTAAGCGCAAAGGAAGGCTTTTCTGAATTCGAGATGACTCGGTCACTATGCATTACCTCTAAACGGGTACTGCGTTGGTAACCTAGTTGATTGAGTTGTGTATTTATCGACGGTTCGTCGCCGACAAGAACCACTTTTAGCTCTGGGAAAAGCGACAGTGCCTGCACGGCGGCAGGCACTGTTACGGAAGGACCGAAATCCCCGCCCATTGCATCAAGTGCAACGGTTATATTATGCAAAGGTCAACCTTACTTGTTGATAACCTTTTTGCCACGGTAGTAACCGTCAGCAGTCACATTGTGACGTAGGTGAGTTTCACCTGAAGTTGCGTCTACAGATAGTGCAGCTGAAGTTAGCGCATCATGTGAACGACGCATGCCACGCATAGAACGTGACTTCTTGCTTTTTTGTACGGCCATGGACCCTACTCCTATGTTAGTAATTTAAACGTCAGTAACTGTGTTACTCACGCTTTAAGCTCTTTAAAACATCAAATGGATTTGGCTTATCTTCTGGAACCTCTTCCGGAATATCTCCAAAAACCATGTTGTTTGAGTCAACGCTACAATCTGCTATATCGTGCATTGCAACTTGAGGCAGGTTTAAGATGAACTCGTCTTCAACTAATTGTATGAGATCGACCTCACCGTACTCATTAAGATCTACCAAATCGTAATCTTCCGGTGCATCCTCTTCACTTTTCTCACTATAGTAAGGAGTGTAAGTGAATTGGACTTCACACAGGTGTGTGAAAATCTCATTACAACGCTGACATTCCAAATCAACTTCGATGTTAGCTTTACCAGAGATAACAACGAGTCGCTGTTCATCATGCCCAAAGGACAATGTCACTTCAGCATCGCGTTTTACGCTACTAACTGACTCGCTCAGACGCTTAAAAAGACTTACTTGGATGATGCCATCAAAGTCCAATCTTTTCTGTGCTGTCTTACCCGGGTCAACAGTTCGCGGTATTTTTACCTTTTGCATAGGGCGCGAATATTATCTTCCAAAACGGATTTAGTCAAAGAAAAAGGCTAAAAAGTTGTACTTTTTTTGCCTACAGATTAAGAATCTAACATTATGTCTAGAATCTGCAATTATGATAAGAAAAACTGTCCCAAAATGAAAACAATTCGACTCATTTTAGCCTCAACGTCTCCGTACCGTGCGGAGCTTCTATCCAAATTAAGTATCGACTTTGAAGCCATTGCCCCAAACGTTGAAGAAACTGCACAAGAGGACGAAACGGCAACAGAGCTTGTTCAGCGGCTTGCATTGGAAAAAGCGAGTGCGTTAAAGAACGAAAAAGACGCCGTCATTATCGGCAGCGATCAAGTTTGCGTCATCGATGGCAATATCATCGGCAAACCGTTGACTCGCAGCAATGCGATACACCAGCTCCAACAGCAAAGTGGAAAAACTGTTCGATTCTATACTGGACTGGCAGTCTACAACACCAAGACTCAGCAATCGGAGTCCGTTGTTGATACCTTTGATGTGACGTTTCGAAAGTTAACGACCATCCAAATCGAGCGTTATGTCGATATGGAACAACCACTATACTGTGCCGGAAGTTTTAAGAGCGAAGGGCTCGGTATCACGTTATTTAGTCAACTCAATGGTAAAGATCCAAATACTTTAGTCGGACTACCTCTCATTGACCTTGTCACTCTATTAGCGAAACAAGGCATTTCTCCTCTAGCTTAAAGACAAAAACGGAGTGTATCTGGATCGAAGCACTCCGTTTTAGTTACAGCTGTCAAGCTACACGCCTGCTTTTAGTTTTTTAATCGCTTGCTGCAACTTTGGTTCCATCTCAGCATGTATTTCCATTTTTTCATCATTCGCTGGGTGCGTGAAGACAATGTTTGCAGCATGCAGGAACAAACGGTCTAGACCCACTTTCGCTGTATAAGCATCAAATCGGCGATCACCATAGCGATCATCCCATGCTATCGGATGGCCCGAGTACTGTGTATGGACTCGAATTTGATGAGTACGCCCAGTAATTGGGCTTGCTTGAATCAGCGTTGCCTGCTCAAACGACTCCAGTACCTTGAAGCGAGTTTCTGAAGGTTTGCCATTAGGGTTAACCCTAACAATACTATTGACTTCATTCTTTAGCAGCGGCGCTTTTACTACTCGACAACTAGGCTTCCATTTCCCCATTACCAGGGCAAAGTAATACTTCTGTACCGTTTTCTCACGAAACTGAGCTTGCAAATGACGCAAAGCAGATCGCTTCTTCGCAACTAAAAGAATACCTGAAGTATCGCGATCTATACGGTGAACTAATTCTAAGAAGCGTGCTTGTGGCCGTAATGCTCTTAGAGCTTCAATCGCACCAAACTTCAAACCACTACCACCATGAACCGCTATCCCAGATGGCTTGTTTAAGATGAGCATGTGGTCGTCTTCATAGATAATTTGTGACTCAAGCTCTGCCACTTTATTCAATTTTGTGCTGATTGGTGCTTCTTCTTGCTTCTCTTCTATTGTAACAGGAGGTATACGTACGCTATCCCCTGCTTGAAGCTTGTATTCCGCTTTGACACGCTTTTTGTTTACACGTACCTCACCCTTGCGCACGATTCGGTACACAACACTCTTAGGAATGTTTTTCAATTGGTTGCGCAAAAAGTTATCGATGCGCTGACCAGCCATATCGTCGTCAATATCGACAAATTGGACTTTAGTTCTAATTTCACTCATTTCGCTATTATAACATTCAAAGCTGCAAGAAAATAACGCTTTCTATTGGTAATTTTGTCGATGAGATAGTGGAAAAACCATCAACAACACGCTCTTAGCCATTGTCTGAACAAGCTGTGGATAGAAATCAACCAGTTTGAACCAGCTTTTACGCGCCCTGAGATATTATTGCTTAAAATCAGCACATTAAACGTACATTGCCTAGGCATAATCAGAATTTTTTCTGTGGTTTATACTAAAGCTGATTGCTGATAATTCGCTGCGCTGCTATAGTTCACAGCTGCAATAGGTAATTAAAATCGATTTATGATTTGTCGATATTATCTTTGAGCAATTTTAACTATGAGTAGAACGCTTAGTTTTGAGACGCAGCAACTGGCATAAGACGTTGATCGCTAAGACTTCCTTGTCACCTACTCACGTAATCGTGTTGAGTATCACCGCCACATATGCGGAGCACACAGCGAAAGTTCTGTGTGAAGACTGTAGTGCCCAAGAGCATCCCTTCCAGCCGGGAGGCTGCATTTTACAAAGCCATGGGATCCGGCACCACGACTTACGAAAACTGTGACAAGAGCAATGATGAAAACAAAGAAAATACAACGAGAATTTCTGTAATGAAAAGAATGTTAATCAACGCAACTCAAAAAGAAGAGTTGCGTGTCGCTTTGGTCGATGGCCAGCGACTATTCGATCTTGATATCGAAAGTCCAGGTCACGAATCTAAAAAAGCGAATATCTACAAAGGACGTATCACTCGAGTTGAGCCTAGCCTAGAGGCCGCTTTTGTTGACTACGGTGCCGAACGCCACGGTTTCCTCCCTCTCAAAGAAATTGCACGCGAATACTTCCCTGAAGGCTACACCTACCAAGGTCGCCCAAGCATCAAAGATGTCTTGAGCGAAGGCCAAGAAGTGATCGTGCAAGTTGAGAAAGAAGAACGCGGTAGCAAAGGTGCTGCATTGACAACCTTCATTTCTCTAGCAGGTAGCTACTTAGTACTAATGCCTAACAACCCTCGCGCTGGCGGTATTTCTCGCCGCATTGAAGGTGAAGAGCGTACAGAACTAAAAGCCGCGCTGAGCACTCTAGAACTACCACAAGGTATGGGCCTAATCGTTCGTACTGCGGGCGTAGGCAAAAGTGCCGAAGAGCTTGAGTGGGATTTGCGTTTCCTCCTAAACAACTGGGAAAACATTAAGGGTGCAGCAGACCAAAACCCTGCTCCGTTCTTAATCCATCAAGAAAGTAACGTTATCGTTCGTGCACTTCGTGACTACCTACGTCGCGATATCGGCGAGATCTTGATTGATAGCAACACCATCTACGAGCGTGCTCGCCAGCACATTCAATTGGTTCGCCCAGACTTTGTGAACCGAGTGAAGAAATACGAAGGTGAAGTACCGCTATTTAGTCACTATCAGATTGAAAGCCAGATCGAGTCAGCGTTCCAGCGAGAAGTGAGGCTTCCATCTGGTGGATCTATCGTTATTGACCCAACTGAAGCACTTACTTCTATCGATATCAACTCTGCCCGCGCTACCAAAGGCAGCGATATCGAAGAAACTGCACTGAATACTAACCTTGAAGCAGCAGATGAAATTGCTCGTCAGCTGCGTCTTCGCGACCTAGGTGGCTTAGTTGTTATCGACTTTATTGATATGACTCCTGTACGTCACCAACGTGAGGTTGAGAACCGTCTGCGCGAGGCAGTACGAATTGATCGTGCCCGTGTCCAAATAGGTCGTATTTCTCGTTTTGGTCTACTAGAAATGTCTCGTCAACGCTTGAGCCCATCTTTGGCTGAAGCAAGTCATCACATTTGCCCGCGTTGTACTGGTACTGGTGTGGTGCGTGATAACGAGTCATTAGCGCTATCAGTACTTCGTCTCATCGAAGAAGAAGCCTTAAAAGACAACACGTCTCAAGCTCTTGCCATCGTGCCAGTGCCAATTGCTTCTTACCTACTAAACGAAAAGCGTCGCTCCATTAACCACATTGAGCGCGTACAAGAAGTTAAGATCACTATTGTTCCTGATTCTGATATGGAAACGCCTCATTTTGAGGTAATTCGTGTTCGTGAAGGTGAGGAACAAGACCTGTTGTCATACTTGCTACCTAAAAAGCTAGAAGCACTCAAAGAGGCTGAAGCTAAGGAAGCCGAAGTCGAAGCTAAGCCGCGTAAGATTGAGCAACCTGCACTGCAAGGTTTTGCGACACCTACTCAAAACGCCCCGACTCCAGCGCCTAAGCCTAGTAAGCCTGCCAAGGTAGAAGTGAAAAAAGAAGAGAAGCAGCCTAGTCTGATTTCTCGCATCCTTTCTGCTATTGGTTCACTTTTCTCTTCAAATGAAGAGCCTAAGAAAGAACCAGAGAAGAAAGAAGAAGCACCTAAGAATCGCAACGGAAGACAGCGTCGTAATCGAAACAACGACCAACGTCGCCGTAATAGTAAAGATTCTCGCGATAATGATCGTAACAAGAATCGCCGTAACAAACCTGCTCGTGACGAAGAGAAAGAGTCTAAAGACAATACTCAAGAATCGCGCAAACAGCAGAATCGTCGCGGTAAGCAGCAAGACCGTCGTAATAAAAAACGCGATGAAGAAAGCGGCAAATCAAAAGTAGAAGAGCAAGGTCAACAAATCGCAGCTGATGTTCAAGCTGAGAAAAAAGCACCTCGTTCTGAAGAAAAAGCGGCGAAAGTTAAAGAGCGCCGTCAGCGTCGTAAGCTTTCTAAGCAAGTACGCGTAAAAGATCAAAAAGCACAACAAGAAGAGCAAGCGACTCAGGTTGCGTCTGTTGAGACAGCTCAAACTGCGGTAGAAAAGCCTCACGCACCTGAAGCGGCAACAGAAGCTCCAGCGAAAGAGGAAGGCAAACAACGTCGTAACCGTCGTTCTCCTCGTCACTTACGTGCAAGTGGTCAACGTCGTCGTCGTGGTCGCGATCGTCGCCCTAACCCATTCCGCCTACGCAAGGGTGGTGTAGCTTCTCCTGAAATGGCAATGGGTAAAGTAATGCCGAGCTATGGCATTGTGAAACCTAAGGCGAAAGCGAAACCTGAAGCGGAAGTTAAAGAGCTAGTCACAACCACAGGTGTTGCTATGCCGGAGATGGCAATGGGTAAGGTTATCGTAATGCGTAAGCCAGAAGCTATTGAAGCACCTGTTGTAACAGAACCAAAGGTTGAGCAAACGGTCGTTGAAGCTGTAGTTGAGCCAGTTCAAGTTGTTGCAGAACCAGTTGCAGAAGTTGCAACAGCAATCGTTGAGCCAGCTACAGAAGCCGTTGTTGAAACCGAGCCTATGGTTGAAATCTCAGTAGCTGAAAATGCAGTGGTTGAAGAGCAACCTACTATCGTGGAACCTACCCCAGTAACCCCTGTTGTAGAGAAAGCGGTTGTTAGCTTCAAAGGCCACGCGAGTGCACCAATGGCTAAAGCTGAGGGCAAGCAAGAACTTGGTGAAATTATCATCAACGCTGCGCCTGTTAAAGCTGAGCGCTACCAACAGAAAGGTGCGGGCAGCCAAGTTGCCACTAACTCTGCGTCAGCAGTAATGACCAAACCTAACTACTAATACGTAGAAAGGAAAACTTTAAAAGGCTGCGAATATCGCAGCCTTTTTGATTATTAGGGAATCGTTGGCGAAAATCGTAGGCATAAAGATGCCACTTAGTATCGAAACACTTTCTTTCAATATTGAAGTTTTGTTCACATTTCGGTAGCATGCCGAGCTTTGATTATTTCATCAACAATGCGCCATATCTATGTCATATAGAAAATGGATAATGACGACGAATCATTTTCACCTATGCTATTCATATAGTAATTCTACACTTTGAACGTCTCAATTTGCGCTGGATGAAATCCATATAAATCCAACAACATAAGTAAGCAAAATTACATGTTTGAATTTCCACAGTTTTCCAAGCACTCGGTAAAAAACGATGTTCTATCCGGCCTTACAGTTGCATTGGCATTAGTGCCTGAAGCGGTTGCTTTTGCGTTCGTTGCCGGTGTTGACCCAATGGTTGGCCTATACGCCGCCTTTATCGTCGGTTTAGTCACTTCTATCTTCGGTGGCCGTCCGGGCATGATCTCTGGCGCTACAGGCGCAATGGCTGTAGTAATGGTCAGCCTGGTAGCGACTCACGGAGTACAATATCTCTTTGCCGCTATTATGCTTGCAGGCCTGTTACAAATCAGTGCAGGTTTATTTAAATTGGGGAAATTCATTCGCATGGTACCCCACCCTGTTATGATCGGCTTCGTTAACGGCCTTGCGATCGTTATCTTCTTAGCACAGCTTGGACAATTTAAAGCCCCTGACCTTTCAGGTGCCTTAACTTGGCTACCCCAAGATCAAATGATGCTGATGCTTGGATTAGTTGCGTTGACTATGGGTATTATTCACTTTCTACCTAAACTAACTACCGCTGTTCCATCATCGTTAGTTGCTATCGTGACTGTTACCTTATTGGTTCAGGGTCTTGGTTTGGATACACGCACTGTTGTCGATTTTCTGCGCTCTATGTCAGGTGATATGAACGCAACGTTGGCGGGCTCTCTACCAGAGTTCTCCATCCCAGCGGTTCCATTGACGCTTGAAACCCTACAGATCATTCTGCCATACGCTATTATTTTGGCGGCAATCGGCTTAATCGAGTCACTATTAACACTGACCGTACTTGATGAAATGACCAATACACGTGGTCAATCTAACCGTGAATGTGTAGGTCAAGGTCTAGCAAACGTAACCTGTTCGGTGTTTGGCGCGATGGGTGGCTGTGCCATGATCGGCCAGTCAATGATCAACGTGAACTCTGGTGGTCGTGGCCGCTTGTCAGGTATCGTTGCAGCCGTTGCACTACTAATGTTTATTCTTTTTGCAGCAGCACTTATCGAAATGATTCCGTTAGCCGCACTAGTAGGCGTAATGTTTATGGTTGTGATTGGGACGTTCGAATGGGCGACCTTTAAGCTTGCACGCCGTGTACCTAAACAAGATTTCTTTGTCATTGTGCTGGTTACGGTAGTTACCGTTCTTACTGACCTTGCTGTAGCGGTTGCTGTGGGTGTTGTAGTCTCTGCGCTTATGTTCGCTTGGGAACACGCGAAACACATCTACGCAAGTAGCAGCGTTAATGCTGAAGGCTCTAAAGAGTACCAAGTTAACGGACCTATCTTCTTCGGCTCTGCTGCGAACTTCCTAGAGTTGTTTGATGCTAAGAACGACCCAGCCGATGTCATCGTTGATTTTGCCAACTCGCGCGTTACAGACCACTCAGCTATAGAAGCTATCGAGACGTTAGCGGAACGTTATGCAGCAGTGGGTAAAACGCTTCACTTGAGACACTTAAGTCCTGACTGCCGCGCACTGTTACAAAAGGCGGGCAGCTTAGTCGAAATCAATGTGAAAGAAGATCCGAGCTACAAAGTTGCAACTGACGTACTTGCTGGATAACAGAAAGCAAAATAAAAAGGGGCTCATCGCCCCTTTTTATTCGTTGCTCACTTTAACTCTCATTATGTCTTGCTGTTCTCCACTGAACTGTTTTTTTAGCTCTGCTTTGCTTTTGAAGCTAATTTCACCCCCTGCGGCGACCGACATATGCTGAGGGTCTACGTTATGCTTCGATTGATAAAGCATTACCGCTTGCATACAAGAGTCTCTCTGATCTTGAGATAATCTACTACCTTCTGGCCAGCGACCAGTTTCAGTGGCATACAGAAGTCTCTCATAAACATCCGGAGTCATGGCTTCTAAGAGTTGTTCTACGTCCATAATGAACCTTCTTTTTGCTTGAACTTTCAGACCTGCTAAATTTCGGTTCTGAGAGGTTAATTCGTTACTCGAACCATAACGTGATGATACACTGAGTCAAGTTGAGTGCGACAAATCAGTGTAATTGATCACAAGTAGTAGAATGAAATTACCTTATCTCCTATCCGCCTTAGTAGCCACTTCACTTTTATCCGGCTGTTTTGAAACTCGCAAGAACACAGATCAGCTCTGCGAAAGCGAGCCCAGTTTGAACTGTTCTTCATTAAACATAAACGATGGTCAATGCCGAATCGCGAGAACAGACCTTATTTGGCATCGCTATGAGATGCTTGACGACCCTAGTGAAAAGAATCAAGTCAAAGACTATCACCTGCTCAAGGAATATCGAAAGTGTCTAGAGTTAGCATCGCAAATTCAGCCAATTGAACAGGCCGACCTCAAAACAAAAAGATTTAATGCTCTAATGTATTCGATAGAAGAACAAGAACGAATCACTCGAGATTTAGCGAGCTCTACTTCGCCAGAAACGCTCTATTTTCTATGGAGCGAAACGGGAAGCCAAGCAGCAAAACGTCGCTTTTTAGCCATGGAAAATACCGGCGTACTTGACACCTCTTCCATGCAATATGCTCTCGCCACCTATTATATTTCACGGGATAAGCAAAAAACCTATCAACTATTAAATCGGTCTCTAGAGCTTTCGGCAGGTGGAAAATACGTCAACAAAGAAGTGATTAAGTCTTTAGCAAGCGTGACTCAAAACCTAGACCTCCCAAAGCAATCCTATCTTTGGGCGATGGTTGGCAAAGAGTTTGACGTCCCCATCGCTTCAGACAACGAACTTAGATTGCTTTTTGGGTTAGCAGAAGAAGACTATCGCTCTCTCAACGAGCAAGCAAAAACTGTCGCGAAAGCCATTGATAACGGAAGCTATACGAGAGACTTGGTGCTTCAATAGTTTACTAAATTATTGAAAATAAAAACGGGCTCCACAAAGGCGCCCGTTTTTATCTCTACAAAATGAAAGAATGGTACATAGAATCAGTCAGATACATCACTACTTTCACTTTTGTTGAAAATTAACGACACAGAATTGACACAATACCTTTGCCCCGTTGTTTTAGGACCATCTTCAAAAACATGGCCTAAATGGCTATCACATGCCTTACATCTAATCTCTATTCGCTGCATACCATGACTTAGATCTTCTAAAAATCGAATGGCTTCTTGATCGACCGGTGCATCAAAACTAGGCCATCCACAGCCTGAATCATACTTGCTTTCAGAATGAAAAAGTGGCGCTGCACAGCAAGTACATTGGTATAAGCCAGTATCACGGTTGTGTAGTAGAGTACCACTAAAAGGCGCTTCAGTACCCTGCTGTCGGCACACACGGTACTGTTCATCATTTAGGGTCTCACGCCAGTAATCATCGGGCTTCATCGCGTTTTTATTTTCACCACTCACGACCTTTACACTCCCTTTTTTATTGTCTACATTTTATACACGCTATATATCATACGTATAGCAAACTTGGTTGTAGCACATTGTTGTCAATTTCCAACCAAGCTGTATCAATTATGTTAACTTACCTTGCTTACAAGGTTAAATACATAACTAAAACTATTACAGAGTCTCTGTCAAAGTTCAAAAAAACGTCATTTAATACCGAATGTTAAGAAAAGCGACACTTTTTTTTGACTTTAAACAAATTAATTCCGATTATCTATTGAAGTTAGTGACTGGATTCTGTAATTTTACTACCAGTTATCTTTAAACAGAAATTAAGTTGTGGAGCAACTATAATGACTATCAAAGTAGGTATTAACGGTTTTGGCCGTATCGGTCGTTTCGTATTTCGTGCAGCGCAAGAGCGCAACGATATCGAAGTAGTAGGTATCAACGATCTAATCGACGTTGAGTACATGGCATACATGCTTAAGTACGATTCAACTCACGGCCGTTTCAACGGTACTGTTGAAGTTGAAGGCGGTAACCTAATCGTTAACGGCAAAACTGTACGTGTAACTGCAGAGCGCAACCCAGAAGATCTAAAATGGGATGCTATCGATGTTGACGTAGTAGCAGAAGCAACTGGTCTTTTCCTAACTGACGAGACTGCACGTAAGCACATCACTGCTGGCGCGAAGAAAGTTGTTCTAACTGGTCCTTCTAAAGACGCTACTCCAATGTTCGTAATGGGCGTTAACCAAGACACTTACGCTGGTCAAGATATCGTTTCTAACGCTTCTTGTACTACTAACTGTCTAGCGCCTATCGCTAAAGTTCTTAACGACGAGTTCGGTATCGAATCTGGTCTTATGACTACAGTTCACGCTACTACAGCTACTCAAAAAACTGTAGACGGTCCTTCTGCTAAAGACTGGCGCGGTGGTCGTGGTGCTTCTCAGAACATCATCCCATCTTCAACTGGTGCTGCTAAAGCTGTAGGCGTTGTTCTTCCAGAACTAAACGGCAAACTAACTGGTATGGCTTTCCGCGTACCAACTGCTAACGTTTCTGTAGTTGACCTAACTGTTAACCTTAAGAACGGTGCATCTTACGAAGCTATCTGTGCAGCTATGAAAGCAGCATCTGAAGGCGCTCTTAAAGGTGTTCTAGGTTACACTGAAGACCAAGTTGTTTCTCAAGACTTCATCGGTGAAGTTCAAACTTCAGTATTCGATGCTAAAGCTGGTATCGCTCTAACTGACAACTTCGTTAAAGTTGTATCTTGGTACGACAACGAAATCGGTTACTCAAACAAAGTTCTAGACCTAATCGCTCACATCTCTAAGTAATGTAAGCTTTTAGCTGAATATTTGTATTAAGGCGACTCATTGGGTCGCCTTTTTTGTATCTGTTTCTGGGTTCAATATCACCTGGGAATGTCAAACATTACCCTCCCCTAGGAACCAGAAACTCTCACCTAGGAGTTACAATCTATGGACTTGTCTACGCTACCAGCTTTAACTGTACTCTCTGACTACATAACGACTGCTAAGCTAGGCGACAATACGATCGTTCGCATCAACCACCCTAAAGCAAATGCTGCGATTTCCCTTCATGGCGGTCATATCATCTCGTTTAAGCCCTCCAATCAAGAAGAGTTGATTTGGATGAGCAAAGACGCAGTCTACGATAACAAAGCTGCACTGCGAGGTGGTATACCTATTTGCTGGCCCTGGTTTGGCCGTGTTGCCACCCCTGCTCATGGCTTTGCGCGCAACAGCGCTTGGACGCTAATCGAGCACCGAGAAAACGACGCTGGTGTTATTGTTAGCTTGGGACTATCTGACAACGACCAAACACGAGAAATTTGGCCACACCGCTTCCAACTCGTTTTAAACGTAGAAGTATCTGAAACACTCACTGCTACTCTCAATGTTACCAACACCGACTCGGCTGCATGGAAGTTCTCAGGTGCACTGCATACTTACCTAAACATCGGTGACATTCATAACATGGAAGTCACTGGGATGGGTCCAACTTATATTGACGGCCTACAAGAAGGTAAAGTGTGTCAGGGTGGCGAAATCCTGTCTCTAACCGACACTATCGATCGTGTTTACACCGAGCCAAACAAAGAAATTGTGCTTCACGATAATGCATTCAATCGACAACTCTCCATCGTTAATGACGGTGACAATTCTGCAGTCCTTTGGAATCCTTGGGAAGCAGGTGCGAAGTCGATGGGCGACATGAACGATGATGGCTACTTAACTATGTTCTGTATAGAGTCCACATTACACGCTAATACACTAGAAGCAGGACAGGAACTTAACCCTGGTGACACTTATCAGCTCGCAACCACTCTTTCGGTAAAGTAAATCGCCCGAGCTAATTGCTTCCAACCCATGATATGGTTAGACTTACGAAAATTTTCGTCGAGTCTAACCTATGTCCTATCAATGCCCGCTCTGTCATCAATCGTTGTCCCTCAATGAGCGTAGTTTTCGCTGTGAAAACAACCACCAGTTCGACTTGGCAAAAGAAGGTTATGTCAATCTCATGCCTGTGCAACACAAACGCTCAAAAGATCCTGGCGACAATAAAGAAATGATGCAGGCACGACGTACTTTTCTAGAGCACGACCTATACGCACCTATGCGTCAACAAGTTGCGGAGACTCTAGCCAATCTCTTAAACCAAGGCACGGTTCTCGATATCGGCTGTGGAGAAGGTTATTACACTAGCTTTTTTCAGCAATACCTAGCAGAAAGGAACAAAAAGTTAGATTTTCATGGACTGGATATTTCCAAAGTGGCGGTTCGATACGGCGCAAAACGCTATCCAAACGTCAACTTTTGTGTTGCCTCAAGTCATAAGCTGCCCTTCTCTGAAAACAGTCTAGCTGCGGTGGTTCGAATTTACGCACCTTGTAAACACGATGAGTTACTTCGATGTATTGAAGATCAAGGTATCATGCTGACCGTAACGCCAGGTAGTCACCATCTATATGAACTTAGGGCGTTGATCTATCAATATGTTCGTTTACATGATGAAACGGCCGAGCAAATTGAAGGCTTCGAACTTTTGTCTGAATCTAAACTAGACTATGAAATGAACCTTAGTGGACAACAAGCGTATGACTTGTTGCAAATGACACCATTTGCTTGGAAAGCGACAGACGAAGTAAGGTCGAACCTCAAGTCACAACAAGAGTTTCAATGTAACGCCGACTTCTTGATTCGAGCCTACCGTAAAATGTAATGAGATTTATTTTCAATTAGATTGAGTCCACGTTCAATCTCTATTACCATTACGGTTCCAAGATAGCCTTCCGATGAAGGCTATTTTTATAGAGAGAACAGACTATGAAAGCATTACCCATTCTCATATCACTCGCCCTTCTATCGGGTTGCACCACGACAAAAAACTCACCTGAATACCCAGCTACAAAACCGGAAAGTATCACTTCATTTTACGATTACCAATTGGCCAGCCCTACTGGTGAATCAATCAGCCTGAGCGCTTTACCGGAGGCGATATTGGATGCCAATGTTATCCTAGTCGGGGAATGGCATACCCATGCGGGCATTCACCGATTTCAAACCGATCTTCTGAAAGAACTCATCAACAACAATCCGGACACCG
Source organism: Vibrio sp. McD22-P3 (assembly GCF_021568915.1). NCBI lineage: Bacteria > Pseudomonadati > Pseudomonadota > Gammaproteobacteria > Vibrionales > Vibrionaceae > Vibrio > Vibrio sp. McD22-P3. Next base: position 149,800 of record NZ_JAKGTN010000012.1, read on the forward strand.
CACTTTCTATGGAACAGTTTACCCGTGACAAACAGCCTGTGGTTGATGACTATCTCGCTTCACAAATTGGTGAGCAGATCTTAATTAAACAAGGAGGAGCTTGGCCAAATTACGAAAGCGACTACCGCCCACTCGTTGAATTAGCCAAGGATTCAGATATCGACATCATTGCCAGCAACGCACCAAAATCAATCGTCCGCTGTATTGGGCGTCAAGGGGTTGGCTACTTAGATAAACTGGATGAACAAGAACGTTCTCTAGTCGCAGCAACGATAGACACGTCAAGTTCACCATACAAAGAAAAATTCATGTCCTCTATGCATCACGGTGACATTGAACAAACGAAGAAACAATATGCTGCTCAACTCGCCTGGGATGCGACTATGGCAGAAAGTATTGTTAACTATATGGCAGCACATCCTAACTCTCAGGTCATGCACATCGCAGGTAAATTTCATACCGAGCAAGCATTAGGAACCGCTGCGCAGATCCAGCAATTGAACCCTGACTTGAGTATCGTCGTGATTACGCCAGTGAATGACATTGCTAGTGCGAGCGATGACTACCAATTGGAAGTACTACCACCACCAGAACGTTACGTTAAAAACGAGAACCGAATGAAGGCGTATAAGAGCTTAAAAATACGTAACGACTCACTGGTTTGTAAATAACTCATCAACACAAGTTATGATTGGCACACAAATTGCTTAGTCCATGTTAATAGCATCGATCAATCTCTCATTTATAGAAGCTTTTATAAAGTTTTTGCCACATTTGACGATGTATTGATTGATAGCGCTAATGGAGATAGTTATGCAAAGCGTCAATTCAAACCTAATGAGCCAGACAAACGCACCTGTTGCGACAGCCGCTAAGACAGTAGCAGAAGGTGCCACTGCTAACGGCAACACTTTGCCTATAGGCAACGGAGATAGTGTATCCATCTCACCTCAAGCTAAAGCAATGCTTGAAAAGGAAGTGAGCGAAGGCGCTACTAAAGAGAATATCTCAAAAGGCGATGACGATAGCGTAGGTAAGTCGGTCACCTCCTTTGCTCACGGTGCGTTAGGTATGGACCATCCAGATGACTTAGAGAAACAAGAAGATAGTTCCTACTCTGCCGGTCAGTATGTCTCCGCAGCTGTGACCATTGGTGCTTTGATATTGGCTTTGGCTTAACATCATTTATCCTAACGACAAATAATCCTGTTTGAGGTGGAAACCACATTCACTTGATAATCGATCATCTTTAACTGCATGATCACAATTTATGAATCGACACTTCAAGCTGATTGATAAGCCAACTTTCTTTGGCGCAATCACATTGCTCCTGAGCGTTATCATTCCCCTGATAATGTTCCCTGAACAAGGTGCAAAAATCATCGGGCAAGCTAAGCTCATTATGACCGATAAGTTTGGCTTCCTGTATCTAGCCCTTGGCCTCGCTGCCCTCTTTTTTATGATATTCATCATTTTTAGCGATATCGGCCAAATTAAACTAGGCGAACCTGACGAGGCACCAGAATTTGCAACGTCTTCTTGGGCTGCCATGCTGTTTTGCGGCGGTATCGGTGCCAGTATTCTCTACTGGGGCTGCATTGAATGGGCTTATTATTATCAAGCGCCACCATTTCAACTAGAAGCGGGAAGTGAAGAAGCGGTTCGCTGGGCGGCAACATATGGTATTTTCCACTGGGGACCTATTGCATGGGCCATCTATCTGATCCCTGCGCTACCGATCGCTTATTTTTTCTATGTACGTAAGCAACCTGCACTGAAAGTATCCAGCGCATTGATTCCTGTCATCGGCGAGAAACACACCAATGGTGCACTCGGTAAACTGATTGATGTGCTTTTCATCTTTGGCCTATTAGGTGGGGCGGCGACGACATTAGGACTTGCAGCCCCGCTTATCAGCGAGGGCTTGAGTGTCTTATTCGGGCTACCGCAAAACACCTATTCACAAATCGGCGTATTAGCTATCTGTACCGCAATTTTCGCCTACTCTTCGTTTGCGGGGATGGAAAAAGGCATTAAGATCCTCAGTAACATCAACTTCTGGGGTGCAATGCTGCTTCTTGCTCTAGTGTTGGTTTTGGGTCCAACTATCTTTATTCTTGAGACGGGTCTAGATTCCATCGGTCGAATGATGTCTAACTTCTTTGTGATGGCGACATGGGCGGAACCATTTGGTGGCTACGGTACATTTGACAACACTCACTTCCCACAAGATTGGACTATTTTCTACTGGGCATGGTGGTTAGTGTTCGCGCCAAGTATGGGCTTGTTTGTTGCACGCATTTCCCGCGGTCGCACAATTAAACAGATGGTCGCAGGTTCATTGTTCTTTGGTTCATGTGGTTGCTTCCTGTTTTTTATCATCTTAGGAAACTACGGTCTATCACTACAACTATCTGGGCAGCTTGATATTGTCGCAATTTTGAACGAGTTTGGTGCAACAAAAGCCATCTTCTCTATGCTGTCAGAGCTACCATTTGCTTGGTTTATCATTCTTTTGTTTACACTGCTGTGTATCATCTTTACAGCAACAACATTCGACTCAATTTCCTACATCTTGGCGTCTGTGGTTCAAAAAGACGTAACGCAGGAGCCAATGCGCTGGAACCGCTTATTTTGGGCCTTCACTTTGAGCTTTATGCCTGCTGTTCTCATGTTCTTAGGTGGTTTGAGCACACTACAAACTGCAGCAATCGTTGGCGGCCTACCTCTACTCGGTATCGCAGTTATGTTGATGATCTCAGCGGTAAAAGCCACCACGTTGGATATTCGTCACCAAGAAGATTATGTAGAGCCAACCATTAACATTGAAGAACTGCCAGAGTTTGATCCTTGGTCAAATGAAGGGGTTGCACTAGCTAATTTTGAAAAGTGTCGTGACGCTGCGCAAATTGCCGCAGATGAAGAGCGAACTGCGCTGCATGCTCTGTTCAAAGTTAAGAAAAAGATTCGCGCTTATGCGTTAGAGCATGCCGATGACACCAGTAAAGCGATCCCACAAGAGTTGTTGGATGATTTAGAGGCAAAGCTTCAATTACTCACAGATGCTCAGAATGCGAAAGAGCAGTCCTCACAAGCTGCACAAGATGCGAGAATGAGGTTTACTGAGGTTTGTTCCGCAAGCTAATAACAACAAAAAAGCAGGCTCTAAGCCTGCTTTTTTGTTAACGATTCGGATGGTTGATAATGTGGTCTTCCCAATCCACCACATCAATTTCATACACAACTTTATTGCGAACACTTTCCCCTGCAGCGTGCATAGCGGACTTAGAGCCCGTGATCAATGGATGCCATTCTGGAAGGGGTTTACCCTCTGATAGAACACGGTATGAGCACGTTTCTGGGAGCCAATTAAACTCGTGGATTTTTTCACGGGTTAGCTTTAAACATTCTTCACCCGATTGGAATCGATTTGGATAATCCTTACACGAACAAGTTTTGCTGTTCAGCCAACTACAAGCCACATTGGTGTAATAAACCTCATCCGAGTCCTCATCCATAAGTTTGTGTAGGCAACATTTACCACAACCATCACACAATGATTCCCATTGCTGTTCACTCATTTGCTCTAATGGTGTTGTTTCCCAAAATGGACTGGTCATGTGGCATTACCTTCTAAATCTGTGGAGGCGTTTTATACCGCTAGTCGATACAAACTGCAAGTACTCTGTTCTTTCTGGATGCTGTAGCTGTGATTCAATTATGTACAACACCTTTATTTTTGGTAAACTCAGCGCCCTTCAATTTTAAGGCCGCAAAAGATGGATTGTCGATTAGGTTGTGGGGCATGTTGTATCGCCCCAAGTATTTCTTCCCCTATTCCTGGAATGCCAAACGGCAAACCCAGCGGCGTTCGCTGCATACAGCTTGATGAGCGCAATCTTTGTAAGTTGTTTGGTCAGCCCGAGCGACCAAAAGTGTGCCATGCATTTAAAGCCTGTCCAGACGTGTGTGGCGATACTAATGCTAAAGCACTGGCAAACATCCTAGAGCTTGAACGAATTACCTAACATCTAACGCTAAACTGGCAGTATCAAACCAATAAGCTATGTTGTTAAGACGCACAACTTTAAGAATGGTGTTTCTTATGAACAGATATTTGGCTGAGGTATTTGGTACATTCTGGCTAGTACTCGGAGGTTGCGGTTCCGCTGTGTTAGCAGCAGCATTTCCAGATGTAGGTATTGGCTTATTAGGTGTGGCGTTTGCCTTTGGTTTTACTGTGCTCACAATGGCATTTGCTATTGGCCACATTTCTGGGTGCCATTTAAATCCAGCCGTTAGTATCGGCCTTTGGGTCGGTGGTCGCTTCGACGCCAAAGAGCTACTTCCCTATATTGTTGCTCAAGTCATCGGTGGCTTACTTGCTGGTGGCGTGCTCTATATTATAGCCTCCGGACAAGCCGGGTTTGACGCCGCCGCGTCTGGCTTTGCCTCTAATGGTTATGGAGAACACTCCCCTGGGAAGTACTCGTTAACCGCGGCCTTGGTCTGCGAAGTCGTCATGACAGCAATGTTTTTACTGGTCATCATGGGAGCCACTGACAAAAGAGCACCTCAAGGCTTCGCTCCTATAGCGATCGGCTTGTGTTTGACTTTGATTCACCTAATCAGTATTCCAGTAACCAACACGTCAGTAAATCCAGCACGCAGCACAGGGGTCGCGCTTTACGTTGGCGATTGGGCTGTCGCACAATTGTGGTTGTTCTGGTTGGCACCTATTGTTGGCGCAATCATTGGGGCTTGGGTGTATCGCTCATTGCTAAGTAGTGATAGCGACTAAAACTAATTTTTGAACATAAAAAAAGGCGCTAAATGCGCCTTTTCACTATCAATCTTATTTAGCAGTCTACTTTAGATTTTTTGTCTGCCCAACAGAGAGTGAGACAACGTCGTTCCATCGACCAGTTCTAACTCTCCGCCCACCGGAACGCCATGAGCGATACGACTTGCTGATACCTTGTGCTCATGACACAGTTCAGCAATGTAGTGCGCGGTTGCTTCACCTTCCACTGTTGGGTTAGTCGCTAAAATGACTTCACCGATGTCGCCTTGGCGCAGTCTATAATCGAGAACATCCAATCCAATATCGCTAGGACCGATGCCATCTAATGGCGACAAGTGTCCCATTAGCACAAAATAACGACCCGAGAATTGCCCTGTAGCTTCTACAGCAGCAATATCAGCAGGACTCTCTACCACACAAAGTTGGCCATTCTCTTTACGCTTAGGATTGCTACAGATATGACAAACTTCTTCTTCGGTAAAGGTACGGCATTCCTGACAGTGACCAATTTCGGTCATCGCACTTGAAAGTGCATCCGCCAGCTGAAGGCCGCCTTTTCTATCGCGCTGTAACAAATGAAAGGCCATGCGTTGTGCTGACTTGGGGCCAACCCCAGGTAGACATCGCAAGGCCTCCATCAAATGCTCCAGCATATGGCTAGTACGCATTAATTGTTCTCTAATCCTTCAATTAGAAAGGCATTTTCATGCCTGGTGGTAGCTGCATTCCACCAGTTACTGACGCCATTTTCTCTTTTTGAGTTTCCTCTACACGACGAGCCGCGTCATTGAACGCCGCTGCAATCAAGTCTTCTAGCATCTCTTTGTCGTCTTCCATAAGGCTTTCATCGATTTCAACACGACGAGTGCTGTGGCTACCTGTGATGGTTACTTTAACAAGGCCAGCACCAGACTCACCTGTTACTTCCATGTTAGCGATTTCTTCTTGAAGCTTTTGCATCTGCTCTTGCATTTGCTGGGCTTGCTTCATCAGGTTGCCCATACCACCTTTACCAAACATAGGGTTCTCTCGGTTTATTCATGTTTCAACTAATAACATGGGGACGCATTCATAGATTGCAACCCCGCTTCCTAGCTGTTTACCTCGAGCAAACAACCGGGAAAGTAACTTTATAAAGGTCGAATACTCTCTTCGTCTAACTCTGCCGCAAACCTTGTAACAATAAACTGAATGTTAGGATCCGCTTGCAAGCTCTTGGCCGCATCAGAAAGCTTGCCTTGATATAACTGCTCACGAAGTTCGAGTGGTGTCGTCCCCTCCTCAGAGAGCTCTACCGACAAATGACACTCTTCTCCCAATAAGACATTAAGCCCTGCAAGTAGTTCTGACTGATTTTTGTCAGAATTTAGATGCGCATGTGTAGCACGCAGTCCCAATTGAATGGATGAACCATCTTTTTTGAAGACTGAATTAAGCGCTAATTGTTGCACCAGTTTGCCAATATCAAGACGTTCAATCAGTTCAGCCCAAGTGTCTTGCTGAGCAGCTTCTTGCGTCAGTCGCTGCGCCATTTCTGGCGTTTTGATATGTTCAAGAGCCTTTTTAAGCGTAGACGGTTTGACGACTGGCTTCACTTCTTGAGCGACAACATTACCTGTTGGCCGCCATCGATAAGGCTCGTTATCTTTAACCTGCTCGGTATTTGATTTGGCGGCATCTAAACCATTTGACGCACTTGGCGTGCGGCCTTGGGTTCTCTGAGCAACGCGCTCTAATACAGAGGCAGATTCAGATGACGCTTTAGGCTTTTTTACAGGAGAGTTTCCTGAATTCGCTTGGTCTTGAGAAGCCGATTGTCGTTTCGAACGCAATTGATGACGTAAACCACCCGCAGGTCTTGCTGGCTCGCTGGCAGGAACTGAGCGCTGTGCCTCACCGCGAACGACATCATTAGATCCGCTATTTGGAACGGGCTGAATTTGCGAAGGCGGTGTTTGCGAATACTGCTCTTGATTTGATGGAGGTGCTTGCCATTCACTTTGCGCACTTGGGCGATGTTCGGCCTGTGCTGGTTGGTTACCCATCGGTATAGCAGAGGTATCAATATACGGTTCACGCGTACTATCAAATTGTGGCGTCGGCGTGGCATAAGTTTGAGCATTAGTATCACTCGATACCTGCTGTGTTGCCATGCTTTGTGACGATGACAACGCAGGCTTAGCCACTGCACTTTGATTCGCGACAGTGATTTCATTAGCGCTGAGCTGAGTGCTTGGTCTAAATGCCAACATACGCAGTAGCGTCATCTCAACGGCGACACGTTGCGATGGAGCGAAGGGCAGATCTTGTCGGCCTTTCAGAGCAATTTGATAGTACAGCTGTACATCCGTTGCTTGTAGTGTACGCGCAAGGTGCTGGATTTTTTCGCTGTCGGCAATTGCGGCATCGATACTAGATGGTAATGCTTGAGTCATCGCTATTCTATGTAACTGCAATGCGAGCTCAGAAAGCAATGTATCCCAATCCACACCATTTTCCGCCAAGTGCTCAAGCTTGGTCATAACTTGATGTGCATCACCCGTAGTCAATGATTCCAGTATTTGAATCGCTTGAGCCGTATCTAGCGTACCCAACATCTGACTGACGACTGGTGTCGATACATTGCCATTTCCAAGCGCGATCGCTTGATCGGTCAAGCTCAATGCATCACGCATACTGCCGTCAGCAGCATGAGCAAGCAGAGCAAGCGCTCGGCTTTCAGACTGAACTTGTTCCTTCTCAAGAATATGATCTAGCTGTTGCTGGATATTCTCAACAGTGATCGGCTTGAGGTGGAACTGCAAGCAGCGCGACAGAATGGTCATCGGCAGCTTTTGAGGATCCGTCGTCGCCAGTAAGAACTTCACATACTCTGGTGGCTCTTCAAGCGTTTTAAGCAACGCATTGAAGCTATGACGCGAGAGCATATGTACTTCATCGATCAGGTAAACCTTAAAGCGGTTTCTCGCTGGCTTATATTGAACGTTATCTAGAAGCTCGCGAGTATCTTCAACCTTTGTACGAGACGCCGCATCAATCTCAAGTAAGTCAACGCTTCGGCCTTCATCAATCTCTATACAAGTCGAACATGTACCACAAGGTGTCGAGGTGATGCCTGTTTCACAGTTTAAACCTTTTGCGAACAAGCGACCGATGGACGTCTTACCCACACCACGTGTTCCACTGAACAAATAAGCATGATGCAATCTGTTCTGGTCTAGTGCATTCTCAAGTGCAGTTAGAACATGGGTTTGTCCAACTACCTCTGAAAATTTTCTTGGTCGCCATTTCCTAGCTAACGCGAGATAACTCATAAAGGTGTCCTAATTAGTGACCTTCAAATTCACACAAGCTATATACTTCAATACCTAGTGCTTCTAAGCGCTTATCTCCACCAATTTCTGGCAGATTGATTACAAATGCAGCGTGAGATACTTCACCACCTAGTTGGCGAATAAGTTTCGTTGTAGCTTCAATCGTACCACCAGTTGCTAACAGGTCATCAACCATCAGTACTTTATCACCTTCCACAATAGCGTCTGTGTGGATTTCTAGAGTATCAGTGCCATATTCAAGTTCATATGATTGTGCGACAGTTTCACGTGGCAGCTTACCTGGCTTACGAACTGGAACAAATCCCAGACCTAGCTCAAGTGCTAGAGGTGCACCAAACAAAAAGCCACGAGCTTCAGTACCAACAATTTTAGTGAAGCCCTGATCTTTGTATTTGTCTACAAGCATCTCTATCGTTGCTTTGTAAGCTGCTGCGTCTTCCATAAGACTCGTTACATCACGAAATAGAATGCCTGGCTTTGGGTAATCTGGAATGCTTTTGATGCTTGCTTTGATCTGGGAGATTTTATCGATTGTCATAGTATTGGTCTCTGGAAAGGTCTTTATACGCCTGACGATCAGAGTACGCTGTCGCGAATAGTCACGAGTACGTTCATTCTGTAGGTATAAATTAAAACGCCCACATTAAGCGTGGGCACACAACCTTCACATGTTAGTGATTTTCATCGTGGTCGGCAACGGGCTGTTTCACAGGAATTCGCAAAAAGAAGGTAAAAACGCCGATAAACAGAGTAAATAGCACAACTTTTAACCATACTGGTTGGACAATCAATATGGAGATGGCAAAACTCAAAACAATGAAGATTGCGCCTTTGGTTCTGACCGAACGTTTAATGCAGCGATCGTTTTCCCAGTCAGAGATGATGGGACCAAGTTTACGATGAGAAAGTAACCAATCATGAAATTGAGGGCTACCACGAAAAAAACTTGCACTAGCAAGGAGTAGGAAAGGTGTGGTGGGTAGAAGCGGAAGTACGATGCCTACCACACCCAATATTACTGAAACAACGCCTAACGTATTCCAAAAGAGACGTTTAACTGGACTTATTGTATTGGTCAAAAACCCGCATATCCGTTCATAACTCTAATCCACGTCAGAGTAGCGGGAAGCGTTGGAATTAGCAATGCGGCAATGAAGCCTAAAAAGTAAAAAATGTTGTATGGTTCTTTGAATTCTGTATCAGACATGACTTTGCTCTTGGGTATAGTTGTTTTAGACATCAAAATGGGAAGCTTTCGCCTCCCATTTTTGTTAACACTTTGACTATATCTCAATTACATTCAATCAAAAACAGACTAACTGTGTGGTTTTTTATGAAAAGCGCTTCCGCTACGCTGTTTTAGCTCGGCAGAGCAAGTTTTACCTCCCAGCTGAAGCTACTTGAACCGACTCGACTTAGGGACAACTTCCCCCCTTCTAAAACAGCAAGGTCTTTAGTCATAAAATTACTTAAACAGTTCTCACCCAAACGATTTGACCCAGAGATGTTGAAATGAGCTTGAGAATTCTCCCAGCGACAATCCAATCCCGCCGGCAAGACAGATATGGTCCCCTCCGATAAGTCAATCACTCCAAACACAGCCTCGACAGGATATGCAGCGCACGAGCATTGCATACCTTTTTCTATATTTCTCGCAAGATCTTTAAGGTCGACACTGTTGTGATGCAAACGGCGTACATAATCATCAAACAGTGTCCGTACCAACAACGTACTAGCCACGCCACCATGGTCACTTGATGAAGCATCGACCAGATAAAATGCCATCTGACCGCTCATAAGCCATGTGTAATCGAACACGAGAGGTAATGTGTTGGCCGATTGCAAAAGCCGGTAACTACTTCTCCACGCCCCTAACGCAGAATCTTTTTCAGGTAACAGTGCCGTGAGTAACTCTCTCGCTGCGTTAGGATTTTGCTGAAGATATTGTAGGTGCCAATGCAATTCTTGTTCTTCTTGCGAACCGTCTTCTTCTGACTCTTCAATACGAAACCATCGACTAACAAAGTCAGATTGTTCACAACTGCTTGAACTCTCTTCTAAGACGACATTAATAGATTCCGTAAGATGTTTATAATCACCAATAGGTTTGGTTAAGAAGTCTTTCACTCCCATACGTAACGCTTTAGCAACGTCCGCCATGTCACCCGTCGCCGAAATTACAATAACCGGTAGTGACGGGTACTCTACGCGCACCTCTTCGGTAAACTCCATGCCAGTAAGAAGTGGCATAGCTAAATCACAAAGCACTAAGTCAGGCTCTTTGATACTAAGCAGTTTTAAAGCCTCTAATCCATCCCCAGCTTCTGTTACTTGGTGGCCCGTTGCCTCAAGAAAGTTTCGGGTAACGGTTCGAAATACGGGATCATCATCAACAACCATAATCCGCGCACTGTGTTGCTGATGAGGTATAGCCACAGCAGCCTGACTGTCGGTATTAGACATAAAATTACGCCTCACAAAATTTATTGAGCTTGTTGTTATTATTTTTTGGTTTACATTAAACCTCGTACCGTAGGACACGTTACAATAATGCATTTATATGTATATGCAGGCAGCAGAACAAACTGCTCCTGAGTATTTTAACTGTAGGCAGAAATTCGTTTTTATACAAATGTACCCTTGGGAGAGTTTTTTTAATACAATAGCTAAAGTTGAAAAAATCAAACAACCCTTTGATATCAAGTTAGTTTGCTTGAGAGCACTTGTGTTATTTAGCAAAAACGCTTGAAATTAACCACGCCAGCTTGACAAGGTGTAAGCTATACTAAAAGCCAATTAATACAAATAGTTGAATATATGAAACTTGACGATTTAAATCTGTTCCGACTTGTTGTGGAAAATGGGAGTTATACAGCAACTTCTCGTAAGACAATGATCCCTGTTGCAACAATTACTCGACGTATACAGGCTCTAGAGGATTCTTTGAATCTTCGTTTACTGAATCGTCACGCGCGAAAACTGTCTTTAACTGAAGCGGGTGAACGCTTCTATAATGAGTGCTCTCCTCTTCTCCAGCGTCTTACTAGCACTACCGAAGATATCGCAGATGAATGCAAAGGTGCGTCTGGTAAACTAAAAATATCGTCACCTTCTAATTTGACTAAGCGCATGATGATGCCGATGTTCAACGACTTTATGTCTAAATACCCTGACATCAGCCTTGAGCTGACGATGAGCAATCATGCCGATCAACTAGACCCAACGGAATGGGACGTTATTTTCCGCGTCGGTCCTCAACGCGATTCAAGTTTAATCGCTCGTAAGATCAGTACAGTCAAAGATATCCTTGTTGCGCATCCTGACTATCTGTCATTAAACGGCGAGCCTAAGCATGCTGAAGAATTATCAACACACCGCCTATTAAAAGGCGCACCGTTAATTAAATGGCAACTGAAAAATACCAGTGGCGAGTCCATTATTAACAACACGAAAGGCCGTTTCGAAGCCAATAGCTTAAATGTGGTTCGCAGAGCATGTTCTGCGGGTTTGGGTATTACCTTGATGCCCGATGTCATGCTAAAAGAGTACATAAACAACGGCGAACTAGTTCGAGTGCTACCAGAGTGGAGTGCCAACCCTCGCGATATTTATATGCTTTATAACCATAAAGATCATCTTCCTGAAAAAGTCCGTCTGTTCATCGACTTTGTTATCGATTACTCACTTCATTGATCGTTCAGTAGCAACGGCTTCAAAATTTAGACACAAAAAAACCAGAGCTTGCTCTGGTTTTTTCTTTTCATCGTTCGCTTATTCGTTATGCAGTTCTAGATTTGCTAGATCCGCTTGGATATCACGTTGCGTCTTTGCATCATCGCTACGTAGCGAGTCAAGGAAGTCAAGATACGTTTGGTCAATATCGCCAGTTACATATTCACCGTTGAATACAGACGCCTCAAACAATTTCACATCTGGGTTTCCAAGACCAACAGCTTCAATTAGGTCAGGAATGGTTTGATAAATCAGTGCGTCCGCACCAATTTGCTTACAGATAGCATCGTTGTCACGGCCGTGAGCAATCAGCTCATTGGCACTAGGCATATCAATACCATAAACGTTAGGGAAGCGGACTTCCGGTGCAGCAGAAACCATGAATACTTTGTTAGCACCCGAGTCACGTGCCATCTCAATGATTTGCTCTGACGTTGTACCGCGAACAATAGAGTCATCCACCAACAGAACGTTCTTACCTTTAAATTCTGAGCGAATGGCATTAAGTTTACGGCGAACCGACTTCTTACGCTGCTGCTGCCCAGGCATAATGAAGGTACGACCTACATAACGGTTTTTAACAAAACCTTGGCGGTATGGCTTATCGATAGCCTGAGCGATTTGCAAAGCGATATCACATGATGTTTCAGGGATTGGGATAACCACATCAATGTCTAGATCCGAGTATTCTTGCTGAATGCGCTCACCCAACTTCTTACCCATTTCAACACGTGCGCTGTAAACAGAAATCTTGTCAATGAATGAATCAGGACGAGCAAAGTAGACAAACTCAAAAATACATGGGTTTAGGCTTGGATTGTCAGCACATTGACGAGTGAAGAGCTCACCGTCAAACGTTACATAAATCGCTTCACCAGGAGCAACATCGCGAACAAAGTCAAAGCCTACTGCATCAAGAGCTACTGACTCAGAAGCCACCATGTACTCGGTTTTGCCTTCAACATCACGTTTGCCTAAACATAGCGGTCGGATACCGTTTGGGTCACGAAATGCAATCATACCGTGCCCGATGATCATAGCAGCTACTGCGTAAGCCCCTTTGATAGTGCGATGCACATTAGTAACAGCTCTGAAGACATCATCAGATGTCACATTGCCTTTTACGGTATCAATTTCATGAGCTAGAACATTCAGCAATACTTCAGAATCGGACGTAGTGTTCACATGACGGCGGTCTTTTTCAAACAGCTTCTCACGAACTTCGTGAGCATTAGTCAAGTTACCATTGTGAGCCAGTGTGATTCCGAACGGTGAGTTTACGTAGAAAGGTTGAGCTTCTGAAGCGCTTGAGCTACCTGCTGTAGGGTAACGAACATGTCCAATACCAACACAACCTTGGAGGCGTTGCATATGCTTCGCTTCAAATACGTCTTTTACTAGACCATTCGCCTTACGCAGACGAAAACGATTGCTTTCTATGGTAACAATACCAGCGGCATCTTGGCCACGGTGCTGTAAAACGGTCAAAGCGTCATAGATAGACTGATTCACAGGCGTTGAGCCAACGATTCCAACAATACCACACATGTCCTAATCCTCGATTTGCGACATTAGCTGGCGCCATTAGGCGCCAGACAGGAAACTAGAAGTTGCTTCGATGTGTTCAAAAAACGGCTGTATCACAAGTTTAAATTGCGGAACAAGTTGGGAAGACTCCCACCATTCACTGCTATTTAGTGTCGTGAAGGTATCAACAAAGAACAATACCGCAGAAACAATTAACACACCTCTAAGCGCGCCAAATACGATACCTAATACTCTGTCAGTACCCGATAGACCCGTTTTTTGTACTAACTGCCCTAAAACATAATTAATTAACGCCCCAACAATCAGTGTGGCAACAAATAGGGCAGCAATTGCGGCGCCATTTCGGAACATCTCATCTTCGATATTGGTAAAGTACACCGCAAGTTTTGCGTAGTACTGGCTGGCAATAAAAAATGCGCCGAACCATATCACTAAAGACATTGCCTCTTTGGCAAATCCGCGAACTAAACTGATTAAAGCTGAAAGCCCAATCACACCTAAAATGACAAAATCTAACCAATTCATGAATTCTTCATCTCAAGTTGGCGCGCATTTTAACAGAAAAATCCGCGACGCAAACGTTTTCTTATGGATTTAGTGGTTTAAATTTGAGCAATTGACCTTTTGAACCGGTAATTTTCTCCAATTCTAGCAATTGCTTCTCAAGTTTACTTTTTGAAACATCTGGACCTATGATGACACGCGTAAAGGTGGCTTCTTGTTTTACATGTGCTTGATAGCCACGTTTTTGTAGGTCGGCAACAAGACCGCGAGCATTATCTGCATTCTTAAGAGCCATAAGCTGAATAATCCATGCACTATCAGCATACTCATTACGCTCAGGCACTTCTTTCACTGCAACATCCACAACATCACGCTTATCTTGTTCGGCCTGCTGTTCAGGTGTTGCTGCCAGTTCTTCCCCTACTGTTGCTTGAACAGGCGAGTCAGGTAACACCGATGTGTCTTCTTCTGGCTCTAGTACCTCAAAGCTTTCTACTTGAGCGCTGATTTCAGGCTTAAGCGGAATACTGGCAAACTCTTCTTTGTAATGAAGCTTTTTACCATCAAGTAGGTCAGGCAAAATGATGACACCAACTGCGACCAATACTATGGTACCCACCAAGCGGCTTTGAAATTTACTCGCCATTGATACTCCTTAATTACTTTATTGCTCTTGAGCGTCTAACTTCTCACAATGCTCAAGAACTTCGCCAACGGTATGGAAGGATCCTACGACCAAAATCATATCGTCTGACTTTGCTTCACTTTTCGCGGCTTGATATGCACTTACTGGGTTGTCATATCGCTTTAGAGCATTGCCAGACATTAAATGCTGGCACAGTTCGTCTGCACTCGCCGCTCTTGGCCCTGATAATGACGCCGGATACCAATCTTCAATTAATGGGTTTAACACTCGAATGGTCTCTTCGATATCCTTATCATGCAACATGCCAATCACGACTTTAAATCCGCGATTTGGGTAATGCTTAGAAAGCTGTGCAACCAGATACTCTGCTGAATGAGGGTTATGAGCTACATCGAGAATGGTTACTGGCGATCCGGTAAGCATCTGCATACGACCCGGAAGACGCGCTTGCTTAAGTCCATTCACGATATTAACGTCGGAAATGTCCAATTCTGCCGCCCCTAAAGCCATCAACGCAGTGTTGGCGTTCATTAGTGGCAAGACTGGTACGGGCAAGTCCTCAAGCATGAATGTGCCATGTTGCCATGCCCATGTGTGTTCAGACGTCAGTTTGTAGTCAAATTGAATACCCGTTTGGTAGAAATTCGCCTTAATATCATCAGCATGCGCAGGCACAGTTGCAGGTGGTTTTGGTTGGCCACATATTGCTGGCTTCCCAGATCTAAAGATTCCTGCTTTCTCGAACCCAATGACATTGATATCGTCACCCAGCCAATCAACATGATCTACTGCAAGGCTAGTAATGACTGAAACATCGTGATCAACCACGTTAGTTGCGTCAAGACGCCCACCTAGGCCCACTTCCAGTAAAACCACTTCCACTTTGTTTTCCTGAAACTGTCGCAATGCGGCAAGCGTGGCGTACTCGAAAAAGCTAAGGCTGACTTCGCCACGTAGCTTTTCGATATAGTCAAACGCACGAGTGTGTGATTCATCAGGAAGATCGCTACCATTAACGCGAACACGCTCGTTGTAACGAATAAGGTGTGGGGAACTATAAACACCGACTGAATAACCTGCATCTAGCAAGATTGCTTCCATAAGCGCGCAGGTAGAGCCTTTACCGTTAGTGCCAGCGACGGTAATGACTGTTGGGGCAGGTTTGGTCAATTGACCTTTTTGGGCGACTACCGAAACTCGATCTAAACCTAGGTCGATAGCACTAGTATGAATACTATTTAAGTAATCAAGCCACACCTGTAAAGAAGATGTGGCTTGTGGAATGGATTGTGAACTCATTTAGCCGTCAATATCTTAACGTTTGATAACTTAGTGAGTACTTTACCCTTTTTCGTCCGCTTCTGGTACTTCATATGTAGGTTCTTCTGGAGAATCTTCAACAGAGACCACTAAAGGAGACGCTTTATTTGTCATTTTAGCAAGTAGGCTACCTACGCGTTGACGCATTTCACGGCGGTCAACAATCATATCAATCGCACCGTGCTCAAGTAAGAACTCACTACGTTGGAAACCTTCTGGTAAGTCTTCACGAACCGTTTGCTCGATAACACGACGACCAGCAAAACCGATCAATGCTTTTGGTTCACCGATATTGATATCACCCAGCATTGCTAAACTCGCCGATACACCACCCATAGTTGGGTCGGTCATAACAGAAACGAACGGTAGACCTTTTTGAGATAGGCGCTCAAGTGCAGCACTGGTTTTCGCCATTTGCATTAGAGACATTAGTGCCTCTTGCATACGTGCACCGCCACTGGCAGAGAAACACACTAAACCACAGTTGTTTTCTATAGCGGCTTCTACTGCACGAACAAAACGAGCACCAACCACAGAGCCCATAGAGCCCCCCATGAAGGAGAACTCAAATGCACATGCGATGACTGGGTTACCTAGTAGTTCACCTTGCATGACAACGAGTGCATCTTTCTCACCACTGTTTTTTTGAGCAGCAGAGATGCGCTCTTTATAGCGCTTTGAATCTTTAAACTTCAGCTTGTCCTGTGGCTCAAGCTCTGTACCAAGTTCAACACGATTGCCTTCATCTAGGAATGTTTCTAGACGACGACGCGCTTTCATTCGCATGTGGTGGTCACACTTAGGACACACCTCTAGATTACGCTCTAATTCAGCATGATAAAGTACTTGCTCACAGGAAGTACATTTAGTCCAGATACCTTCTGGGATAGACGCTTTGCGCGAGCTAACGATGTTGCTTTTTTCTAAAATTTTTTCAAGCCAACTCATGGAAGACCTTTTCTCTTGTGACCCCCGCCTAATGGCGAGAGATTGAAATTCTAATTAATGCCGTTGGATTAAACCATATTACAGGCTAACTGTAGATAAAAAACTGGTTGTACCTATCCTTGTGACATTGCCATAAATATTTGTAACGCCGAAAGTCTCTACTAATTTTCGAGTACAATTACCAACCAGAGTTCAAATCATTCGGCAAAAATAGTGGACCAATTGGTGCTTCTGGGAGCTGGTACTCACTTGGGTAATCCACATCTACCAAATACAGGCCTTCGGCTTTAGCCGTTGCGCCAGCTAGCTTGCGATCTTTCTGCTGCAATAGCCATTCAATCCACTCTGGTGGCTGCTCACCTTTACCCACCACAATCAGGCTGCCAGTGATATTACGCACCATATGATGAACAAAGGCATTCGCTTTGATATCAATCACAACATACGGTCCATGACGAGAAACATTGAGGTGCATGATGTTACGCCATGGGCTTCGAGACTGACAGTGAACCGCTCTAAATGAGGTAAAGTCGTTTTCGCCCAGCAAATATTGACCTGCCTGGTGCATTTTTTCTGCATCAAGTTCGCCATGATAATGACTAATACCAGAAGACAAAATGCCAGGTCGCAACGCGTGGTTAAAGATCACATAACGATAGCGTCGAGCGGTCGCTGAAAAACGAGCATGAAACTCTTCAGGGACTTCTTTTGCCCAACGCACAGCGATATCCTTAGGAAGATTCGCATTCACGCCCATGGTCCAGGCAGCTGGCTTACGAATGACAGAAGACTCAAAATGAACCACTTGCCCAGTGCCATGTACACCAGCATCTGTTCGACCAGCACACTGTACTTCTACCGGTTGATTTGCAACGATCGATAGCGCTTTCTCCAGTTCTTCTTGCACACTGGAGACGTCTCTTTGTCTTTGCCAACCGTAGTAGTTTGCACCGTTATATTCGATACCTAATGCAACTTTCATCGTTTTCTCTGTCTATCTGTCAATTTTCAAAGGGGGCAAAGTATATACCCAACTCATAAAGGTATAAACCCACGTGTGGTGAATCCTTTGTCATTAAAGCTTAAAAGCAAAAACGGCGGTCATTCAACCGCCGTTTTACATCACTTTTACTTACTGGTATTCGGAAAGCTTAGCCAGCAAGGCCTTTGCTTCTGATTGAATATTGCCACTACCTTCTAGTAGCGCTTTCTCAAGTAATTTCACCGCACCTTCAAAATCGTTCATTTCGATATAGATCTTAGCAAGGTCAAGGTTACCTGCGGCTTCGGAATCCGAATCAACATCGACTTCAGTAATAGGACCAATGACATCAGGGAACTCATCCAATCCCACATCTAATTTCAACTCTTCTTCCTCATCAGCGGAAGCATTGTCGTCGACCTGTGCCATCAGCTCGTCAATCGTCATAAATTGATCTGCGCTGTCCTCAAAGTCGGCAACAGGGTCTTGGGAAGCCCAGTCCTCTTCACTGGCATCAACTAAAGATCCAGCATGAGTATTGTTCCAAATTACCTGTTCTTCATCTGGGATTTGGTGATCGATCGATGCTCGCTGCTCATCAGTCAATGAGAAACCATTCCAGTCTTCTCCACCTTCTTGGTCTGGAGAGTCTTGCAGCATCACACCTAAATCCATCCCAGCACTATCCGCCGTGGTTTGGTCAACAGGGCTAATATTTGAGAACGCTTGCTCGCCCTCTTGCAGCAGCTCCCCAAGCTGGCCTTCTTGCTCTATAGCTGACATGTCTACCATAGAAAAAGCATCTGCTAGAGCATCAATTTCTGAGTGATCTAATGTTTCACCTACCATGTCTTGCTCAACTGCAAAACTCGGCTCGCGTTCAGAAGCGGACGACTCCATATCCGCCGCAGCTTGTGACTCATCGTATTCCGGTAGATCCTCTAACGAAATAGCGCCATCGGTGATCTCATCCTGAACCGAAGGCTCATGAACAAGCTCAGGCTCTGCTTGCTCACTATCCGCATACGCGTCCTCTTCGGTGTAATCAGGAAAATCAAACTCTTCGATCGGTTCTCGTTCCGGCACCGTTTGAGTAGCATCTGATTGAGAGGCAGTTTCAATGTCACTCTCTGTGTTGTGGGCAACTTCTACCTTTTCTGGCAGTTCAATGTCATGAAGTACAGCTTCAATCTCCGCTTCGCTAACATCGCTAGACTCAGACGCCTCTTGCTCTATTGGTTGTCCTGCCAACACATCAGCAAGCGCATCTTCTTCGCTATACTCAGGCAGTTCATCATCGGCCATGGCAAAGTCGGCAGCCAATTCCGAATCCGGCTGTAATGTATCCTCAGCGTCACCCTCTGCATCGGCGAAGGCATTTTCTTCGTTGTATTCACTTTGCAAAGCTTTGGCTAAAAAGTCATCTTCTGACTCTTCTTGAGATGATTCCACCAATTCAGTTTCTAGCTCAGTTGACGGAGTATTTTCATCATCTATCAACCAATCATCATCTTGAGGAATTCCAAACTCATTCGCCATCAAAGCTTCAAGTTCTTTCTGTTCTTGCGAATCATCACGCGGCGTTGTGTCAGACTCTCCTACCCCTTCAATTTCAGGAGAGAAATCGAACTCATCTTCAAATGCAGTACTAACATTGTCACTGACTGAAGTTTGTTGCTGATGCGCCTCGTGATGTCGCTCGTTCTCTTGCGAAGCTTCGCTTTCAAAACTTGACGTTAACGGCGCTTCAGCAATACCTAGTTCATCTGGAGTAGAATCAACGTCAGGAACATTATTATTTAAGTCATCTATTTTTGATGGCTCTTCCACTTGAGACTGCACATCGACGGCGGGAGCTTGCGAAGATGAAGACACATCCATCGGATCTGGCTCTTCGATATTGACTTGCTCAGCCTCAGCAGTAGCTGGTAGCAACTCTGCATCTAATGCCAGATCGAGGTCATCCTCTAAGCGCTGCTCTTCAGTTACATTTTGCGCTGCGGCAGCCGTGCTCTCTTCGACCAACTTATCTACATCTGCACGTTCTTCTACATCAGTACTTTCTGCCACAGCCATTACGTCGTCATTCTCAGGCTGTTGTGCTAGTGGAGATTCGTCTTCTACTGTTGAAGGCTCAAGGTTTGATGGCTCAAGGTCAGAGAGTTCAAGTTCGCTATCTTCGATCTCACTATTTAAATCAATATCTGCGCCGATTAGGTCGTCAGAGGCAAACGGGTCAAGATCAACAGCTTGTTTCTCATCAGAGGTTGAATCGCCTAACGTACTTTCAAACAGTAATTCATCAAGTAAGTCGGTATTGTTTTCATCAAGCTCTAAGTCTTCATCTGCCAGTAAAGTGACATCATCTAGGTCTAAATTCTCGGAAGATTCAAACTCCTTGTCAGTGGCTTCTTTCTCATCAGCATCGACTATTTCATCGAGCATTAGATCAGAATCATCCAAATCAGACAGCTCAAAATCCTCGTCCAGCATATCGTCTAGAAGTGTGATTTCTTCGTCTTGTGCCAGTTCAGAGGTATTAGACTGTGGCTCTTCAGGCGTTGCGTCTATTTGTGAGAACTGGGCAAAAAGGTCATCAATATCGGCATTGTCAACAGGTTCATCTGCTTGCTCTGGCGTCATCTCTGATGCGGTTTTATTATCCGTCTCAATATCAAGATCATCCAGATTGAAGTCACCATCACTTTCTAGATCAAAGCTATCACCCGCAAGTAACTCGTCCATGTCCGCTTGATTTAGTGAGTTTTCAGGTTCCTCCGAATCAAGGTCAGCCATTTCAGTACTAGACGTGCCGTTAAAATCAGCGAATAGATCGTCGAGCTCTTGTTGAGAAACAGGCTCTGAATCTGTATCAGACAAGTTTAAATCGAGGTCATCTTCTGCATCTGGAACAGCAACATCGTTGAGTGCACGCTCCATTTCTTCAAGACCTAATGCTTTTTCACCATCTTTAACGCTGATACCGTTATTACTCGCGTCAAGATCAACAAAACCGATATCCAGTTCACCATCTTCATCGATACTGGCAAACGGGTCTTCTTCATCATCGTCTAAATTGAAATCAAGATCGCTATCATTCAAATCGGCGAAGATATCATCTTCTGGCTGTTGCTCTACCTCTAATTGGCTACTGTCATCATCTTCCTCAATCCCGGCAAGCAGGTCATCCGAGAACGGGTTATCATCATCCAGAGCATCAACCGCAACAGCTGCAGTAGCAACACCAGCAGTCGCTGCTGCAACATCAGACGACGGGTTTGAGGTATTGGCTTCTTGATTACTAGCAATCTGCGTCTTTTGCTTACGAGATCGTAAAACCATCATTACCAACAAGCCGATCAGCAATGCAGGAACAAATGCTAATAAGGCAACAAACCAAGGCTTAGCTAACCAAGTATCCAACTTGCTCGGCGCAAGCCTTGCCATCTCTGCTTGCTTGCGTTTCTCTTCACTGAGCTGTCGCTCAACCTCTGTACGAATACGCTCTTCGTTGCTAACTTCAGTTTTTAGAACTTCCACTTCATTTTGGACTTCTGACAACATCAACCTCAATTGATGATTACGCTCTTCTAGGGAAAGCAATTCACTTTCTGAACGCGTCAACTCTTCTTGAAGCTTTTGAGTTAGCTCTTGTGCTGGCGGCTTAATCTCACCCGACTCAATTAAGCCTTTCGCCGCTGGGATAACTTGCTCTAAACCTTTCTGAGGTTTGATGTCCGAAACTTTTTCTTTCGTGACTTGCGAAGGAACCGATTTGGTTGTCGCCGAAGTTTCAACCGTTGGTTTCACATCAGCCGGTTTTACCTCAGGTTTTGATTCAGCAACCACCTTGGCCTGTCTCTGTGTCGCTGCTGAATTGAGTTTATTTTGATGGGCAGCAAGTACGGCTAAGGCTTCTTGTAAATCGACACGATTGATTTGAGCGTCAGATGGGATGCGTAGCTCGCTGTTAGGTACCAGCTTATGAATATTATTTTGCTCAAATACAGCAGGGTTGAGTTGATAAAAGGCGTAAATCGTTTGTTGTACGGTAGCGTCTGCCGGTTTAAATCGACTTGCAATCGACCAAAGAGTTTCGTTGACTTTAGTGGGCCCATAATAGCGAGCAGGCGTGTCAGAATCTGGAGTAACTTGATTACGAATTGGCTGTGAAAACTGTGGCGCAGCCAGAGCTTCACCGTTAGGACCAGTTAATCGAATAGTATCAGCGCTGATAGAAAAAGAAGTCGTCGCTCCTGCTAGTGCAAGTGTCACCAGCAAAGGCTTTAAAAAATGATGCATGGAAGGCTCAGCTGTCTGCGATAAAAAATACAAATCTAATCTTGGTACTATATCGGATAATCACTGCAAAACTATAGCTCAGCCTTGAAAAAACATGATTCAAGCATGATATTCGTACCAATTTTGTCACACTATACAGAACAAAGGCCTCTAACAAGAGGCCTTTAATTATCAACTTAAATCGAACGTAACGCGTTTAGAAGTAATCACGAATTAACACTTCTGCAATTTGCACCGCATTCGTCGCTGCGCCTTTACGCACGTTGTCTGCCACTACCCATAGGTTTATACCACTGTGGTGACTGATGTCATTGCGAATACGACCAACCATAACGTGGTCTTTGCCACCCGCATCACGAACTTGAGTTGGCATATCTTCACCATAGAATACTTCAATACCGTCCGTTTGCTCTAACAGTTGCGTCACTTCTTCCGCTGAAATTGGTGCACGAGTTTCTAGGTGTACCGCCTCAGCATGTCCGTAGAATACTGGAACTCGAACACACGTTGGGTTCACCATGATGCTCGCATCATTGAAAATCTTCTGAGTTTCCCACACCATTTTCATTTCTTCTTTGGTATAGCCGTTGTCCATAAACTGGTCAATCTGTGGAATACAGTTAAATGCGATTTGCTGGCTAAATGCTTTATTTTCAACTGGTTTGCCATTTAGTAGCATTGCCGTTTGACCCGCTAGCTCATCAATACCTGTTTTACCCGCGCCAGACACTGACTGATACGTCGTGACATTAATACGGTCAATGCCTACTGCGTCATGAATAGGCTTCAATGCAACCAACATTTGAATAGTTGAACAGTTTGGGTTAGCGATAATGTTACGGTTACGGAACTCAGCAATCGCTTCTGGATTAACTTCCGGAACAACCAAAGGAACATCATACTCATAGCGGAAGTTTGAGGAGTTATCGATAACGACTACACCCTCATCAGCTGCAATTGGTGCCCACTTAGCTGATTGCTCACCACCAGCAGAGAACAGTGCAATGTGAACCTGAGACCAGTCAAAGTTTTCTACATTCTCTACTCGAACGGTTTTACCATTAATGCGATAAGTTTTACCTTCACTACGCTCGCTAGCCAGCAAGTAAATGTCACCCATTGGAAATTCGCGTTCTTGAAGCACTTCCACCATAGTTTCACCTACAGCGCCGGTTGCTCCAAATACAGCAATATTAAATTGTTGGCTCATTGGTTACCTCGATTTGAAATCCTAGTTCTGCTAAAGGTGCTAAATTGCATGAATCGCTACCCTTAACAAGGATGACGCCATATTCACGCCTATCCCAATAATTTTTGCGCATTTTATCAAAGCCGCCTTCATTGTGAATTTCACGGCGGAAAATTGCGTCGTCTTTGCGTACATCATAGATGATTTGAGTCATGCTATGCAGTGTCGCTTCATCCCACTCTCTATCTAATGTAATTTGTGGAATGGGTGCAATAGGTAATAAAGCATCTGGGTTAGCACGTTCAGATAGCTGCAAAAATTCGCAATAGCTATTGAAGATCATCGTGGTACCACGAGCTTTACCCTCTAAACCATAGCCTGCAATATGAGGGGTCGCGAACGTTAACAGAGGAAGCAGGTCGAAATCAACTACTGGTTCAAACTCAAACACATCAAGAACAGCAGTAAACCCATCATTCTTAAGTAGTCGCTGCTTTAGAGCAGCATTATCCACCACAGGACCTCGTGCTGCATTTATTAAGATTTGGTCAGATCTAAAATTGTTTAAACGCGCTTCATCGATTAAATGATGAGTCGGAAATTCACCATCTCGTGTGATTGGCGTGTGCATAGTGATGACATCAGATTGCTCCAACAGTACATCTAGATCGGTAA
The DNA here is from genome assembly GCF_021568915.1 of Vibrio sp. McD22-P3. Classification (NCBI taxonomy): domain Bacteria; kingdom Pseudomonadati; phylum Pseudomonadota; class Gammaproteobacteria; order Vibrionales; family Vibrionaceae; genus Vibrio; species Vibrio sp. McD22-P3. The sequence continues at coordinate 173,785 of NZ_JAKGTN010000012.1, forward strand.
ATTCACGGCTATCGCCTTGTTGCTGCTTAAGAGGGTCGTTGAGCAGAACCTTAATACCAATACCTTGTAAACATTTTTGGAGATAGCTTCCAACTTGACCACAACCAACAATGCCCACTGTTTTATCAAAAATAGAGAAGCCTTGTTGCTGAGCAATAACCATCAAGCTACTGATCACGTATTCCGCAACGCCAACCTTATTGCAACCTGGCGCAGCAGTGAAAAAGATACCACGCTGTTGCAACAATGCTTGATCAACATGATCCATGCCTGCTGTCGCTGTACCGACAAATTTCAATTTGTTCGCTTTTTCTAACAACGATTCATTCACTTTTGTGATCGAACGTATCATCAGCGCGTCAACGTCATTAAGGTCGTCAGCAGTTAGCTCACGTCCTGGTTTCGCTATCACTTCACCTAGCTGCTCGAACAATTCGACAGCATAAGGCATTGCTTCATCAACAATAATCTTCATTGTTTTGTCCAAAGGGTGTTGTCCTTACCTAGGCATGAATTGTGCAAGATCTTCACCACAGTGTCGAGAGAACTCTTTTCAAATTCCCTAGATAGAAAAATGCCCAGCCAATAATGGCTGGGCAATATCCAGAACAAAAGGATTTTAACCCGCTCTCCAGGAGTTAAAACTTGCGTCTGCGACCAATTTTCACTGGTCAGCTCTGGAAATCATAATAACTGATTATCCAGTCTTAGCCTTGATACTTTTTCAATACTAACGTTGCGTTAGTACCGCCAAAACCAAAGCTGTTTGACATCACTGTATTCAGTTCTTGTTCACGAGTTTCAGTAACAATATCTAGGCCTTGGGCTGCCTCATCCAGTTCTTCAACGTTGATGCTTGGTGCAATAAAGCTGTGATGTAGCATTAGCGCAGAATAAATTGCTTCATGAACACCAGCTGCTCCCAATGCGTGACCTGTCATTGCTTTTGTCGCTGAGATTGCAGGGCTATTGCCGCCGAATACTTCTTGAATAGCGCCCAGTTCTTTTACGTCGCCAACAGGAGTTGATGTTCCGTGAGTGTTTACATAATCAATCACTTCTACATCTTGCATCGCCATCTTCATACAACGAACCGCACCTTCGCCAGATGGTGCTACCATGTCGTAGCCATCAGAAGTTGCACCGTAACCTACGATTTCACCGTAGATAGTCGCGCCACGAGCTAGAGCGTGCTCAAGTTCCTCGACAACAACCATACCGCCACCACCAGAGATAACAAAACCGTCACGGTTTGCATCGTAAGTGCGAGAGGCTTTTTCTGGTGTTTCGTTGTATTTAGTAGATAGTGCGCCCATAGCATCAAACATCATAGTTTGAGTCCAATCAAGCTCTTCACCACCACCAGCAAATACGATGTCCTGTTTACCAAGTTGAATCAGTTCCATCGCATGGCCAATACAGTGTGCCGACGTCGCACATGCAGAACTCATCGTGTAGTTCACACCACGGATTTTAAATGGAGTAGCCAAACATGCAGAAACAGTTGAAGACATAGTACGAGGTACCATGTAAGGACCAACACGCTTCACGCCTTTCTCGCGAATAGTGTCTACCGCAAGTGTTTGGTTTAGTGCTGAAGCACCACCAGAACCAGCAACAATACCCGTACGGTCATTTGACACTTGGTCTTCTGTTAGACCCGCATCAGCAATGGCTTGTTCCATAGATAGATAAGCGTATGCCGCAGCATCACCCATAAAGCGCATTTTTTTACGATCAATGTGCTCAGCAGGGTTCATTTTCAGGTCGCCCCACACTTGAGAACGAAGGCCCATCTCTTTGAACTGCTCAGAGGCGTTAATACCAGAACGGCCTGCTTTTAGAGACGCTAAAACTTCTTCTACGTTGTTACCGATGCTCGAAACAATACCCATACCGGTAATTACGACTCGTTTCATGTGACTTTCCTATAAATTCAAAAACTGCTAAATGATAACGAAGATACAGGATATAAGTGGTCAGCTTTCCCATAAATTCGTACAATCCGCACCAATAAATGCTATCGATGCCCTAATAACTGTAGTTGTGATAACTTTCTAGTAACGGGTATAACACAAGTTAAGTGTCAATATTATGACTTCCATCACTCACGCTCAACTCGACTGGAATGAGTCGGGTACTCCAGTTTCAGACCAATTTGACGATGTTTACTTCTCTAATGTCAATGGGTTAGAAGAAACACGTTACGTTTTTTTGAAACAAAATCGCCTTCCGGAGCGTTGGCAGGATTTCGAACAACGACGTTTTGTCATTGCTGAAACCGGATTTGGTACCGGCCTCAATTTCCTCGCAGTATGGCAATGGTTCGAACAGTTCCGAATGAGCAACCCGGATTCGACACTTCAAGAACTGCATTTTATTAGCTTTGAGAAATACCCTCTCTCAAAAACCGATCTAGAAAAAGCGCATCAAGCATGGCCGGAGTTAGCGCCTTATGCCGAACAGTTGCAAGCACATTACCCTATGGCTGTACCGGAATGTCATCGCATTGTCTTAGCGGATGGCGCGATAACGCTGGATCTCTGGTTTGGCGATATAAAAGACTGCATGCCGCTAGTACCGACACCAAACGAAGGTATAGTAGATTGTTGGTTCTTAGATGGTTTTGCGCCAAGTAAGAACCCAGAGATGTGGAATCAAGAGCTGTTTAACGGCATGGTTAAGCTCGGTAAACTAGATTGTACTTGTGCAACGTTCACGGCAGCAGGTTTTGTTCGAAGAGGTTTAATCGAAGCTGGTTTCGATATGCGTAAAGCCAAAGGTTTTGGCACAAAGCGTGACATGATTGTCGGTCAAATCGCTCAGAAAATGCCATTCACAAACTATCACTCACTGTATTATCGACCAAATCTAAATACACCAGAACAAGTAGCCATCATTGGTGGCGGTATTGCCAGTGCTTGCCTAATAAAAGCGTTAGCAAATCGAGGAATTCACAGTCAACTATTTTGCAAAGACAGTGAACCTGCTCAAGGTGCATCCGGAAACAAACAAGGTGCGGTTTACCCACTTCTTAACGGCGAACACAAAGGCGTATCGAGAGTGTTTGCTCCAGCATTTATTTATGCCCGCCAGTTTGCGGAGCAAGCAGCAACCACAATCCCTTACGACCACGACTGGTGCGGTGTCACGCAACTGATGTGGGACGAAAAATCTGCTACTAAACTCGAACGTATGTTGTCAGGAGGCTTTCCGACAGCGCTTATCCATAAGTTGGATGCAGAACAAACCTCAGAGACCATCGGCCTCCCTTCGCCGCATGCGAGCATTCACTACCCTCTCGGAGGTTGGTTATGTCCATTCCAGCTCACTCAAGGTCTAATCCAAAGTAGTGTAAACGATGGAAAAAGTAGTGCTTACTTTAATTTAGAAGTAGCTGAGCTAAAACAAGCGCAGGACGGAAAGTGGCAAGTCATCCTCGTTGACGGCACTATCCATCAAACTCACTTCGACACAGTTATCGTTGCTAATGGCCATAAATTCAGTGCTATAAAACAAACAGAGAAACTGCATCTTACGGCGGTAAAAGGACAAGTCAGCCATATTCAGACGACAGATAAGCTCAAATCGCTAAAGTCGGTGCTATGTTATGACGGTTACATGACGCCAAACAATCCACAAACAGGCACCCATTGCATCGGCGCAAGCTACGATCGAAAACACATCGATAACCAATTTGATCAACAAGCTCAGTTCGAAAATGCAGAAAAACTCAGACACTGTATTCGAGACGTCGAATGGGTAAATGAGGTAGACACCTCAGATAACCAGTCACGACAGGGAATTCGCACCGTAAGTCGAGATCACTTACCCTTCGTTGGTCAAGTGTGTGATTTTGATAAGCTGGATGCCTCTTATTCCGAGGACGACAACACGTTAAGTGAACTTCCGAATTATGGCGGCTTATATTGTATGCTCGGTTTAGGCTCTAGAGGACTGAGTTCTGCGCCACTTTTGGCTGAGCTATTAGCCTCTGAGATTTGCGGTGATCCTCTTCCGCTACCCGTGGATGTTTTAGCACAACTGCATCCCGCAAGGGCTTGGGCAAAACGAATCATAAAATCAAAACCTTTATCCCTATAAGCAAACCCACATCAGCCACGCCCTACCTCGTGGCTGATGTCTTTCATTTCTGCTATCTCAAAACCAAAAAAGCGTTCAAGAAATGAGAAACTCGAATAATCTGCAACAAATTCAAACCAATCCATTCGACTTAATGTGATCTAAATCCCATAATTTTCTCTAACACAGGGAGTGTTAGTATGATTTGGAGATCCATTTGGTTGATATGCTGCTTGCTTATCATTCATAGTCCGTTCGCGTTGAGTGCGAACCAGAACATGACGACAAGAGTTCTATTCGTTAACCCAGGCTTCGCCGATGAAAGCTTCTGGGGAGACGTTGACGGCTACGCTCAAGCAGCGGCATCTTCGCTTGGCTTAACCTTGGAGATACTTCACGGCAATAGAGACCACATTCTGACACAACAGTTGCTTGCAGAACGGATGCAAGTTTTACCCAAGCCCGACTATGTCGTTCTCGTTAACGAAAAAAGCAACGGCCTTGCATTATTGAACATGCTATCTGAATCAAATTGCTTTGTTTCCTTCGTACTTAACGACCTCTCCCCTTCAAGCAAACAAACGCTGCGAACCGATCCAATATGGAATACGCGACTTATGCCTGGCGTATTTCCCAATAACTTTAATATCGGATATCTCACTGCCAAAGATCTGTATCAAAAAGGAAAGGATAAACAAGGCGCCTTCTTAATCCTGTCAGGAGATAAAAACACTCCAGCCTCAAAAAATCGCGAAGCAGGTGCTATGGCGTTTGTGATGCAGCAAGAACACACTACGGTTGCGCAGCGAGTTTACGGAGACTGGCGAGAGGATCTGGCTTATGAACAAACCAAAGTCCTGCTTAAACGCCATTCAAAAGTCCGTTACATCTGGACCGCCAACGATCACATGGCATTTGGTGCTCAAAAAGCAATTAGCGAAGCGGGACGCAGTATCGGCAACGACATCTTTATTAGCACGATCAACACCTCACAGTCGGTACTATCGGAACTGAAAGATGGACACATTACTTCTTTGGGCGGTGGACACTTCACAGCAGTCGGCTTGCAAATGGTTAAGATTCATCATCACCAGAAAGACCAGCGTTGGCCACAAAGAACCAAATTCAATCTATTTCAAATCATTCGTTACCCCTCTGAGCTTTTCTCTACGCTTGAGGACAAAGCATGGAGCAACATAGACTTCGAAAATATCGACATTTTTGCCAACCCAATCGACCCTTTTGTTGTCAAAAGTGAGTGAACGATAGATGCAGCGCTTCAATGCTATGTCCATCCGCAACAAAATTATCACTATTTTGATTATCGTCACTGGTACGTTGACACTCTTCAACATCGCTATTCAAGCCTACATTGATTATCGACAAGAGATACACAAAGTGAACAAACATGCTCGAGCGCATGTACATTCGCTCACCTATCCCATTGCAGAATCATTGTGGGATCTAGACCTCTCTCAACTTCAGCAACTTATGCTGAGCATTAGTGAAGATGATTACATTCGTAATATTCGATTAACTGGTGTCGATGGCACCTATTTAGACGCCAATTTATCACCAAACATCAAAACCAGCCCCTCGATATTGGAACTGCGATATAACGGCCGCTACCTAGGCAACATCTCCTACATGATTGACGACAGCATTATCCAAGAAGAGGTGATATCTAAGCTTGCATTGGGGTTGCTACTTAATATTATCGAAGCTGTTATTATTCTTGTCGTTATTCTCTTTATTGTTCGTAAGCTGATCACGACGCCACTCTTAGAACTCTATCGTCTTTCGAAAGATATTAGTCCAAGAACTTCAAGCAAAGTTAAACTGCCCCACAGCTTAACTGAGCGTAAAGATGAGTTAACTTACGTTGCTCACGCCTTGCAAAACCTAAACAACACTTCTCGAAATGCGATTGCGGCACAGAAAAAAACTGAACGCCAGCTATTGCAGCATCAGAGTCAACTTAAACATTCTATTGAACAGCAAACGGAAGCATACAAAACGCAAAGTAAGTTACATCGCATTTTGGCAGATATGTCATTAAACATTCTCACATGTAACGAAGATAATGTTACCGAAGTGATGTATAGCGCGTTTGAACCGATAGGACGAGTTTTAGAAATTGATCGTATTAGCATACTCTCAATCCAAGAACAGATGGCCACGTTCAGCTATTCATGGCGGGCTGATGGTTCAAAAAATCCTTTAGGTGAAGGTTTTAATATCGAAGCCATGACATTACTGCAAAGACGTTTACTGTCTCTCGACCCCATCATTATTGATGACATCGAATCGATTAAAGACAGTGCACAAACTGAATACGCACTACTCAGAGCCCAGAATGTCAGCTCTATTGCTCTATTTCCTCTTATTGATGGTCAGTCTGTCTTCGGCATATTGAGTGCGTCTAACTTGCATCATCACCAGCAATGGACAGAAACACAGAAAACCATTTTAAGTCGATTATCAACCACCGTTAGTGAACTGCATATTCGCTTGAAAAATCATAACGAGATGACTGCCCTACAAGATGAGCTCATCGAAACAAATCGCAGGTTACATATCGCTGCCGAAACAGATGAACTAACTGGCCTACCCAACCGCCGTCCCTTTATGTCTGAGCTCGCCCACAACACCGAAAGCCTCTTTGTTAGTACCATTACGACTATGATGATAGATGTCGACCACTTTAAGCAATACAACGACACCTATGGTCATGTCCAAGGAGACTTTGCCCTTCGTTATGTGGCGCAAGCACTCAAGCAGGTGTTGTCTCCCTGTGGTCATATGGTGGCAAGAATTGGGGGAGAAGAGTTTTGTGCACTTCTCGTCAATACCTCACAAGAAGAGAGTGTCGTGCTGGCACAGCAAATGCGACAAGAAGTAGAGAAACTCAACATCACGCATTCCGGTAATGACCCTTATGACATTGTGACCATTTCCATTGGTGTCGCGTTTCAGCACTTAGGTGACCATCCAATTACTCCACAAAACATGCTTGAAAATGCGGATGAAGCCCTCTACGCCGCCAAAAAGCGAGGTAGAAACCACGTAGAAATCGCAGCTGGCACGAAATGGTAAACCTCATCAATTCATTGATTTATTATCGTCACCATAAATTCTTGCATTTTTTTGACAAAGCAAGGCTGTGTAAACTGCACACTTTGCCGTTTTTTTGTTCCACATACTGATTTTTGGTTGATTATGAGAAGAATATTATTACTACTTAGTTTAGCTTTTACGTTTGTTCAGCCTAGTTTTGCGGACGTAAACACTGTACCAGTAGGGATAAGACCATGCTGCGCCTTTGGAACAGGCCTAAAAGCAGAGCTAGGAAGCGTTCCCGTCCCTTTCTACTCCATTAAAAACGTACTTAATGTCGAAGACGTTGATGCTCATGTGTTTAATGATGGTTCTTCGAGTGTCATAGGCAGTCTTATCGGCACGTCAGACGAAGTTAACGGTCTGATATTCTCAAATAAAGGTGGCTTCATCGATACCGCGCATGTGAGAGATACTGCAGACTTCACCTTATACCTATATCACAGCATCAAAAATCGCGACAGTGACGAATTTGAATTGGCTCTGACGCCAGAACTTCGTGCTCGAAGAATTGTGTTCAATAATTTAGACCAGCTTGACTCAGCTAACAACGAACAGGCAAAGCTCGCAGGTTTACTGGCGTTTCGCCTTGCACAGTGGCATGAAATTGCTCAATGGTATGGGTTAGTGTCTGTCGGCGGGTTTAAAGAGTATCCTTCCGCCTTCTCTCCAGAAGATTTGTACTCAAATATGCTAGGTGCGCTAATCGCGATGGAGATCATTAAGATCAACCCTGACATCACTCAAGATGCCTTTGTCGTGTTATTTCCACAATACTTCAGAAAACACCTAAAGATGTTAGATGCCCAAGACGAAGACACCACCATCGCACAGCTTAAAAAGCTGGATGGTATCTGGCGGGATAGTAGCAAACGCCTACCAAATAAATGGGTAGTTAAGACTCGCGATTACCACTACAGCCTAGATTTGGTCCCAAATGGAGTCACTAAAGGTACACCACTTTCCTTGTCATCATTGAACGAGCTTGAACAGTTTGGTCAATTACAGCTCGTTGCTGCTGACAAGATCGCTTCGTTTGATATACTGCCGTCCGCATTAAATGAGAAAGAGATCTGGACTCATGAAGAGTTCCAAATGATCGCCAATATTTCTAAATCGGTCGATGATCAAGATGCGAACAATCGCAACGATGCCCTAATAATGAAGTTGAATTAACACTATGAGTGAAATACAAAAAAACACCGGAATTAAACGTATTATCTATGCCGCCCGATATTCTTGGTCGGGGCTAATAGCAGCATGGAAGAACGAGGCAGCCTTTCGTCAAGAAGTGGTCGCACTGATTGCCGCTGTTGTTATTGCTTTGCTCATCGATGTTTCTCTTTTTCAGAAAGTGGCTCTGGTCAGTAGTGTTGTATTTGTCATGATAGTCGAACTGATGAACTCAGCGGTTGAAGCCGTTGTTGATCGAATCGGTTTAGAACGTCATGAGCTTTCAGGCCGCGCAAAAGACCTCGGCTCTGCCGCTGTGTTTCTGGCAATTGGTTTAGCACTTATGGTCTGGTCATCCATATTTTGGTCGCATTTCATCGGCTAATTCCGCCACAGCCGTCTAACTTCTAATTTCAACTCAAGGCTTGAACCTAACCTAGGTTCGAGCCTTTGTTTTATCTAGTCCTCATGTTTTGAGCCGCCTTTTGGCACCTCTGATATTGAATTGAACTTCAACAAATTCTTTGCGAAACAACTTATTACCCGATGAGCGAAACCTTGTTTCCCCGAGGTTGCCGAGGCAGCACCGCAAGTTGCGCGCTTTAGCACACACTATGAGGTTCAGCCGAAACAAACTCTGCGTATTGGTGGAAAACTAAAAGCCGCCGACAGTGTGTCTGATCACGACCATTTCCACGGAGATTTTGACCAAGACAGGCAATAAGCCAACTTAGGCTTAATAAATAAGGGTTTCATCAGTTTTCTGATAGAGTCCTTATCGCGTCAAAATCGGTCATTCTCTTCAGGCGCAAGATCCATTACAGTTACAGCGAGCCAGTATGGGAATGGAGTCTTTGTGAACTTACGTCAACTAGAAGTGTTTTATGCGATTATGCAAACGGGAACCGTCTCTGGCGCGGCGAAAAACCTCCATGTATCGCAACCTAATGTGACCCGTGTACTCGCTCATACGGAGCTACAGCTTGGCTTTTCTCTGTTCGAGCGCGTCAAAGGTCGTCTGGTTCCCACTCAAGAAGCCAGAACCCTGTTACCAGAAGTAGAGAAAATCTATCTACAACTCGGCCAATTTAAAACCCTCACCAACAAGGTTAAAAAAGGGCATCAACATATTCGAATAGGTGCGCCACCAGTATTAGCTACAAAATTCCTGACACCGGTGATTGCACAGTTTCATCAAGCACATCAATGCTCAATAGAACTGGTCACCGGTAATCGCAGTGAACTGTGCGACGCATTACTCGACAATGCGCTCGATATTGCTGTCGCGTTTGGTGAAGACACTCCTGCCGGTATTTCTCACCAACTTCTGGCCAAGAAATCAATGCAAGTTCTAGTACCAACCTCTGGTTTCACTCGATTTAGCGAAGGCGAGAATAACCCCCCTGTAGTGACGTTAGAAGCTCTGTTGGACGATGAATTAAACATCATCGCCCTAGACAGGCGCGATCCTTTAGGGCAGAAACTCACGCTCGCCCTTGAGCAAATACAGCCTGATTTTGTTCCGTCCCTTACAGTTAGGAATTACAGTTCAGGTGCAGAACTGGCCGCTCTTGGAGCTGGTATTGCGATTGTTGACCCTTGGACTGCCAGCCAATATGCGGCAAGTGAGAACTTACATAGCCTCCAGCTATCCGACGTTATTGACTGTTCCGTCTCACTACTTACCAGCGACTTACATCCTTTTTCGATTGCGACGAGATCTTTTCTTTCGATGTTGAAGAATCACGCAAGCGCTTAGTTACAACATATAGCCACCTATAACCTAATGTTATAGGCGACCAACAAACGAGCATTCGCTATTAGAGTGTTCCCTCCCTATCTTAGATAGCATTAGCCTCGCTGCTAGGAATTTACCTAGCTGTAAAGCGGGCTACTTGTGAATCTCGCTACTTGTGAATAAAGGGACACTATGAACATTTCTCAGCCTTACTTGCTTTTCCTCGGTGACGTCACTGATCCTCTCTCAGCAAAAACCGCGCGCGGTATTGTCAAATGGCGCCCAGATGCCTGTTTAGGGCAACTCAGGCTAACCGAGGATACAGTCTCTTTAGGGCTTACTGAATTAACACTTGAGCAGGCTAAAAAACAAGGCGTAAAAACGCTGGTCATAGGCACCGCCAATGCGGGCGGCTTTATTCCTAGAAACTGGGTAGAGACACTCATTGCTGCAGCAAAGCTAGGGTTAGATATTGCATCGGGAATGCATCAAAGACTGACAGACATACCAGAGTTAGCCCAAATGGCAGATCAAGGCTTAATCCAGTTGTTTGATGTTAGACACTATGACGAACGCCTTGCAGTAGGTAACGGTAAAAAGCGCTCGGGGAAACGACTACTCACGGTTGGAACAGATTGCTCAGTAGGGAAAATGTTCAGTGCCCTCGCCATCGAACAAGCCCTCAAGCAGCTCAATGTTGACGCTAGATTCAAAGCAACGGGGCAAACCGGCATATTAATCGACGGTCAAGGCATTTCAGTGGATGCGGTCGTAGCAGACTTCATTTCTGGTGCCGTAGAAGCTTTAAGTCCTGAGTTTAACGATCATGATTGGGATATCATTGAAGGACAAGGCTCTCTTTTCAACCCATCCTTTGCTGGCGTAAGCTTGGGACTATTGCACGGAGCTCAGCCAGATGCGCTTGTTCTTTGTCACGAAGTTGGACGTCAGCATATTCGCCACCTCCCCCACGCGCAATTGCCCACGATTGAGCAAACAATTAACGCTAACCTTTTGGCAGCACGTGTGACTAACCCCAAAGTCCAATTTGCAGGTATCTGTTTAAATACTTCCATATTGGATGAGTCTGACGCCAAAGAACTCTGTCAACAATGGAGTGAACAGTTTGACCTTCCCGTAACGGACCCTGTTCGTTTTGGGGTAGACTCAATCGCTAACAAGCTAAAAACGTTGTGAGAATCTTATGAAGATTGAAGCGCACCATCACTCAATTAAACTCGCGAAGCCCTTCACGATATCCAGAGGCACACGTACTCACTGTGAAGTAGTTCGTGTGTCCATCGAATACCAAGGACAACTTGGACAAGGGGAGTGTACGCCTTATCCGAGATATGGTGAGTCGGTGGAATCAGTCATGGCACAAATCAATGAGTTTAGTGCCGACCTAGTGACCCAAGACCCCTTTGAAGCGCGACTCGCCTTGCAAAACTATCCGGCTGGCGCTGCTCGAAATGCTATTGATTGCGCGTTATGGTCGCTTGAAAGTCAGCTCTCTGATAGCCAGTTCCCATCACCCTATTTTGCGATTGCACCCAGTATCGAAACTGCGATGACGGTGTCTGTTGCTGACCTCAACACCATGACAAGCCAAGCAAAGCAGTATATTGATGAAGGTGCAACGCTGCTGAAGGTCAAACTCGATAACGAGGATATCGTTGAGAAAATAGCCGCTATTCGAGCATTATCGTCTGAAGTGAAGATCGTCATTGACGCTAATGAAGCGTGGGCTTCACTTGATCTTGAGTCCTTGTTCGGTCAATTAGCACCGCTAGACATCACCATGATTGAGCAGCCCGTTCCTAGTGGCCAAGATGACTTACTCAAGGGTATTCCCCACCCTATCCCACTGTGCGCTGATGAGAGTTGCCATACCAGAGCCGAGCTAGATGAACTCGTCGATTGTTATGAGATGATCAACATTAAACTTGATAAAACTGGCGGATTAACAGAAGCCTTAGCACTAGAGGGAAGAGCTCGTGAACTGGGACTTATGGTCATGAGCGGTTGTATGCTGGGAACGTCAATGGCAATGAAAGCAGCATTGCCTATAGCAACTAAAGCAGAAGTGGTGGATCTCGATGGTCCAGTGCTGCTTGGCAGCGATGTTGAGAATGGACTTAGCTATAAAAACGGACGATTACTGCTCTAGGAGCTAACGAGTAATCAAAAAGCGCGTGACCCTTTCTCAGGTATCACGCGCTTTTACTATTAGCGAGTAGTCATTCCATCAGAAGCTCTATCAGAAGTAATAGGCGGACGCTTTTTAATTACGTGACGTAAACGCAGCAACATCAATATCGCAGCCACAGTCAGTCCCGTAAGAATGCCGATCCAAAAACCTTTTTCACCCATAGCTGGCACAATATGATCTGTCAGCCCTAGCACTATGCCAAGCGGCAATGCCAATCCCCAATAAGAAGCAATCGCCAACAACATCGGCACTTTCGTGTCTTTATACCCACGGAGCGCACCGTTCGAAGAGGTTTGCAGCGCATCACTAAACTGGTACATCGCTGTAAACACAAGTAGCGTTGCTGCTGTCGCACTCACTGCTGGGTCTGTAGTGTAAAGTCGAATAATCCAATCCGGGAACAACAAGAAAATTGTCACCGATATTAACGACATCAATCCTGCAACCAAGATTCCGATTTTACTGCGTTCAATCGCGCCTATCTCGTCTTTAGCACCTAATGCGTGGCCCACACGAATAGTGATACCAAACGAAATGCTCATTGGAATCACGTAAGTCATGCTGGAGATATTCAAGGCGATCTGCGCAGCCGCAACATTTTCCGCTCCAATACGACCGATCAACAAGGCGATGACAGCAAAAATACTGCCGCAAACCGCAATGTTCATACCGATCGGTAGACCTAACCTAAGCAAATGAATCATCTCTTTTGCTCTTGGTTTAATATCAGTAAACCGAATGATCGTTTTGTAGTGATGATGACCTTTAATGTAGGAATACAATAGTCCTGACATTAACCAATACACCAAACTGGTTGCCCAACCACAGCCTACCGCACCGAGTTCAGGAAACCCAAACTTGCCGTAAATTAAGATGTAGTTAACCGGAATGTTCACCAACAAGCCAATAACTGAAATGATCATCGGCGCTTTAGTATTGTTCATCCCTTCGCAGAAACCATTTAAGGTATAGAACAGAGCAATACCCGGCACACCAAACGCCAAGGCAAACGCATAATCACTAGCAATAGGGATAATTTCTGATGCAACCCCTATCCACTCTAAGATAGGTTTCGCGCTGACCAAGTAAGCCACCAGCAGCGCGCTAGAAATCAATGCGAGCCAAACCATTTGAAAGAACTCGACAGAGATGCTCTCAAAGTCACGCGCACCACGGTGATATGCCACTACCGGAGTAAGCGCCATAATCACGCCGCGAAGCAGCAATAAAACTGGAATCCACAGACTAGCACCCAAGGCGATCGCCGCGAGATCGGCAGCACTCACTTGACCAGCCATTGTGGTATCCACAAAACCCATCGCTTGAGTGGCAAGCTGAGTCAGAATAATAGGTATCGACAGATGCATTAATGCACCCGATTCACGAGTAAAACGAGAAAAAGGACGAGTAGTCGTTTGCATGAAAGTTCTAAAACACCAATATAAATGCACCAGTGATGGCGGGATGGCGAATGTGCATTTTAGGGTGTGCCCGTTAGGCGGCGACAATATAAACACCTTACCTACAAATTTCAATAGCGCAAATCGACGAGAATTGTATTGAAGTTCGTCACAAAAGCACGCAGAATAGCGCGCCTTACCCTATCCTTGGGTTTACGGCCTTTTATAACGATAGATTTGCTCTATCCCATGACTGCCACTTTTCTCACTCCACCGACGAGTACCACTATGAGTTTTGAATCTTTAGGTCTTTCGACTCCTATTCTTCGTGCTATCCAAGATCTAGGTTACGAAAAGGCATCACCAATTCAAGAGCAAGCCATTCCTGCAATTATCGAAGGCAAGGATGTTATGGCTGCAGCACAAACCGGCACAGGTAAAACCGCTGGCTTTGCGCTACCGTTACTTGAAAGATTAAACTCAGGTCAGCGAGTGAAAGGCAATCATATTCGCGCGCTTATCCTTACCCCAACGCGTGAGCTTGCTGCACAGGTTCATGAGAGCGTGTTCAAATACAGCACTAACCTTCCACTAACCTCACAGTGCGTGTTCGGTGGCGTGAAGATCAACCCACAAATGCTGAAGCTGCGTAAGGGCTGTGACGTGATGGTTGCTACACCAGGTCGTCTACTTGATCTTTACCAGCAAAACGCCATTAAGTTCTCTCAACTTGAAGTGCTCGTACTTGATGAAGCCGACCGTATGTTAGATATGGGGTTCTTCCGCGATATTAAGAAAATCCTCGATTTATTGCCGAAAAACCGCCAAAACCTACTATTTTCAGCCACTTTCTCCAACGAGATTCGTGATCTGGCTAAAGGGTTGGTGAATAACCCTATTGAAGTATCAGTCACACCGCCAAACTCAACCACAAAACTCGTAGAGCAAAGCTTATACGTGGCAGATAAGAAGCAAAAACCAGCTATGCTGGCCAAGCTAATAGACGATGGTAGCTGGAAGCAAGTCTTAGTCTTTTGTAAGACTAAACACGGCGCAAACCGTCTCGCCCGTTTCCTTGAAGGTAAGAAAATCACAGCACTCGCGATTCATGGTAACAAGAGCCAAGGCGCGCGAACTAAAGCACTTGAGCACTTTAAAACCGGGCAAATTCGCGTACTAGTGGCAACTGACATCGCGGCTCGTGGACTCGATATCCCACAGCTACCTCAAGTGGTCAACTTTGATCTTCCTCATGTCTCTGAAGACTACGTTCACCGAATTGGTCGTACAGGCCGCGCTGGTGAAACTGGTAAAGCGTACTCTTTAGTATGTGCTGATGAAACAAAAGAGCTATTCGGTATTGAAAGACTGATCGGTAAACTTATTGACCGATTCGAGTTAGAGGGATTCAAACCAGTAAACGCCGTTCCTGAGTCAAAGCTGGACACGCGCCCAATTAAACCGAAGAAGCCGAAGAAACCAAAAAAGCCTAAACAAGAAGGCCAAGAGAAATCGACTGCATCCGGACATGGTCGTGCAGATAAGCCTCGTTCTGAAAAGCCTCGTAAACCAAGAAAGTTCAATACTAAGCGTAATAGCGACGGTGAGTCAGGTAACGCTAATCATCGTAACAGTACGAATAATGCAAACAACGGTGCGAACAAGAAGCGTAAGCCTAGACCAAGCAAACCTCGTGCTAGTAAACCAAAGCAAAACGCTTAGCTAGACAGCAAAAAGCCCACTATTCATAGTGGGCTTTTTAATTTAAAAATCAGATAATTATTCATTAAGAGCTAGCGTAAATAACACTGCCGCCTTTAATCGTATCAATAATTTCTTTAGACAGCTTTTCCGGCAAGGCTGGGCAACCCCAACTACGACCAAGATAGCCGTTTTTCTTCATGAAAGATTCGTTAGCGTAATCTGCTCCATGAACAACAATATATCGGTCACGAGCATTATCATTAACGCCTTTTGTTAGTCCATCCAATCTTAGTGAATAACCATTAGAGCCGTAATAAGTCGTGTCCGTTAAAAATGTCCCCAGTGATGTCTTGCGAGAATTTATAATATTTGAAAACTTAGTCGCCGTCTTTTTACCACTATTAACACCATGAGCTACATACGTATTAAAAACCAAAGACTTTTTCGCCATATCTATGACATAAAAGCGTTTTTCTGTAGAGGGCTTCGAATAATCAATAATAGTTAATAGTGATTTACTGCGATTGGTAGTACTTTCATATGCATTATAGGCATCTTTAAACAACTGAAAGTCGACGATCCCATACAGCTTAGCGCTGTTGTATATGCCTTTAGCCGATGTTGGACTAATCTCCGCTTCACTGCGAGCGCTGTGGGAAAACAGGAAAGCAACAGAAAGCGCTAACACCCACAACGGTGAAAAAATCTTTTTTACCATTATTACAACAAGTTATTCTAATCAGGTTGATAAATAAAAGACATCTCTGTCTTAATTAGTGAACAATATTATCCTAACCTAACTATTAATAAAATCCAGTTTACTAATTTTTACATGATTATTTGAACATGATCGGAAATTATTCACATTCATTTAAAATATAATTATAGATATCAGACAGTTAATATTGATGCATTTAAATTTATTAATTGGCACTACTATAGATAATAATAAGACTACTCCTATATTACACTGTAGGCATATTAAAATAGACCATTGAATATTTATTTAAGTAGCATTTTTTAAAATCAAAGATACTAACTTGAACTGAACTAATTAAACCACATCTTTTTCAATAGGTTATAACTAAACTAACCACATGTAATTCTGAAATTTTCTTTTTCTGAACATCACCTGATAAGGCTCACCGACCTCTCTTCTATCCCACCCTCTATAACCACATAAATTGTGTTGATTTTGTGAACATACGAGCAAAGTTGTCTTTGCAACTGGTGTAGTATTTAACGCATAAGCATCAGATGGTCATCTCGAGAGCGATCACTAGGTTTATGTGGTTCATCACCAAATGCTCTGAATGATAAGGTGCAAGCTGGCAATTAGCCATGAAGTATTTGGTGAGGAGTAAAGAATCGACGCATTAAGGAAGTCGAACTAATAATAAAACCATATACCAAGGAGCAACCTCTTATGTCTACGATGACCCAAGGGAGCAATGCGCACCACAACACCCCATCCTATCCCGGCCTGACTACTGTAATCCACGGCAATGGCGCTGTCGCACATGTTATGGATTACGTTTGCGGTGGAGTGATAGGATACCCAATCACCCCTTCTACTGAGATTTCCGAACTGTATGAAGCCTTTAGAGCTCAAGGCGGCTGCAATGTTTGGGGGCAACACCCATTCTTCTTCGAACCTGAAGGTGAGCATTCTGCGCAAAGTGGCGCATTAGGTGCCGCGCTAACAGGGGGCAAGTACATTTCCAACGCTTCATCAAGCCAAGGGATTTTATACGGGCTTGAATCGCACTATGTGACCGTCGGTAAGAAGGCTGCAGGTTTTGTGCTTCATGTCGCGGCGCGTTCAGTTTCTCGTCATTCACTGAATGTAATGGCGGGACATGATGACGTCTACGCTCTGTTATCTGCTGGATACACCACTTTATTTGCAAGTAATGCCCAAGAAGCGGCCGACCTTGCTGCCATTTCGTATCGCGTCAGTGCCTTGTCACTAATTCCTGTCGCCAATACCATGGATGGCTTCGCAACCAGCCATATTCAAAGTGAAGTTCAACTACCTGAGCCAGAATTACTTAAACAATATCTCGGTGACCCAACCGATCGAATTCTCGCACCAACAGAAGCTCAGAGAATGCTATATGGTGCCAAAGGCCGCGTCTGGCAACTCAATCAATTTATCGACAAATACCAAGACCAGTTTTGGCCTGAAAAATTAGCCGACTTAAGAGGCTATATCACAGCTAATGAAGCAGCGATAGAAAAAGACGCTCAGGGCGAGTGGATTGAATCCACCAACGCTTACCTACCCGAAGCACTATTGAAAAAATGGCAACGTGCTTGGCTTAATGCCTATGAAAAAGATACGCGTCAACGTGTACCAGCGCTGATGGATCCGCATAACCCAGGATTAACAGGTGGTGTCCAAAATCAGCCAGACTACCAAGCGGGTATCGTCGACCATCGCAGCCACTTCCTAAGTGATGTTCCACAGTTTATCGAGCAAGCCATGCGTGAATATGGCGAGCTAACGGGTCGCACCTATGAGCCAGTCATGGATTATCTATGTGATGACGCAGAATACGTCATTGTCGGTTTAGGCTCGGTCACGGATGATGCTGAAGCTGTTGCTTTGCACCTTAGAGAACAAGGTCAAAAAGTCGGCGTCATCTCTATCAAACAATTACATCCATTCCCTGAAGCGCAAATCGTCGAGAAACTTGCGGGAAAAACTGCGGTAACGGTGCTAGAGCGTTGCGACGAAACACGCTTAACTGCTCGCATCTCTAGAGCGCTATTTAAAGCGCAAGAAAATGCCCACTACCCTCGCCACAATGGCATCAAAGCACTAACGCACATACCAATGATTAATACTGGTATCTTCGGACTTGGTGGTCACGACCTGCAACCTAAGCACTTGATCGCTGCTTTTGATAACATGCGCTCAGAGAACATTAAGCCATTCTTCTACCTAGGCAGCCAGTTCTTCGACAAACAGGCAACTGGCGAACTGAAACAGATTCAAGATCGATTACGCTCTGCTTATCCAGATACTGAGCTGATGGCTTTAGAAACAGGCGAAAACCCTAACCTGTTACCTGAATCGGCAATGCGTGTACGCTTCCACTCTGTCGGTGGATACGGCACCATCGCCACGGGTAAGCTACTGACAGACATTCTTTCTGGTGCATTAGGATTGCACTCGAAGTCCATGCCGAAATATGGTTCTGAGAAAAGTGGCGCACCAACCAACTTCTTTATTACTCTTTCTCCTGAACCTATCAAAATCACCAATGCCGAACTACAACAGGTCGAAGTCGTTCTTTCACCCGACCATAAAGTGTTTATGCACACCAATCCACTGGCGGGTCTTAGTAAAAACGGCACCTTCATTTTGCAAACTCACCATGAACCAGAGCAAGTTTGGCAAGAGATCCCTGCGAGTGCTCGTCAGTTCATTCGTAACAACAACATCAACTTCTACATTGTTGATGCGTTCAAGGTAGCGCGTGAGCAAGCGCCATCAGCTGATTTAGAAATCCGTATGATGGGTATCGCCTTTATCGGAGCCTTGTGTGGACATGCAAAACAAGTTACCCAAGGTGCTGATGAGTCGGCGATGTTAGAGCGTATTACCCAACAAATCGCCAAGAAATTTGGTTCAAAAGGCGAGAAAGTCGTTGCCAGTAACATGGCAGTGATTCGTGAAGGCATGCACGCCACACAGCACGTCAATTACAGCGCATTTAACGACAATGTCGAAACCAGTGAAACTCTAGCGCAAACCGAAACCCAAAAACCAGCGCAAGCCAGTTGCGGATTATTTGATCCTTCTTATTTCAATAATATCGCAGGCAAACGCTACGTTGATGGCTCCATTGGCGAAGCTCCTGTTATCCCAGGTTCTGGCATGTTCCTGCCTCCTGCCAGTGCCATCACTAAAGATAAAGGACTCTTTAGGCTTAACGTGCCTAAATTTGATGCAGACAAGTGTACTGGCTGTATGGAATGTACTATTGCTTGCCCAGATGGCGCTATTCCTAACGCGGTGCATGAGCTGCACGATATTGCCTATGTAGCAATTGACAAACTGAATATTCCACCTGTACAACGCGACAGTTTGAAAGCGAAAATGCCGCCAATTCTGGACGCAGTACGCCACCACTACCGCAGCTCGGCAAAAGGGGAATCACAGCCACTGCATCAAGTCGTCTCAAAAGTTGTGGATTCCATGACCTTTGAAGAGCCTATCGCCTTGCAAATGGCAGCGCTATGCGTGGCATTAGAATCCTTACCAGTAAGCCGCACCAAGCCATTCTTTGATGCGATGGAAAAAGCGGTACCAGGAAGTGGCGGTTTGTTCTCTGTGGCTATCGACCCAAGCAAATGTAGCGGCTGTATGGAATGTGTCGACGTTTGCGGCCCGAATGCGTTAGAAAAAGTTCGTCAAACCACCGAAATGAACCAGCAAATGCACGAACTGTTCAACACGCTTGCGAATATGCCAAATACGCCTACTCGTTTTGTTGAACAAGGTGTGAAAGATGCCTCAGAGTCAAAACGTTTGCTACTCGACCGCAGCAACTACTATGCAATGAGTTCTGGTCACGGCGCATGTCGCGGCTGTGGTGAGGTCACAGCCTTAAGACTCGTCACCTCCATCAACCGAGCACTGCAACAACAACGTTATCAAGCTCATATACAGACTCTTGAGTCTATGATTGAGCAACTTGAAGACAAGTTGGATATGATCGTTGGACAAGACAGTGAAAATACCAGAACCCAGCGTTTAGTTCGCACTATTGAAACGCTAGAAAAACGCTTGTTCCTATTCGAACATGGCCCAACTGGAAATGGCCCTTCTGATGCACTTATCGCTAACGCCACAGGCTGTAGTAGCGTCTATGCCTCTACCTTCCCTGCAAACCCATACAACGACCCTTGGGTAAACAGCTTGTTCCAAGACACCCCGGCGGTCGCGAAAGGCTTGTTTGAAGGTGAAGCAGCCAATCAGCTTGAACAGTTCAAAGCACTGCGCACTGCAAAACTCGAATTAGAAGATATGTACGATGAAGAGATTCACGATCGTCAGCTTCGTTACCTTGAGTGGAGTCAGTTGTCCGATCAAGAATTGGCACTGATGCCAACGGTATTCAGCATCGGTGGAGACGGCGCAACCTATGATATTGGTTTTGGTGCGCTTTCTAGACTGTTAACTACCAGTACACCGATTAAGATCTTTGTATTGAATACTGGGAGCTACTCTAATACTGGAGGACAAGCATCCACAGCAAGTTTCACCGCGCAAGATTCCGACCTCAGCCGTTTCGGCAGTGCTCATAGCGGTAAAGAAGAGGCACGTAAAGAGCTAGGAATTATTGCTACCTTCCATCCGAAAGTCATGGTGGTACAGACCTCAACGGCATTACAAGGTCACTTTATGTCGAACTTGATGGAGTACTTGAATTATCAAGATGCACCAGCACTGTTTGATGTTTATACCCCTTGTATGGGTGAGCACGGTATCGCCGATGATGCTAGCACGCGACACTCTCGCTTAGCCGTAGAGAGCCGCATGAGTCCGGTATTTGTTCACGACCCACGTAAAGGTGAGACTTTAGCAGAGCGTTTCTCTATTGAAGGTAACCCTGAACTGGATCAGGACTGGGCAACACATACCATCAGCTACCTAGATAACGATGGCATGACCCAACTTAAACAAGTGCCATTTACCGCCGCAGACTTCGCGTTGTATGAGGGTCGATTCAAGAAACACTTTGCGCTAGTCAGCGATAACGACAACACCGTAGAGCTCGCTGATTATCTCAAGCTAAGCGCTCAAGAACGCGCAAATAAAGTACCGTTTATCTGGTCCACCGATAAACAGCAACATTTGGTGCAGCTCTCTGTTTCACCGTCGTTAGTGGCACTGAGTGAAGAGCGTCTTCGCAACTGGCACATGCTACAAACATTAAGTGGACAGCATATAGCGCAGATCGAGCAAGGTTATCAGCAGCAAATCGAAGAGTGGAAACTGCGATATCAACAAGCCTTGGACAACAATGAACAAACTATTGAGTCCATCGCAAACGGACTAGCAGAACTTGCTATGGTTGCAACACCAACCAGTAGCATCCCTGTGACACAAATCGACACCACTGATGCACCTGCGAAAGCCGATGGACAATCGCAACCTCTTGTCGCGATCAATGAGGACGAAAAATGTCTGTGTACCGATTGCAAGACCTGCTACCAACAACTGAGTGAACTGTTTGAGAAAACAACTGTGGTCGAGAATGGCGAAGCGAAAGTGATTAGCCAAGTCATTCCGGGTTCATTGGCGAAAGTAACACTCACTGATGAGTTAGTGAAACGTGCAGCACGAATCGCCGATGAGTGTGATGCTGAAATCATTCACTTTAACGCTCCTGCTTCGGTGGAGGTGTAGTTATGGTCGCTTTACTTACTCAATCTCAACGGGAGCTTATGCTAAAACGCATGGATCAAAATCCACAGCGCTTCCAGCAAATGATCATCGAAGAGAGTCAACAGCTAATCCAGGATATGCTGAAACGCGGTAACCTATCAGCAGAGTTCACCACTAAGCTATGGGATCTGTTGCTCGCGGGCAACGATCTTAGTACCGCACTACAGCGTTATCTATGGCGAATTCCACTGAAACAAAAACGGGCATTTGTTAAAGGCTTAGACCTGCACCTTTCAGAACGCTATCCCATGTTTAAGGGGTTATCTGAAGGTTGGCCGGGCAGCAATAATATTCCTCCTTACGTTCGTCCTGCGGAAGAACGCCGCAAAGACTTCGATCTAGTGAGCCAAGGCTACCTTGGCTACATGGGGTTGGGTTATTCGCTGCGCGAAGTAGAGCTGTTTGTGTGGCTTGAAGTGCTTCGCGATAAGCAATGCGAAGACAAACCTTGTGAAGTCGGTGTCCCAATGTGCGACCGCGACGGCAATCCCGCGGAAGAAGCCGATGGAGGATGTCCGGTTAAGATCCACATACCAGAAGTGTTGAACTTAATGGGCGAAGGCCGTTTTAAAGCGGCATTTGAGCTAATACGCGACGCCAATCCTCTGCCAAATGTTACGGGTCGAGTTTGCCCACAAGAGCTTCAATGCCAAGGTGTATGTACTCACAACGATAGACCGATTGAAATCGGTCAGTTGGAGTGGTTCTTACCACAACGGGAGCGCGAGCTTTCTAATGGTGAGCCGCCGAAACCTGTGGCGTGTAACCCTTGGGTTGCCGCTAGCAAACCGCCAGTGGCTATTGTAGGTTCAGGGCCTTCTGGGTTAATCAATGCTTACCTACTGGCCAAAGCTGGTTACCCCGTGACAGTATTTGAAGCATTCCATGTCCTAGGTGGCGTGTTACGTTATGGTATCCCTGAGTTCCGTCTACCGAACCAATTGGTGGATGACGTGGTAGAAAAAATCAAAGCGCTCGGAGGCCGCTTTGTCACTAACTACATCGTTGGTAAAACTGCCACCCTAGCGGACCTCAAACGCGCAGGTTTTGTGAGAGTGTTTGTCGGCACTGGGGCAGGACTACCGCGCTTCATGAACGTTCCGGGTGAGCATCTACTTAATATCATGTCAGCGAATGAGTTCTTAACTCGCGTCAACCTAATGCACGCCAACCTCCCTGACTATGAGACCCCTATGCCAGAGATGGACAATAAAGAGGTGATGATCATCGGTGGTGGTAATACCGCAATGGACGCCGCGCGAACCGCTCGTCGCCTTGGTGCTAACGTGACTATTGTCTATCGTCGAACGCAACAAGAGATGCCTGCTCGTGTTGAAGAGCTACATCATGCGTTAGAAGAAGGCATTATGCTCAAAGAACTGCGCTCTCCTTGTCAGTTTAATGGGGATAAAAACCATGTACTGGCGACTGCCGATTTAGACGTGATGGCACTAGGTGAGCCCGATGCCTCAGGCCGTCGCAGACCGCAGTCAACAGGGGAAACGGAGCTAATGAAGGTCGATTTCGCCATCATGGCTCTGGGTAATAGCTCTAACCCTATAATGAAAGACGCCAACCCAGATCTTAACACCTCGAAATGGGGTACCTTGCTGCTTAATAAAGGCTCGCAGGAAACCTCGCTTGCTGGTGTTTATAGCGGTGGTGACGCGACTCGTGGTGGCTCAACAGCCATTAAAGCGGCAGGTGATGGGCAAGCAGCCGCTCGTGAAATCATGAGTACGCTAGACTTCAATTTAAAAGAAGTCGAAGGGTTAGTCGCGCAGGCAAGCAATTACACTGAACTTGGGCAAATGCCAGCCAAAATCGTCAAACGTCGTCAACTTACGGATGAGATTGTCGAATTTACCATTACCGCCCCACTCATCGCCCGTTCCGCAAAACCCGGTCAGTTTGTACGAGTTCTTGCCGATGAAAAAGGCGAGTTAATTCCACTGACACTCGCTGATTGGGATGCTGAAAAAGGGACGATTGAGTTAGTGATTCAGGGGCTAGGAAGCAGCTCTAAACTTATCAACCAGATGCAGGAAGGCGATGTCTTTGAAGCGATTGCGGGGCCACTAGGTCAAGCAAGTAAAGTCGTTGTGCACCAAGATAATCACAGAGTCTACTTCACCGCAGGTGGTGTGGGTCTTCCGGCTGTTCATCCTATTATGCGCGCACACCTCGAAATTGGTAACAAAGTCACTTTGATTTCCGGTTTTAGAGGCGCACCTCAAGCATTCTGGACTGAGCAAGGCGATAAAGTCGAAACACTCAAAGCGCTCTACCCTGATTTACTGGAAGTCATCTATACCAGTAATGACGGAAGCTTTGGTGTAGATGGGTTTGTCACTACCCCTCTAAAAGACCGCCTAGATGAGCATCAAGCCGGAAAAGGCGAACCTATCGCGGAAGTCATTACTATAGGTCCACCACTCATGATGAGAGCTGTAAGCGACTTAACTTTGGAGTACAAAGTGGAGTGCGTGGCGAGCCTTAACTCTATCATGGTAGACGCAACCGGGATGTGCGGTGCGTGTATGGTCCCAGTAATGGAAGATGGAAAATTGATTCGTAAACATGCTTGTATCGATGGCCCAGAGATCAACAGTCATGTGATTGATTGGGACAAGTTCTTACCTAGGTTTAATCAGTTCAAACCGCAGGAAAGAGAGAGTCAGATAAAGCACAAGTTTATTGAGGAGTAAACGACGCGGCGGCTATCAATGATAGCCGCCGTTTTTACTTTCGCTTACTTAAAGTCTTACTTCATTAAAACTCGTAACTCACCGATCCTGCCAGTTTATTATTGGTCCCGTAGTCGTCCTCCGAGAGCATTCCAAAGAAGTTAAACGATGCATTTTTGTTTATCTTATAACTAAGGCCAAGTCCGCCCCAGTAACCGCGGTAATTATCCGAACCTATCGAGCCACCAGCAAACCCGAGTACGCTCCAATCCGAGTCATCAATTGGACGAATACCAAACATTCCCAAATAACCGCCGTGACTTTGGCTTCGCATCAGTACGTATTCGTTATCCACCTCTTCTGAAGGCATTGCCATTTTTCCATCGTTGTAGCTGTAGCCCGCCATGGGAAATAGCATCCATCCTGCCGGAGAGATGTCAAAGTAACTTAGAGGGATGTAGGTGCCAATACTGTAGTTGTTGCGATAGCTATCATTTTCATAATCAGTACGGCTAAAGTTGAAGTTTAAGATTCCCAAATCAAATAGCCATGAGCCACCCAAGCGCCACTCTCCAGTCTCATTGTATCGAGCGTTGATCATCCTCGCTTCATCAAGACCAATCGAACCAGACACAAACGCAGAGTCTGAATAGCCAGCACCTACTTTGGTAACGATCTTGGTTGGATCTTCATGATGTTTCTCTTTGGCTGAGACTCCTGTCACTACCAATAATCCAACAACGGTAACAAAGCCAAAAGCTCTGACAACCGATGAAAACAGACCATTCTTTTTCATAACGCTTTATTTCTCATTAAAAACAAAAATGCCCCTCACAACTGTGAGAGGCCAATTTACGGTTAGCTCACTAAGTTAGTAGGCGTAGCTGATACTTAGAACATGAATACGGTTGGTATCCACACTGCCAGTAAAATAAGGAATTGTGTCTGTAGGGCCAGTGTAGGTGACGTCTTGAGTACCCATATTGCGGTATTGGTATGCGATACCGATTCGATGACCATTTGAACGCTCTTTTTCTGCGCCAAGACCTAACGACCAGTTTGCTCCAATAGGAAGCGCAGGGGTCATTTTGTCAGTGTCATACATTTTCGAGTCGTAACGGATACCACCTTGGTAGGTCCAATCATTTTGAGAATACGCGAGCGCTGTACCTAAGCTATAAACGTTGTTTGCAGCATCATCAAACTGTGACCAAAATTCAACACCCGTCATGGCTTTGAAAGTTAACTCGTCTGAGATTTTGTGCTGAAGGCCAAAATCAAGTTGAGCTGGCCAAGAAGCATTTCGCTCAATTGACGTAAACTGGTTGCCATCAAACGACACATCGATATCACCAGAGTTATGCTTTACTTTGTGTTTATAGTTGGCAGATAGAAAAGTAGAGTCTGACACGTCATACATAGCTGATAGCATAAAGCTTGCTGCCGTAGAACTGCCATCTCCATCAAGCCTAGAACCGCCACCAAGCTCAAACGACGTCATTAAATGCTGAACGATCAAAGCTCCGCCAAGAGACAGATTGTCGCTTGCCTGGAATCCAGCGGCTAACTGCAAATTTAACGCTTCATCAGACAGTGTTTTTGGAAGACCACCGTTAGGTCCTACAAGACCACCGCTATAGTCCATACTCAAACCACCTTCACCATGTAAAGATGCCCCGATAACCCAGCTGTCATTGATTCTCTGTGCATAAGCAAGACTTGGAATAAAAGCATTCGACTCACCTGTCGTTGACTTGTCAACAGAAACCCCAGTACCACTGTGCTCAGTCTTTGCGTTTAAGTACTGAACGCCAATAGAAAAACTATTGTCATCTATCGCCGTTAGACCAGCAGGGCTAGTAATCACGGCACTTGCATCAGTACGATTAGATGAGTTCCCTACACCAGCAGAAGAAACACTATCAAAGGTAGCTACTTCGTGAAGTAAGATACCGCCAGCAAATGTGGACGAAGAGAAGGTTACAGCCATTGCGACTGCCAAAAGGTTTTTGTTCATCGTTTGCAACTCACAGATTCGGATGGCGCAAATCATAGTCAAATCAGCAATCCAAAGGTGCACTATGAGTGCATGGTAATAGCTTGTAACGAAAAGCGACGCAGGCAATTGGTCAAACTTCTTCGTTATCGAAAAGATTGAACAATATAAACGGCGTTTATGTTTTATATAACCAGCGGCTTATTTATTCACCGTATTGGCCCTCTTATAATCACAGACATACAACCCCCAAGAAGCTAAGGAATAGCGCTCATCCCTTTCTTGAGAGGCTTAAAATGTCAGTCCAGAAGATACTTAAAGAGATATACCGCGCTAGCGACGAACTTTCAGGTCAACTTATCCGACGTGGAGCAGTTGTCACTATTCCCAAGGGTAAATTTCTGTTCTTCCAATATCAAAGTGTGAGCGATATCGTTATCCCTTTACAGGGCGTATTAGGTTTTTACCCCACTATCGATGAAGGCACTAACTTGAAGTACGACCTGATTACCCCCGGCATCCTTATCAATGATGTACCATTGATTTTGGGTGAGAGTGCTCAGTCTGATATACAAGCCGTGACCGACAGTACCGTGCTGCTGTTACCCTTTGAGGATGTCAAAGAATTGATGGACTCTTGCTGTAGTTTTTCAAAAATGATCAATTTCTCGTTGGCAAAAAAACAGCGCTTTTGCTTGACATTATTTCGCCTACGCGGCGAAAAAAATACCGATTTGAAGATTCGTTTGGCGATGGAAGCAATCAGTGCAGCGACCTACGATGGGTCTATCCCATTAAATATTCTTACTCTTGCTTCATTACTTAATATGTCGCGAAACACCGTCGGAAGCTATATGAGTAAAGCAATCGCTGCCGGAGAAGTAGAACGGAATGAGCTCGGTTTTCGTTTAATCGAAAAGAGATCTATCGCAGCTTGACTATCTACTAGAGCATGAATCTACAAAACGTGAAATGAAGGAGCGCCAGTGCTTGTACATCAGAAGATATCTAACGCTCCTTCATACATTTACCCTGCTTCAGCACAAGAATAGTACTAAGGTCAATGTCGCCTCAGTATGCGCTAGTTTTTCTTCCTTAGGTGCACTAGCAGTGCATCTGCTTAAAAAACTCACCAACAATATATAGGTATTGCCTATCAATAAAAGAGATTTAATTGATTTTAATTCTCATTACCAGTTCATCATAATGGGTTCATAAGATTTGAACTGAGTGATACATCCCATGATTAAGACGATTCGATTTGCCGCTATCCATTTTACTATTGCCTTTACGGTTGCATATGCACTAACTGGCGAAATCTTAATCGCGAGTATGATTGCAATGCTTGAACCAGCCGTAAATACCGTTGCGTTTTACTTTCACGAACGTGTTTGGGAAAAAAACCAACGCCTTCAAGCTTTGAGAAATAATGAAACCATTAAGACAGCTTCATTTGCGACCGTGCACTTTAGTGTGGCATTTGGTGTCGTTTTCTTGTTAACGGGTGATGTGTTGGCGGGTGGTATCATGGCAACATTAGAGCCAACGATTAATACCATCGCGTACTTTTTCCACGAAAAGTCCTGGAATAAGAAGCACCAGCAGATGTGCTTTTCGCATTAATCACATCAAAGGTATATCTGCACAATGAGAGGAGGTCGTTCATACATTTTGAACGCCATACCGAAATTTCTATCGTACCTGTTTGTATGACTTCCCACCCTATCTTCTAGTAACAAATAAGACATTACTGAAAGCTCAACGCCCCAATGCTATTCGCTGAGGCACTGGCAAACCAACTCTTGGATTCCTGCACACACGAAAGCCAACTACGTTTCATGACACCGCTAGTACATTCGGTTACAGATCGAAAATTACCCTAGGTGATAGAATAAGAGTTGGTGATATTGCTCGCTATAAAAGTTGGAGTGACGGCAAGGATGCTAGGTAATGAACTGTAAAAAATATAGGTTAACTTTCATTCTATTTGGCTTGGCAAACCTTTGCTTAGCTATCTTTCTTATGAGCGATTCTTATGTCGATCAATCGGGCGTCCTTGTAGAGAATTTTGGATTTCTTGCCCTATTCTGGCTATTACTCTTTAGTTCAGCAATTAGCTGGTTCATTACCTTGAATCGTCGACGTCGTTAAAACAGACAGAACAAAATAAACCAATACTTTCACCCAACCTCTATGAATGGATAGTTACTTAATAAGCTTGACGAAGAGCATTGTTGACTAAGTAGCTTTCGACGCTTTAGCACTCTTTTTATTTTTCACTGTTTTGGATTTTATATGTATATCGGACTAAAAAGTTTAAACATCAAATGGCTTGTCGCTGCACTAGCTATCACGCTTTCTGGCTGTTCCAGTATGTCTATTGAAGAGTGTAACAACGCTGACTGGTATCAAGTTGGTTATAGCGATGGACTTAACGGTAATAGCCCTAAAATGATTGATAGCTATATCAGTGATTGTAGCGAAGCCGCTGTTTTTCCCGATAGAGAACAATGGTCAAAGGGATTCAAAGTAGGGACGGGGCTGTACTGCTCACCAGATAATGGTTACAAGGTGGGTTATGAGGGACAGCAGTACTACTATGTATGTCCGGGCGAGTCTTTTCTCAAAAACTATGAGTTGGGCAAACAAGCTAGACAACGCGACCAGCGCCTTAAACAGATTGAAACCGAGTTGCGTACTATCGAAGATAAGTTAAGAACGACACCAAGCGAAAATCATGATGAGCGCAAACGTCTAGAAAATGAAAAGCGAGATTTAGTGTCAGAGCGTTCTCATCTACTCGGGTTAACCGTACAACATAATTTCAATATCTCATTTTAAGCTAGCTGAGTTCTTGCTACCCAACGCCTTCCTCTTCAACAAAGAGGGAGGCTTACAATTTAACGATAAAAGTCCTCCCCAAATTCAGATTGATTACGGTCATATCGCATTAATTTTCAGATTGTTAGCCTAATAACTGTACAATTTCTACTCAAACAACCAAAATTAGTCACCACAGGCAGCAATTATTCTTCTATAATCAGCGACCGTATTTTTGGTCAACAATCATTTTGTTGATTGGTTAACGAGAAACACCAAATACCGCCATCTGCTTTTAGGAACAACGAATGTCATTTTTATCACAAGGTTTTTCATCCGAGATCGTGCAAGCACTGACCGAGTGTGGTTATGAAAAACTCACTCCAGTTCAACAACAAGCGATTCCACATGCTCGTCGTGGACACGATATTTTGGCACACGCTCAAACCGGCACAGGTAAAACCGCCGCTTTCTCTTTGCCAATTATTCAACAGATTGTTGATACTCCAAAGGCTCGCACTCGTGGAGCGGTACGTGCACTTATTCTGGCGCCAACTCGTGAATTAGTGGATCAAATCGCTAATAACATCGAAAGCTACACTCAATACGTCGACGTGTCAGTTGCCGCCGTGTTTGGTGGTGCAAAAATGTCGTCTCAAGAGCGCAAACTTGAAGCTGGTGTCGACATATTGGTTGCAACTCCGGGTCGTCTTATTGAGCATTTGGAGCTTGGTAACGTTAAGCTTGCTAATCTTGAGTTCCTAGTCTTCGATGAAGCAGACCGAATGCTTGATATGGGCTTCATTAGTGCAATTCGCACTATCATGAGCAGCGTTAACAGCCAACCTCAAACCATGCTGTTTTCCGCGACATCATCACCTCAGATGAACGCCCTAGCACAAGATCTATTGCGTAAGCCTAAGCGCATTATTGTCAACGCTGAGAACTCAACCGCAGATACTGTTGCGCACGTAGTTTATCCCGTAGATGAAGATCGTAAGCTTGAACTACTGTCGGAGCTTATTGGTCGTAAAAACTGGCAACAGGTCTTGGTTTTCGTGAATTACAAAGAGACCGCCAATGAGGTGGTAAAAGAGCTCAAACTTGATGGTATTAAAGCGGTGCTTTGCCATGGTGATAAAGCACAAAGCTCTCGTCGTCGCGCTCTGGAAGAATTTAAAACCGGTAAAGCACGTGTGATGGTAGCAACAGAAGTTGCGGCTCGTGGTTTAGACATTCAAGGTCTTCCGCACGTTGTAAACTATGACATGCCATTCCTAGCTGAAGACTACGTACATCGAATTGGTCGTACCGGACGTGCAGGTCAGCAAGGTCATGCGGTCTCTTTCGTTAGCCGTGAAGAAGAGCTTACTCTGGTTCAGATCGAGAACCTAATTCAACACCGCATTAAACGTATCCAACTTGCAGGTTACGAGCCAGCAAACCGAGATGCTTTGCTACAGAAAATGCACACTAAACCAGCTTACAAAGACCGCCAAGGTCGCACTAATAATGCTAGCGAACAAGGCTCTGCAGAGCGCAGACTACGTCTGATGCGAGCGATCAAAAATAAGTCGAGTAAAACAACTCGCCTAAAAGGTTAATCGCAGTTTCACTAGCAAGCACCATTAAAAAACGCAGCCGTTAAGCGCTGCGTTTTTTGTTTGTCTGTCGATGTCTCTCTGTCGTCATCGTTACTCGGCTATTTCGCAATTGACTCCAATGAAGCATCCAAGCAGTCCGATATCGTCACCAACTCATCCTTAGCACGCACAACATTGTCGGTGCTTTTAGTACAGTCGAGCGCCAATTTATTCACCACCTCTAAACTATCGATAGACTGCTCACATAGGTGCAGTGTTTCTATCGAGTCGTTACAGATCTGTTCATTCAATGCCAGAAGCTGGTTATAAGCGACAGTTATATCGTCAAAGCTGGCCGTGGACCGCGTAGTCACTTGAGATATTTCACTCACACTGCTCTCGCTTTTCGCAATCGCAGATACTAAAGTACTCGCCGTATCGATAAGCTGTTTGGTCATGGTTTGAATTTCCGACACCGCGTTTTGGGTGTTCTCCGATAAGGTTCTGACCTCTCCCGCAACGACTGCAAAACCCCGTCCAGCTTCACCCGCCCTAGCGGCTTCTATGGCAGCACCGCTACACCGGAACTGCCAAATTACAACTCTACACAAATTGACTTCTCGAAAATAACATATAGACTGATCATTAACACATGTTATTGATTGGAAGGATGACCTGATGCCGGTACAGTACCTGAAGATGGATGCGTTCACCGTCGGGGCCAAGCCCTCATTTGCTGTCGATGACAACGGTGAGCTGGCTACGACCTGGGGTGACCAGGGGGCGGATGCCGTACCCATTGAGGGGATGTACGTGCTGTTGGACAGTCAGTGCCGCCCAATCAACGCTGCCAATGAGTATCTGATCTACTGCAAGACCATCGAGCAGGACAAGGATCTGGAGACCAAGGCCAAGGGCCTGATGCATTACTTCGATTTCCTTGAGCAGATTGGCATGACCTGGGATGAGATGCCCAGAACCCAGTACCAGCGCCCCACTTATCGTTTCGTGCAGAAGTATCTTCAGGTCGGCCATGACACCGTATTACCCAATGGCAGACGGCAGTTGGCTGGCACAACAGCCCGGGCCTATCGTGGCGCCATGGTGGGCTTCTATACCTACTGGCTCGGGCGTGGCGTTGAGTTTCGCAACAAACCGCTCAAGTACAGCTTTGCCGAGGTCAAGGACAAGGGCGCGCTCGGTCATATCAACAAGGTGATCCGGGTTACAACCACGGATCTCAAGCTGGACATCAAGGACGGCGGCGGCCACCACGATACACCAGCCAAATTGATGCCGCTTTCTCTGGACGAGCAACAGGCGCTGCACGAGGTGCTGAGTGGCGGTATGGCGCACCGCAACACCAAGGTGTACGGCGAGAGCCGGGAGGTCAAAACCAAACTCAGTTGGGAAACCCACCTGATGATCGGCCTCTCTCTGTGGACGGGGCTACGCCGCTGGGAAGTCTTGTCGTTCTCAAACCATCATGTGCGTTGGCCCAAGGTAGGTGAGCCTATCTGTGAGGTTTACATCGGCCCTGGTGGACGTTGCCATACCAAGGGCGGCGTCTCACGCACCATCGAGATCCCACCACAGTTGATGCGCCACTTGTATCGATACAAGCAGTCTAAGCGCTATCAGGAGCGGCTGGAGAAGTTCCTGGCGACTAATGAGGTCAAGCTGAAGGTTGATGCTAACGACCAACCTGTTCCGGATAAAAAAGGCAAACCGGTGATGACCGGGGATCAAATGGCATGCCTCTACCCACCGTTGCTGCTGACTGCTCAAGGCAAAGAATACTCACTCAGCTCACTCAATGCGCGCTGGGGCGAGATCCGCAACACGCTG
The DNA here is from genome assembly GCF_021568915.1 of Vibrio sp. McD22-P3. Lineage (NCBI taxonomy): Bacteria > Pseudomonadati > Pseudomonadota > Gammaproteobacteria > Vibrionales > Vibrionaceae > Vibrio > Vibrio sp. McD22-P3. Next base: position 206,609 of record NZ_JAKGTN010000012.1, read on the forward strand.
CGCAAAATCGATGGCATGGAAGAATTCAGGCATAAGTTCCAGAACCTGCGCTCCACCTACGCCACGAACCAGGCCCGTATTCGTTTGCGCCTGAAAGACCCCAAATCCGGCGAACCGCGATTCACCCGCGACGAGGTGGAGGGGCAGGTGCAGGCCCTGCTCGGGCATGAAAATCCCGATACTTCACGCCACTACATCAAGTTCTTGGACGAAGAGAAGCGGGGCCGCGCCGGGCATCGACTGTGGGAACTGGGCCTGATGCACATCGTCGGTGAAGACGGCGATATTGGTGCATGGAATAAACTGTTGGGCAACGTGGAGAAGGCCAATGGCTAAGCTGCGCCGGGCGAAAATCGAGATAGCGGATACTCCCAGCCTCACTACCGAGTCAACCGAGGGGCTGGTTACGCCGCTGAATGACCGAGACCTGGTGGTGTCGGTTCAGGTGAGCACAAAAGCGCAAGGCACATTGACGACACTGCGCGTGTACCGTTTGCTCTACCACGGGGTGCCAGAGATCAAAGTCGGTAATGACGGTAAGGTTACCCGCGACACCCCCGCTGATACCCAGAGTATCGCAGCACGCGCCTTACTCGTTCGTCGTATTCATGCCTGGCTGGTGAATATCAACGACAGTGGGGACACTGCACTGGAAGCCTTAAAGATTGTTGCCCGTTGGATACGCTACTGCGATGCTAACGATTTACCCGTCATCGAGGTCTACAAGTCGGGTAAACGTAAGGGGCAACTCAAGCCTCTGAGCAAAAAGCCGTTGCTGGCGTACTGCGACCATCTCCGAGAGCGCATACTGCATGGCACCCTCTTATCCAGTACGGCGAGGGTGTACAAAAGTTTCCTGGAGATGGCATTGAACGGTATCGGAGAAAACGAGATCGCAGGTTCGTTGCCGCATTTTGCTTCAAAAGGGAATAAAAGTACCCAGTCTTACGACGACCCCGAAATCTGCGCTATCACTCGCCGCCTAAAGCGTATCGTTGACGGCCTTGGAGCCGACGCAGTGAAAGGGAATGAGCCAACCTGTCCGCTGGGTATTGATGCCCAGACGTGGGCAGAGCACCACTCCAACAGCACTGCCTGGAAAGTGAAGCTGGTCGTTGCCGCCTACTACCTGGTGCTTCTACTGACCGGTGACAACGCTACGCCGTTACAGCAGATGCGCCGCCGCGATATTGGCACCTTCAAACGTGAAGAAGGCGACAACTGGAAGCTGACGACCTACAAGGGCCGTCAAGGCGGTAAACCGAACGAGTGGGAACTGGGCTTCACCACCTTCGGTAAACGCTTCTTTGAGTATTGGCTGACCGTAGCTGAGCACCTTGACCCAAATCCGGATGCTTTCTTGTTTCCGAAGATCATCGATAACGAGGTGGATGGCAATATCGCTGCGGCTGCGGTTAAGGACTTCAATAACTGGTTCTGTAAGCTGATGCCACAGCAGATCAAGGCTGAACAGCCAAAGGGCGCAACTGACGGGCATAACGTGACCTTCGAGCTGGCCCATATCGCGCTGAACGATGTGCTTGAGGCGCATATTGATAAACAACCCGTAACCGGGTTCACGGTTGATGGTAGAAGCCTGGTGCTGGCCGAAGCCCCGATGAAAGGCAGCGAAGTGACGGTGAGCTACCTGGCGGGCGTCACTGCACCGCGCCTGGTGCCACGCCGTTTCCGTGCCACCAAGAGCGACTTGCTAATTGCAGTATCTGACTCAACGCTGGTTGCCGCCGAGGGGCTGAATAACGGTCAGAGTACTGTTGAGCGTTCCTACAGTAACGGCAACACGCACAAGAACCAAAGCAGAGCGGCTATGGCCAGTGAGTTCATCCAGCGCAGTGCTCAAGGGGAGTCGGTTGAGCAGGCCAAGCAGGCGGTCGGGTTCAAGTTCAAACAGCCAATCACGCTGCGTGAACTGGAAGCCAAGTACCCACAGAAAACCGAGACTGAGAACATCGACTACAAGGTGATCCCGGCACAAACCGATGTTGGCACCCGCTGTACAGAGCCCTTTGGTGACAAGGCCCAACGGCTGAAGAAGGAACTGATGCAGAGCGGCCTGGCCACTGAAGACGACCAGGTGGCCTGTTTCCGTTTCCTGGAATGTTTCGGCTGTGAGCACCAGGCGGTACTGGCCGAAGTGGATGATATCTGGTGCCTGCTCAGCTTCCAGGCTAGTCTGGAAGAAGCCAAACAAGGCCCGGCAGTAAACCATGTGCCACCGGAGATCCTCACCCGTGTCGAAGTGACCATCGAACAAATGCTGTCCGATATCCAGCGTGACTACCCGGAGGTGCTCGCGGCGGCCCAGGAAAAATGCAATCATGCTCCACACCCGGTGTTCGACAACGAATACGCCGTAAACGACCTGTACCTGCTCTGGGAGGGTAACTGATGGACCAGCATTACTATCGTCCTGCTAATGACGCACCGAACAAGGGAACACCTGCCTGGGTGAACTTGGCCGTGGACAACACCGACACTGCGGCACTGTCACACGTGGTGGTCAGCTTTGACGAAGACGGCAATCCCCGCAGTTTCCTGACTAGCATCGAGTGGAACTTCACTGCCTATGTGCAGGCCAACTCCGATTCCGCCAAAGAGCGGGCCATTTGGTCGTACAAACAGGTGCCCAAGGTTATCCGGTTGGAAATTCAACGGTTAATGTACGAAGCCGTGTTTGAGCGCCGCCGCTCAGCCGATGAAGGGTTAGGTGGGCTTGCTCACTTGTTCTCATACTGGCGTATTCTGAGCAAGCTATTGGTGGAGGCGGATATGACTCGCTTGGCAGACCTTAACCAGCAGAAGAACCAGCGAAAACTGTTTGCGGCTATCAAGGAAAAGCGGCTCAGTAAGAGTCATGTAAGCCACTACTTGAGTGCGCTGAATGCCGCCAACCGCCTGGGCTTTACCCGCTTCGCCATCGCCAAATTAGACAGCAAGGCTAAGTCACTGGCCTGCGAGTCGAAGCAAGAGACCAAAACCACGCTGGCACTGCCGCATGCCATTGCCTGCGCCATCTACGGCACCGCAATGGCCACGGTGGAGCAGTACCACCCGATACGGCATAAGCTCGGGGCCATGTTCGCCACCTACCACCTGATGCTGGAATCTGGGGCGAAGCCTATCGAGGTGCGCGATTATCTGCGCGGTTGCTGCGTTCCAGAAGTACCGATTGCCAAGGAAACCTCGCCTTCAAAGTACCCCAACAACAACTACAACTGGAACGGGATGGTGGAGTTCTACCACCGCCTGCTAACCGATTGCGGTGTCAGCATCAGCAGCGTAACCGGCCTGCGTGTCGGTGAATGGTATGAACTGGATGCAGGCTCGTTCCATCGTAGCAAACGGCTGGGGCTGGAGTTCCCGCTGTTGGTTGGTTACACCACCAAACTGAACAACGGTCGCCCGATGCGCAAAGCCTGGGTTACGGCTCCCATCAGCGAGCAGGCAATTGAATTGTTGGAAGCCATCACCCAACCCCGGCGCGAGCAGTTGTTTGCTGAGGCACAGCGGTTACGTGAGGCTGGTCAACGGGGTAAAGCACGTAAGCTGTTCCGGCACGCCCGTTCATTGTTCCTAGCCTTTGATGCGGACGCCGAAAATGTGACGGTAAATTCATACACGTTCAAAAAGGACAGGGACAGACCTACTCAGTTTGTTAAGCTGGTAAAACGCTCCGGCAAAGGGGCTGAACTCACGGCGGATCTGCTCAAGGAATACCAGACGCTGAACAAGCAGCGTTCGGATGATGTCCAGGTGGGTGATGCCTGGCCATTGGCATCGCACCAGCTACGCAGAACCTGGGTGGTCATGTTTCTGCGCAACCGGTTTGGCAGTCTGGTCGCGGCCAAGGAGCAGTTAGGGCACATGATGAAAGCTATGACGGTCATTTACGGCAAGAACGCCCATGCCGCTGCCCAGTTGGACTACCTGCTGGACGAGGAGTTAAAGCAGGAAATCAATGAGATGGCCGTGGAGTTGTGGACGGAAGTCGCCTGCAATATCTATCTCGGTGACGAAACCCTGAGCGGTGGCAAGGGCGACGAGATCATGGCTAAGCGTGAGCAGGGAATCCTGATCTACGAAGACCGTGAGGCAATTCGCCGGGCTATCGCCAGCGGTGAATTGGCCATCGTCGATAACGGCGTTACCCTCTGCCTGAACCCCAAGTGCGAGCGGCTGAGTTGCACCATCAATCCCGAAGTTGGCACCGTACTGTGCAAGTCCGACATCATGACCGATGAGCATGCCCGGCAGCGCTTGGCTATGCGTGATCGCCAGATTGAACGCTATGAGAACACCCAGGCGGAGGGCGTTTACATGCCCAATACCCTATCAAAAATCCGCATGGGTATCCGTGCCTGTGAGCTGATCCTGACTAAGCACGATATCCCGTTTGAGCCCTACGAAACGGCCCCGATTAAGGTGACCCAGCTATGACCATGAGCAAGAGTGAAACCACACTGGTGATACTGGAAGAGGCGCTGGAACGCCTGTTGTCCGGTACCCCCATTAACACCCGGCCAGGCGCTCGCCTGTCGATAAACTGCCTGGCCAAAGAAGCCGGCCTTGGTAGCGGCTCCATCTACTACGAAGAGTATGCCGAATTCCGCGAGAAGGCCAAGAAAGCATTCGCTGAGCACAAGCCAGGTGGTAGTCAACCAACCGGACGGCGCGGCACGCTGTCAGAGCAAACGCTGAGAGCAGATCGTGATAACGAAAAGCGACTCAAGGAAGAGTACCGGGCCGAGCGTGATGAAGCGCGACAGGAGAAAGCCCTGATGGCGTCGCAACTGGTACGCACTGAGCACGAGCTGTACGAGTTGCAATTGAAACTGGCTGAGTTGACTCGCCTGTTCGAGCAGCAGGTAGGCGTTCACCCGGATAAGCTCTGGGAATCAGCCGAGGGGGTGACCTTCCCGCCACGCAATTTACAGGAAATCAAATAGCGGATTTGATATGTTATGAATCCCCAAGGGTGTAACATTCATCATAATGGTCAATATCAAAGATATATGTGGGTGAACTAAAAGAAAGCATAGTTCTTATAGGAGCAGTGTTTTCTTTGCAGATTGGGATCGAATTGATCTGCTCCAGCCAGACTGGACATTTCATTAAGCGACATTTTGCTTTTCAAAGTTAACTGGGCTTAGATACCCAAGAACACTGTGCCTTCTCGTCCGATTATAATCAACCTCAATGTATTCGAAGATCGTTTGACGCACCTCCCCTCTTGTCATTATTGGCTCATATTGTATCGCTTCCACCTTCATGGAATGGAAGAAGCTCTCTACACAGGCGTTGTCCCAACAATTTCCTTTTCGACTCATACTTTGCCTTAAATTATAGGCACTTATTAGATCTCGATAGTCCTTAGAGCAGTATTGGCTACCACGATCACTATGGACGATAACTTGCTCAGGGAAGCCACGGCGAAATAAAGCCATCGAAAGTGCATCGCTTACCAATGTAGCTGTCATTCTCGTATCCATCGACCAGCCCACAACTTGTCGTGAGTAAAGGTCAATGATTACAGCCAAGTACAACCAGCCCTCGCTTGTTGCTAAGTAGGTAATATCACCAGCCCACTTCTGGTTCGGGGCAGTTGCAGTAAAGTCCTGCTCTAACAAGTTGGGAGCGACTGGTAACCTGTGATTACTGTCCGTTGTACATTTAAACTTACGAGCCGCTTTAGCTACTAAGCTTTGGCGTTTCATGCTGCTGGCGATGGTCTTCACATTGTGATGATCACCGTTATCAGCTAACTCTACCTGAATACGTCTAGCTCCATCTCTACCTTTACTGTTATCGAACGCTTCTTTTACCTTTCCATCTAAGACTTGGCGGCTTTGTTCCCGCAGGCAACCCTTATGGCGATGTTTAATCCAGTAATAAAACCCACTTCGCGATATGCCGAACACCTTAACCATCCGTGAAACGCGGAAGAACAGTAGGTGTTCAAGCATAAATTCATAGCAATTTACTTTAGATTCTTCGCAAAGTAGGTGGCGGCCTTTTATACTATTTCTAGCTCTTCAGCTTGTTCCGCCAACTGCCTTTTGAGCTTTGCTACTTCTGCAGCTATTTGTTTCTCTCGTTCAGTAGTGCTGGAGTTTTTATTTGCAGATTTACGCCAGCCATAGATCTGAGACTCATGCAGAGATAGCTGTCTAGCGGCAGCAGCTACACCTACTGTTTCAGCAAGCTTAAGAGTTTCTGCTTTAAATTCAGGAGAATGGATAATACGTTTTTTCTTGTTTGTCATAGTTCACCTCATTAGTGATTTTACTCACTTAACTCAGTGTCCAAAGCTTCTGGTGCGGATCACGAATTCAGAGAGTTCGAGGACTGAACACTCGAAACCTTATCAATGAAGGTTTGGCTTCACACGTTTCTAGTACGATTAACTTCCTACCCTGACTTCATTACAAGCAATTTTCATTTTCCTATCTTCTCTCTTCTTCAACACTCCAAAACAGCCAAAGGCAATCACACTGGTCACTACCATGGTAACAAGCACTCCATCATAGTCGTTTATCTCCCAAATCAGTGATCCTAGGTACGGCGCTAGTGCTGAAAACATCAGATAGGGTAGTGCCATCAGGCCGGAGATTGTACCGAAGTTTGCTTCGCCCATAAATTGCTTAGTTACCAATGGCTTCATAATTCTAATCACGCCATAGCTGCTGCCTTGAAACAGCACAAATATCACCAAAATCCACATGGAGGAGCCTGCGAAGTAGAGGGTGGCTAGTGCAATGCAGCTCCCTGCAAAACAGTAGAGGGTAATGCTTGCAAGATTGAGTTTTCTGTCTGCAAAGATGGAAACAATCCGTCCGATCACCTGCATTGGGCCAATCAGTGAAGCGATCAAGATGGTGTTGTCTGCACTTAGGCTACGCTCTTCAAGTAGTGGTAGTAGGTGACTGATGATCACACTGTGGGCAAGTCCTAGCAGTGAAAAGCTTACCGCTAATAACCAAAAGTTTGGATTGGAAAGGGCTTGGAGCTGGTCATGGTAAGGTGCCTGCTCAACTTGTTGCTCTGTTTCATCTTTGCAGCATTGCTGCTGAATCTGTCGGCTAGCGAAGAAAAACGGTACTACAAGCAGAGTAAGTAATAGCGAGGCGATCTTGAGCGCAATGGTTAAATCGTGGTTCTCTAGCAGATAATGAATGCTCGGAAAGCAAAGTGTGCTAGCAAAACCGGCCACTAAGGTGATCAGAGTAATATCTGATTTCGCTTGTTTGCCGCGAAACTTTACCAAGAAGGCAAAAACGGTCTCATATAAGCAGCCTGACATCGCTATCCCGATCCCAAACCACAGAAGATAGAACATATAGATCGAATCGGCGTAAGTGAGTAGCCATAGTTGGCCCGCTCCAAGCGCAATACATCCAGCCATCAATTCTGGACCCTTATCTCGGTCAAGAAAGCGCCCGGCAAATGGAGCACAAAGTGCTGATATACCGATAGCAAGAGTGAAGGCGAGGGTCACATCGGTGCGCTTCCAGTGATGAACTGCTTCCCATTCCAGCAGGGTCGCTGGGAACAGATAATACAGGCAGGCGTAAAGCAGGGTTTGCCCGATTGCGAGCGTAAATACAGTAAGTTTCATGATCTATCTAATCGTAGTCATCAATAGTTTTTAGTAGCTCGTCGCCACTCACGTATAGCGTCCCCGTAATAAAGTGGGTTTGCTCGACGCTATTCTACTGCGCTCTCCCTGCTAGCCTATATGAAACTTTCTTTAAATCTTCGTGCCAACCTGTTGAATAGTTGGATAAAGCCAACATTTCCAACCCTCTATATTGTCTAGACGGGCTTGTTGCAAAAATACCGTTAAGACTCAATATTCCTTCTTTCCCATCTAATCCAACGATTCTATGACCAATCCCGAATTCAAATGGAAGCACTTTGCCCCAGAAATGATGACTACACAAATATCGCGTTCGAAATGGATAGTATCCTTATCGAAGATGATGAGATTGAACATATATATCAAGAGGGATATTCACGTAAACCTGCCCACTTATTGTTTAAAAGCGGTCAAGGTATCAGCATGGTGAGAGTGAGAGTGAGAGAAATGTTAGACTTGAAATCAATTACCATAGGAATATTTTCAATCTACGACTTCTAACCAAAAAGTCTATTTGCTGCATGACATTCTAGCTTACATGAAGGACCTTGGTGTTTAAATCGATGGAACTAAATCAGGAAGCTACGATCTGATCGGCTACACCCATCAATCGTCGTAGTCTCATGCCTACACCTCGTTACAAAACAACTAACTGGAAGCAGTATAATAAAGCCTTAATCAACCTTGGCTCTCTGACCTTTTGGATTGATGAGGAAGCGATAGCCGAGTGGAAGCAAAACAAACAAGGCAAGCGTGGTAGACCTCGCCGATTCAGCGACTTAGC
>NZ_JAKGTN010000013.1:0-184334 GCF_021568915.1 Vibrio sp. McD22-P3
TGGCTTCTTTTCTTTCTGCTGGTATACGAGACAAAGTTTACTCAATACCGCCCATACTGGTTAAATTTTAACAGTGACAACAATCCTGCCAGAGGGGGGATCTCTAAAATCATGCTAACGCAGTTAATCGAATTATCTCGAACGCGATACTTTGCGACGCAGTTGTCACTCGCAGTTTTTGCGCACAATCGAACAGCGAGGCGTTGTTATGAAGCGTTAGGCTTTAACGTCATGTCTCGTGAAACAGGGACAAGATCCTATGATGGGGTGGTTTGGGACCTGCTTCGAATGGAGAAGCAGCTATAAAAAGCGCCTTCTAGCAATATATAACTAGGGTAATTTGGTGGGTTAGCAGTTCTGAGGTTAACGAATGATAAGTTGTAGTGACTACGATTATATTGAAATAGCGTGTATGTATCGTTATCAGGTTAAATTAACGATGAAAGTGGGTCAGCCACTAGAAGGTATTGCATTGGATACAGCGCGAGACGAGAGCAACAATGAATGTCTGAAGCTAATTGCTAAGGAAACAGATGTTCTTGTTATATTAGATGAAATCAATAAGTTAGAGGTATTGGTAGATAACCCACATTTTTCTGAAGTCGTCTTTAAATGATGTTTGAACATCAATGGGAAAAAGAATGGTGTTAGCTATCAACCGTATGCATTCCAAGGAAAGGAATTTATGAAACTGGCACAACTAAATATCGCATTAGCAAAATATCCGCTCGATGCTCCTGAGATTAAGGAGTTCGTTGATAACTTAGACTTGGTCAATGGCATTGCAGAAGAAAGTGAAGGCTTTATTTGGCGTCTAAAAGATGACAGCGGTGATGCGACCAGTATACAACTCTTCGATGACCCCAACATGATAGTAAATATGTCTGTTTGGGAGTCGGTAGATTCGCTTAAAAACTTTATGTTTAGAACACACCATAGAGATTTTATGCGCCGCAAAGGTGAATGGTTTCACCGGCTTGCTGAGGATACCTACGTGTTATGGTGGATTGAAGACCACCACATTCCATCAACAGAAGAAGCTTTGGAACGATTAGCGTATCTAAGAGCGAATGGTGATAGTCCCTACGCGTTCACGTTCAAGACTAATTATACGCCGCTCGATATTAAGACTAAGTAATGAAGTCGCAAGATTTATCGAAGATGGGAAACGCCCAAGTTATCCTTTGTGAAGGCGGGGGAAGGCCCTATATCAATAAACGGAATGCGTCCCCCGTTGAAGTTGGCTTCTATCAATATGCAGCACCGGAACTTAAAAATGTGCAGACGCCACAACTAATTAACGTAGATGGCGACGATTTATTCATTGAGCTAGTACCAAATAAAGTAACTTTAGAGGAATTACAGCAATCTAGTGGTACTTTTGAGCAGTTGTCACACATTCATCAATCCTCATATATTCCTACATTTGAGGTAAAACAGCATGCTTGGTCGTTACAGGATACAGAATTTGCTTTTCGAGCTTTGTCGCTACCTAGTGAAACACAAGATGCACTCTTAAATATCCAGACTTTGTCTTCAGAACTATTTGAGCATCGTGGATTAGTATCTGGCGACACTAATGATGGCAATTGGGGGAGAAGGGATAATGGTGAGCTCGTTCTCTTCGATTGGGAGCGATTTGGTTTCGGTAGCCCTGCTATCGATCTTGCGCCACTAGTTAAAGGGTTGGGTACGCGCTCAGACTATCGTGCAGTCACAGATAAATACTTAATCTACAATTCTTCTATTTCCGCAGAAATGCTGGAAAAGCATTTAGTAATAGCGAAAGCTTGGATAGTGATTGAGGTGACTAATCTTTTGATTTGTCGTCGAAACCATGAGGCTCAGAAATACATCAACTGGTTTAATGGTAACGTTCCTGATTGGTGCCAAAAGGTGGTGACATTGTTGTAATGGATAAGCCGATTAAGTGGACTTTGTTCTAGTACCTTTAATGTGAACTCTACAGTCACTAAAGTAGATTACCAACACTTTACCTAAATATGCTGGCGTGAATCTAGTCGCAATACTAGACAGCAATCTGCTTATCAATGGGCGATTCATAGAACATGGCAACTAGGAGGAAAGTTCTATGAAACGTACAATCGAATTTGTTGGGTTACAACGAGCGTGGAAGATGGGTCTGTCTTCGTTAGTCGGAGGGGTTACGGCCGTATTAGTTGTTCACTTTGTATTTTCAAATGAACAAAGTGCTGTGGCATATGCAAGTGCCTTTTTTGGTGCGGTATTTCAGGTTTTAATCACGATCAGAAACAATGAAAGTCACCTGACTGCTGATAATGAAGATGTCTACCTTTACGATATACCAGCGGCATTAAGGTATCAAAAGTCGCTATTGGGCAAACCCTATATTAGAGTTACTTCTCTAACCCAGACTGGTTATCATAGAAAGAGGGTGTTCCAGTCTTGGATATCAGAAGAAGATTGGGACTTTATGTTGAATAAATGTACATGATAGGTCCCACAAAGGGCTGTAGGACAACCTTTACAAGGATTAGAACTTGACGACATTAGTACTTTGTTTAGTTATTGCGGCACTACTGCCTTATCTAGCAAAAATGCCTCTTGCAGTCGCAATGCATAGAGCTGGAGGTTACGACAATAAAAATCCCAGAAAACAGCAAGCAAAACTCAAAGGGTTTGGCGAGCGTGCTTTAGCGGCACACCAAAATGCTTTCGAATCTTTGATTGTATTTGCCATTGCAATACTGCTGGCCATTGCAACGGGAACCATTAATGAGACCGTACAGTTTTTAGCGGTAGTGCACATCGTATTTCGTGTTATTTACAACATTCTTTACTTGCTCAACAAAGCCACGTTACGTTCTTTATCTTGGGCTGTTGCAATAGGTTGCTCTTTTGCGATTATGTTGCAGAGTATGCCTAGTTGATGGCAGGTTATTTATTAGGCCCATTTCTTCATTTAGTGCAACTCATAATGGGATGTGGTTTAGTCCGATGAATTTGAAGTGTGTCGAAGTATACGAGCGGTTAGCGTAATCCTCACCAAATAGGCATCATAATGTTCTAAGCAACAAGTAGAGGCCGACATGTCGAAGTTTGAGTTCATTCAATTGCATCTTATTGAAAAAGGGGTACCAAAAGATTTAACCAAGCCACGTCTTTTTGTTTGTAGGAACCTCTTAATGGTTGCAGGTATTTGTTACTTTACTTCGCTAGGCTGAGTTTGACGGATTAGTACTTTTAAATTATCACGTGAATGAAATCTTTCGCTGCTTTCTCAGTTCTTTATCTATGGTGATAGAGGAGGGTGCGTTATGAAATACTCAGCAAGATTGTTTTCGATAATACTGATGTGGTTAAGTTCGTGGACTTATGTTTATGCACTGGAACCCACCTATAGTGATTTTTTTGGCAAAGCGATAAAAGGTTATGACCCAGTTGCTTACTTTACGGTAGGTAAACCACTAAAAGGTGATAGTGATATTACTTATGAGTGGAATGGCGCTAAATGGTACTTTTCGACACAGGAAAACCGGCAGCAGTTTGTTTCTAACCCAACAGCTTATGCGCCTCAATACGGCGGATACTGCGCGTGGGCTGTAAGTCAAGGCTACACGGCTAGCATCGATCCTAATGCTTGGTATATTTTCGAGAATAAGTTGTATTTGAACTATAGCAAGTCAGTTCAAAAAAACTGGCAAAAGGATATTAGCGGGAATGTACAAAAAGCTGATTTAAATTGGCCTGAATTACTTAAGAACTAAATTGAGGGAAAAATGGATTTTGAGTTTTATAACAAAGGTGATAGTTACACTTACCTTTGTATAGAGTCAGCAACGTTCAAAGAAGAGTCTACTCAGTTAATCAAACAAGGTTTTGTCGAACAATCGTTAATTATCACAGTAGTATCGGCAGAGGAAGCCGAGGCTATTTACAAAAGTGAGCACCAAGGTTTCTTAAAGAAACTGTACATGCTGATATCTTCGATTGGATTGCAATCTCAAGCACTAACTCTCCCAGCCCTACCAAAGGATTGCTACTCTTCTATTTGAAATCATTCTGATACTTGCATCTTGTGCCTGTCAGATTCTAAGAAGGTGGAAATAAATCTTAACCTAATTAAACGCTGCTATATAAATAATTGTTACTTGAAAGTGACGCTCTAACTGATGGACGATAAGGCTACAACGGAAAGCACTGCAAAGAACAATTCTAGGAAAAGAGAACTGGCGGTTTTACTAACACCCAAGGAAGAAGTATGCACATTATTCAACGAGCACTTGAGCCAAGAGAGAAGTTGATTTGGTCAGGGCAGCCAAAGCAGGGAATCGTATTCCGACGTACCGACCTGTTTCTGGTTCCGTTTAGTTTACTTTGGTGTGGTTTTGCGATTTTTTGGGAATTTACTGCGTTTAACTCGGGAGCGTCGATTTTCTTTTTACTGTTTGGTGGGGTGTTTGTCGTTATTGGTTTGAACTTTGTACTAGGTCGTTTTTTCTGGGACTCCTCTCAAAGGAAGAAGACATTTTATGGAATTACCAATGAGAGAATCATCATAGTTGATGGCTTTGTGCAGAGGAATATCACCTCATTGAACATCCAAGCGCTTCCTGAGGTCAGTTTGTCGGAGCGTTCTGATGGATTAGGAACCATCTTACTGGGCTCGCAAAGTGCGACGCAACGCGGAATGACTCTATCAGGTACACCCAAAGGTGTACCCAAGTTAGATTTAATTAAAGACCCCAATTATGTTTTCAGTATTATACGTAGCGCTCAGAAACACTGATACTTATTGGTATGATAGGGCCTACAACAAGAAAGCAGTAGAACTTAACAATGATAGATTTTACGACAGCGAAATGGTTATACAAACCGAGGAACAGTGAGGTAACTAAAGGGTCTGTATCAATAACCACAGATCCCGAGACGGACTTTTGGCAGCGGTCTTACTATGGCTTCAGAAATGATAACGCTCCAGCACTACAACTTGAGACAACTGAGAATTTCACTTTCACTACGAAAGTACAATTTGACTACCAAGCTCAGTTCGATCAATGCGGTTTAATCATTTATCTAGACAGCGAAAACTGGTTTAAAGCTTCGATTGAGTATGAGAATGAAGAGTATTCAAGGCTGGGCAGTGTTGTGACAAACCTAGGTTATTCTGATTGGGCAACGTCCGATATTCCATTGCCAAACGAGGTTTGGTATCGCCTAAGTCGTCGTGGTCCTGACTTTCTCATTGAGTCGTCATTTGATGGACAAACCTTTAAGCAAATGCGGATTTTCCATCTTCATCAATTGGGTGAGACGACGGCTGACATGGGGAAATCAAATCCACCTTTACCTGCCCAAACTCCAGTGACATTTGGTGTTTATGCTTGTAGCCCTTTGCAATCTTCATTTACCGCTAGATTCACTGAATTGAATATAGAACCATGCAAGTGGTTAGCTCACGCTGTTTAATGGAGTGGAAAAGCTAACATAAGGAGATGTTATGACAAAGACAGTAGCTGGTGGCTGTTTGTGTGGCTCAGTGAGATTTGAAGTTCAAGATAGCTTTGAGAACTTTTACTTTTGCCATTGAGAGCAATGCCGCAGGGTGACGGGTTCTTCGCATGCTTCAAATGCGATTACCCATAAAAACAACATAGTTTGGACTATAGGTGAAGAGCTGACTGTTCGATTTGACCATCCGAGCGGTGCATTCACTAAGGTATTTTGTTCACGCTGCGGCTCGGGTCTACCTCATGAATCGCAGAACGGCAAGGATTTGGTTGTTCCTGTGGGCAGTTTGGATACTGCACTCTCTTTGTCTCCCAATGCTCAGATTTTTTGTTCCGAAAAAACGGAATGGTTTCGTAAGGGAGTAGGCGCCCCGGAATATCTTGGCTTTATGACAGAAGAACATTAGTGTATTTGAAGCGTTTACGAGGAAGGTATGGGTAATACTGCGTATCAATCTGTCCTTTTCTGCGATACCTCACAGTCATCAATATATAAACCATTAAAGTAGAGCGCTGAAACCAACTAACCTTCTGATAAAATTAAAAAATTAGGTGATTTGAATATAATGAAGTTAGACGCAATACTCTGGGATTATGATGGCACGTTGGTTAACTCTGTGCCAAAGAATATTGATATTACCAAAACGATTTTATCGATAGTCGCACCACACCTATCAAACGAGAATTTACCGAAATACTTACTTAGTGAAGACTTGTACCATGAAGCGAACCATGGTGCTAAGAATTGGCAAGAGCTATATGTTGACTACTATGGATTAACACACGAAGAAATGCTTGTCGCTGGAGGAATGTGGGCTGAGCATCAGGAGAAAAACCAAACGGAAGTTTCTCTGTTTAATGGCATTCAAGGTGTTATCGAGCAATTCTCAAATATTCCCCACGGCATCTGCTCTCAGAACTCTCAAAACAACATTCGTCGTGTGCTGAAAAATCACGGGATAAATTCGCCATTTAAGTCGGTTGTCGGTTATGACGATGTTCCTGATGGAAGCCAAAAACCAAATCCTTATGGCGGCATCAAATGTGTAGAGTCCATTTTGGGAAGCAAAAATGAACAATTGCTGATGTATATCGGCGATCATGAAGCAGATACGCAGTTCGCTCGTAACTTGCAGAAAGAACTAGGGACAGGTTCTAAGGTCATCTCAGTTGCCGCAGCTTACAGTCGTTCAGAGCCAGATGGATGGCTAGCCAAGCCTGATTATGTTGCCCATAAAGTTGAAGATCTACTTCAAATAATTGGGAAATATGCGTAACGGTATCAGAAAGAAACTTCGACGCACTTCGGGTAATCGGCAATAACTATCGGTGATTGTACTTCGTATCGCAGGCTGGTTAACACTGCTACGACTCATTTGTGTTGCTGTGTTTGGTGGTATGCCCAAGTACTATTTCTTTAATGTGTTAAGGTAATGGACTCCAAGATGCATGAAGTCGGGATTTAGTCGTATGGATAAGAATAAAGCAGTATTGATTACTGGTGCGGGCCGAGGTATAGGAGCAGCTACCGCCACACTTTTTGCAAAGAAAGGTTATGCGGTATGTATTAACTATAGGTCTGACGTAGGTTCTGCTTCGGTTTTGGCTGAAAGTATACAAGCGCAAGGAGGGCGATGCATCACTGTTCAGGCCGATGTATCTGATGAAAATGAAGTTCTGCGCTTATTCTCGACCGTCGATCGTGAATTAGGAACACTATCGGTGTTGGTAAATAACGCGGGTATTTTAAAACCGCAGACTCGCTTAGAGGATATGTCCGCAGACAGAATCAACGCCATACTAACAACGAATGTCACTGGTTATTTTCTATGTGCAAGAGAAGCGGTCAAACGAATGTCGACGCGCAATGGTGGTAGCGGCGGTTGCATTGTAAATGTGTCGTCTGGAGCAGCGCGTTCAGGCTCACCAAATGAGTATATTGATTATGCCGCGTCTAAAGGTGCAATTGATACCCTTACTAAAGGGTTATCGTTGGAAGTGGCTTCAGAAGGTATTCGAGTGAACTGCGTTCGTCCGGGGCTGATATATACGGATATGCACAGTGATGGTGGGGAGCCAGGGAGAGTTGACAGGCTCAAATCGGTTCTACCGCTTGGTAGAGGTGGTCAGCCGGAAGAAGTGGCAGAAGCGATATATTGGCTTGCATCGGATAAATCCTCCTATTCAACGGGTAACTTTCTCGATTTAGCTGGTGGCTTATAACGGGGTTTTCATGGACAAATCTGTCGAAGAAAAATTCAACCAATATCCGAATGAAGTGCGTTCACGGATGCTCGAACTCAGGACGTTGATCTATCAAGTAGCTAAAGAGCTTGAGCTTGGTGAAGTAAAGGAATCGTTGAAATGGGGAGAGCCGAGTTATTCAGTTGAGGGAGGGAGCCCAATACGCATAGATTGGAAACTTAACACTCCTACTCAATACTATTTGTACTTCAACTGCCAATCGAAGCTTGTTGACACCTTTAAAGAGCTTTACGGAGAATCGCTTCAGTTCCAAGGTAATCGCGCTATCATTCTATCTACTTCAAAACCACTCCCTTCAATGATTAACCAATGTGTCACTTTGGCGTTTACTTACCATAACGTTAAACACTTGCCATTATTAGGGCAGTAAAGTAGTAGCAAAGCGAAAAATAAGTAACTTGTATTGTGTGTCACGCATTGTTGTCTAACTTGGCTATATCAGAAGTCAGAATGTAATTTTTAAGTATCTGATAACTAAAGAGTGTCATAGCGGTGACAGATTGCTGTCGTAACGATTTTAGCTCCAAGTAAGTACAGTTGTTTTGCAACAGCAGAAAGGATAAATGATGATTATTAGAAAACTCAGATTACAACGTGGTTGGTCTCAAGAACAATTAGCTGAATTAAGCGGATTAAGTATAAGGACGATTCAGAGAATTGAGCGAGGGCAAAAGCCGGGTTTGGAGTCCCTAAAATCACTAGCTGCTGTATTTGAAACAACCATCACTGAACTACAGCAGGAGCCTAAAATGACCAGTAAAGTAGAGATCACTCAGGAAGAACAGAACGTTATCGATCAGGTAAGATCTATCAAAGGTTTTTACTCTCACTTAATGACGTATGTGTTAGTTATGACGTTACTGTTTACTATTAACATTGTCACGGACCCTAGCTATATTTGGGCATGGTGGCCAGCGATGGGATGGGGGATCGGTATTCTCAACCACGGAATCAATGCGTTTGAACTGTTTAGCTTCTTTGGTCCTAAGTGGGAAAAGCGACAAATTGAAAAGCGTCTCGGAAAAAAACTGTAGAAATGAAACAAGTGACAACACAACCCTTAAATAGCTTTCCAGCTACATTTCAAACGCTTGAAGTTATTGAACCCGCAATGTTGAAAGAACTAGAGCGACTATTTCAGCTTAGTTGGAGTGACTTTAGATTTGATGTGGAACGTAAGGAGGGCATTCCAAACCCTATTGCGGCGTTGAAGGATGGAAAGCTGATAGGTGGGCTCGCGTTTACTTTATTTTCGTCTCCGGAAGACAGTGGCAGCGATAAAAATCCACCTAATGTAATTTGGCTTAATGCATTGTATGTTGATGAAACTTGGCGAGGTCAGGGGGTTGCTCGCCACCTCATCGACTGTGCAATTCACCTGATGTCTAATGCCGAACAGAAAACTCTGTTTGCTTATACTGATGTGCCGTTGATGTATCTACATCTTGGATGGAAAACTATCGACTCTGAATGTGATGAGAATCATCAAGTGGTAGGAGTGGAACTTACTTAGTAGTTAGAGTGCTTTATTTTCGATGCTGGTAGACGTAATAGAGGCTAACCAGCATCATGGGTTATTTGTATCTTGCCTGTTTTAGAAGACCAATCAGTTCATCTTCGGTGTTTGGTGTTCTTTCTAGTTTTAGTTGTGGTGAACTGCCTCCCCAAAGCATATAGGCTGTATCGGTACAGTGATCGTGATGAAACCATCTGCCATCGATACAAATGTCGGTATAGCAGCGCGGGTCCTTTTTTAATTCCATAATGCTTGTCTCCTTGTGTTTAACACCTTTACAACATAAAACTAATATCAAATTAATAATTTGATTTAAATCAATGAATGGCATCTTTTAATAATGCTCGTGGTGATATAACTCGTATGCGAAACAATCCAAATGAATATCTTGAAAAATTGACCAAGCTATTGGTACAAGATGAGAACCGAATTCAGTTGCTCCAAACCGTTCAGGCACTTTCAAGGTCTTCCTATCGGCTTTATGTAACCGCGGGTTTTGTTCGAAACTTAGTTTGGGATTCACTGCATCAGTATCAATTTTCAACGCCATTAAACGATATTGATGTGATTTACTTTGATGATCAGGTGGAGGGGCTAGAGATACAGCGAACTATCGAAAAAGAGCTATCTAAGCAACACCCTCGCTATCATTGGCAAGTCAAGAACCAAGCGGTAATGCATACTCGTAATGGCGACAAACCATATAAAAGCTTGCAAGATGCGATGTCTTATTGGCCTGAGAAAGAAACCGCCATAGCCGTTAGGCTGCTCGACAATGACCAAATCGAAATTGTTCACGCTTTTGAACTGGAATCGTTGTTCGAGGGGGACGTGACTTATAACATCAAGCGGGACTATCAGATATTTCTGAATCGCGTGAATGAGAAGCAGTGGTTAGAAAAATGGCCTAAATTGCATTTAAGCACTTAGGCCATTCATAGCAAGATGTCTATTTACCGAGCGCTACTCCTTCGCGTCTTGGGTCAGCGGCACCTTCTAAACCTGTTTCAGTAATTCGTATTGCGTGCAGACCAGAGTTGAGATCTCTCTTATTAACGCTATAGCCCATTGCTTCGAATTGCTGTGCATAGTCCGCCAGAGGCGTGTTTATTTCAACATCCATGGCACCGAAACGGTTAATCATGCGCGGTTGGTCAATGGCTTGTTGAATGTCCATTCCCCAATCCACGTGTGCAATGATGCTTTGCGCCACATAGCCAATAATTCTGCTGCCGCCGGGAGAGCCGATAGCAAGGTAAGGCTTATCGTCATGCATGACGATAGTCGGTGCCATTGAAGAACGTGGGCGTTTATTCGCTTCCACTCGGTTAGCCACAGGTTTACCATCTTTGTTGGCCACAAATGAAAAGTCGGTAAGCTCATTATTTAATAAGAATCCAGCTGCCATGACACGCGACCCGAATACGTTTTCAATGGAAGAGGTCATGGATATAACATTGCCTTGCGAGTCCACAATATTGAAGTGCGTTGTAGACGGAAGTTCTATGGCTTGATCTTGTGCCAGTTGAACGGTTTTTACTGCGGGTGGAGAGCCAGCGGATACTTTTTGCAGCGCTTCGTTTGGTGTGATGAGCGCGCTTCTTTCAGCGATATACTTTTGATCCAGCAGTCCTTTCACTGGTACATCGAAGAAATCGCTATCGGCCATGTATAGACCGCGGTCAGCAAATGCTAGCCTTGAAGCATCTGCTAAAATTTGCCAACTGGTTGGGTTATTACTTCCCAGCTCATTTAATTTGAATGGTTCGGTTAACATCAGAATCTGTCCCAGTGTTAGCGCGCCACTACTTGGAGGGCCCATGCCGCAAACATCGTATTGCTTATATGGGGCGCAGACGGCTTGTCGATTCTTTACTTGATAGTTAGCAAGGTCGGCCAGTGAAAGTTTGCCTGGATTGCTTGCTGCTTCCTTTTGAACGGCGTTGACTATCGCTGTAGCTACGGAGCCTTTGTAAAAACCGTCACTGCCTTTTTCTGCAATAGTTCTTAAGGTTTGTGCGTAGTCAGGGTTTTTTAGCAAGGTTCCTTGTGTTTTTGGGGTGCCGTCCTTATTGAGGAAATAAGCGGCTGTTGTTGGGTGTCTAGTAAGAAAATCGACATCATTCTCAATGAGCATCGACAGTCTTTCGCTGATAGTAAAACCTTGCTCGGCTTTTTGAGCGATAGGCAACACCACTTCATCCCAATCAAGAGCACCGTATTTTTGATGAACGTCCCAAAGCAGTTTGACTGTACCTGGCGTGCCCACCGAGCGACCACCTACCACTGCGTCATAGAACTTAAGTGGTTTTCCGTTCTTATCAAGAAATAAGTCACCATTGGCAGCTGATGGTGCTGTTTCTCTACCATCATAGGTGGTTAACCGCTGCTTTTTCGAATCCCAGTAGACAAGAAATGAGCCGCCGCCAATGCCACTTGATTGTGGCTCGACTAAACCTAGCATCAGCTGCACGGCAACCATGGCATCAACAGCGTTGCCACCGCGAGCTAGAACCTCAGCGCCAGCTTGTGTCGCTTCAGGGTTGGCTGCGGTTACCATCCAGTCTTTTGCTTTGACGAGTTGTTTGTCGCTCGTCCCGGTTGCCATTTCTGGTGCAAAGGCATCCGCCGCTTGTTGCGAAGCGTGTACACTGGATGAAGCGAGTAAGGCACTAATTGTAATCGCAATTAGTCGAGAGGTGGGCGCTTTAACTGACATCTGACTTCCTTATAATAGTGGGGTTAATTACCTGTTACCACAGTCTTTTTTACGTTCCTGAAAAAGATAATTCCTAATTCTAGTCTATTTATGTGCACTTGCTTCCGAAACTTACTTTGCTGAATTGAAGCCAAATAACACTGCTGTCATTTTCAATGATTATTGTTTTTATGTATGCGTCTATGTAACAAAGAGAGGTAAGAAATGCTCTTTATAATGAGTCGACAGCTAAGTGATGCAACAAAACGGGCTTGTTACTACTTGATGATAGCGGTACTTATTGTCGTCTACATTAGCCTGATTTGTTTTGCTGACTTAGACCAACTTGTAATGAAACTTTTGTTTTGATTCTATATAGAAAAATAAGCAAAACCGATAAGAATAATTAGCAAATTCTTCATCCATATCCTTAACTTTATGAAAGAGTTAGAAGTTAGGAATGGACGAATGACGGATAAAAAGAGTGATAAAGCGAAGACCCAAAGCGGCCAGAGTATAAAGGAAACTCTACCCCAAAAGACCGTTAGCCGTAAGAAGCAGCAAAAAAACGAAAAAAAACGTCGCCTTTTTAGTACCTTGCGATACCAAGTCGGTCTACCTCCTGCTTTAGCTCTGATATTACCTTCTCTAGCCACTAGACATGCAAGCGCTCAAGGTAATGAAAACTCGTTACGCCCAACTAGTCATCCAACCACAGAAGCACTGCACCATGGTGAGTCTTCTGATACCGATACTCATCACATAGGTGCAAGTTTACAAGAGTCAGAGCTTGTAAACGCTGATACAAACGAAGCTAGAGACGCTCATATTGCGTCAAGTGCGAGATTGGAATTGCACCATTATAAAGTTCACGCCTACACAAACTCTCATTTATTGGCTACCAATAACGTTAACCAGTCCTCAGAGCCAACTTCTTCGCCACGCAATACTTTAACTGGCTTTCAAGACTATCTACACCAACCTTTTTCACATCAGAATGCACCGCAATTTATCAGGCCTGAAATTTCTAACCAACAATTACAGGTCAAAGAAGATGAGCAACTGGTGCATGGTCAATTGATTGCGACAGACAAAAACACCAATGAAACCATAAGTTTTGCTACAAATACTCATGTGGATGGCTTAACACTGAATCCAGATGGTACTTACACTTTTGATCCGACGGATACCGCCTATCAGAGCTTGAAAGAGGGCGAAGTTAAAGAACTGACAGTACCAGTAACAGTGACTGATTCCGCAGGACTGACATCTCATGCAAACTTCGTTATTCAAGTCTCGGGTACTAACGACATCCCTAGTGTTATAGGTCAAGTTTCTGGTCACATTCAAGAAGACATCAATGTTGACTCCTCTGGTTTACTTACCGTTGCTGGACAAGTTCAAGTACAAGATATTGATCATGGTGAATCGCATACTTTAGCGGAAGTCATAAAAGGGCAATTTGGGACATTAACTATTGATGAACAAGGGCACTGGCAATATCAAGTTGATAACAGCCTCAATGCAATACAGCAGCTTTCTTCTAAACAGCAAATTACTGAAACAATATCAATCCATACCGCTGACCACACAAGTCAAAATATCCAAATAGTTATCGGTGGGAGCGATGATAATGCTGTCATTTCTGGGGTCGACTCTGGTGTAGTCGTAGAAGATTTGCATGTCAAAAATGGCAGCATAAAGACACAGGGCGACCTAACGGTTGTCGATACTGACTTAGGTGAAGCACACTTTGCTTCACAAGTACTTGTTGGTCAATTTGGTAGTTTGAGTATTGATGCGAATGGTCATTGGAGTTACGAAGCTAATAACCTACAAGCCGCAGTTCAACAATTAGGTAGAGGTGATGAGCTACATGAAACGTTTACTGTAGCATCGGTCGATGGAACGACTCATGAAATAAAGATAGAAATTGATGGTGTTAACGACTTGCCGGTAATGACGAGCCAGTCGCAGCCGGTTAAAGAAGATGGGGCGGTTTTCCATGGTCAAATGGTAGCCACTGATGTTGACCAAGACTTACTGACGTACACCACTTTAAACCCAATTGATGGCCTGACATTCAACTCAGATGGCAGTTATACCTTCGATCCTAGTCATGCCTCGTACCAACATTTAGCAGTTGGCGACACAAAGACTGTGAAAACCACTGTCATTGTAACTGATACTGCGGGTGGGCAAGATCAAAAAGAGCTGTCCTTTGTTATCGAAGGAACTAACGATAAGCCGACAGTAACTCCAATAACCGCTCAGTTCCATGAAGACCAGTCTCAACACCTTGACATCAACTTATTATCCCAAGCTCAAGATGTGGATGGTGACGCGCTAAGTGTGGGTAGCCTTTTTCAAGTTAAAGTGAATGGTCATATAGAGAGGCTTCCTGACGGTTTTGGCATAGTTAATGGTCATTTGCAGGTTGACCCATCAAGTTCTACATTCCAGCATCTTGCGCAAGGTGAGGTTGCGACGTTTGAGCTGAGTTACAAAGTCACGGATAGTCACGGAGCTTCAACGCCTCAAAGTGTCACTGTAAAAATTGTTGGTACCGACGATAAAGCGCAGCTGGTTTCGAGCTCAATAAATATCGGTGAAGCTGTTGCCGAGCACACCTATCACGGCACTTCTATCAAAGGAGCTCTTCAACTAACGGATATTGATACTACCGAGAATCCTCAGTTCGTCGATATGATCTATCAATCTAGCTCTCGATTGGGTTCTCTTGCGCTACGTGCAGATGGGCACTACGAGTACTTTCTTCAAGGTAACTACTTCGGTACTGCCAATGCTCAAAAAACGGTGGCAGCACTGAAGCCTGGTGAGAGTATCACCGAAACCTTCAATGTGAAGACCGCCGATGGGCAAACAAAACCTGTCACCGTGACCATTCATGGTGAAGAAGATAGCGCTCAGATTGTTGTTAATTACGGTACGACAGACAATCACTTACACGAAGACTCGATGACGTCTCCGGCATACCCTTCAGAGCTATTTGCAACGGGTATCGTTAAGGCTATTGACCCTGACCATGACGACGATCAATTGAAGCCTCAAACATTAGTGTCGGCCCACGGAGGTCACTTCACGGTGACAGAAACGGGCATGTGGCAGTACCACATTGACAACAGCTTGCCTGCGATTCAGCAGTTGGGCAAGGGGGAGAGCTTCCAAGAGCAATTTACTGTTGAATCAAAAGATGGTTCTGCGCAAAAAGTCATTATTGTGACGGTACATGGTACCAATGATGATCCTGAAGTTTCCTCGACAGTGACATTGCCGCCTGGTAATGAAGACAAGCCTTATATCATCAGTAGCGCCGCCTTGCTTGCCAATGCATCGGATGTAGACGCAAATGATGCGGGACATCTATCAGTGTCCAACCTTATTGCACTCAAGGCAGACGGTTCTTCCGCTGGCACCATTACAGATAATCACAATGGTTCGTTCAAATTTACCCCAGAACTCAACTATAACGGACCAGTGCGTTTTAGCTACGAAGTCCATGATGGACATGGTGGAAGCGTTATCACCTCAGCGAACTCGGTACTCAAGCCGGTGTCAGATAATGCACAAATAAGCTACGCATCAACCGACCATCATTTAGCGGGAGTTACAGAAGATAGGGGGTATATCGATACCCATGATGAGCTTCACTTTGAAGGTAAACTCGACATCGTCGACCCCGATCAAGGGGAAGCGGAATTTGATATTAACTACGGCCCGCAAACCTATAACGGCATAGGCTATGATACCAAGCTTGGCGGCCATATTCTGTTGATGCGCGATGGCCACTATACCTATACGATCCGAGACCATCAGCCCCAAGTTCAGTCATTAAGTCAAGGTGAAGTGCTTACTGATCAGTGCGTGGTTCGAGCTAAAGATGGGACAACGTTTACGATTGAAGTAAATATACATGGCACTAATGATGCGCCAACACTCAGCGCACAAACACAGTCAGTGACAGAAGATGGAAGCAGTCTTAATGGACAGATGCAAGGCCGAGATATTGACCACGGTGCGACGCTCACATATTCGATAGCTCACTCTGTTGATGGGCTGACATTTAACGCTGATGGCAGCTACTCGTTTGACCCTTCTCATACTAGCTATCAACAGCTCAAAGACGGTGAGCACAAGATCATAGATATTCCGGTGACGGTGACCGATGAATATGGTGCAAGCTCGACGCAAAACTTGACCATAAACCTCCAAGGTAAAGGAGATGCCGCGGTTATTGGAGGCGTGGATACTGGTGATGTACATGAGAATCAAGCAGGGCAGGATAAGTCTCCTGACTATGCACAGCCCGGCATTGGGGTTATTGGTCAAGACTCTCTGACAACAAGCGGTCAACTGACGATTGTGGATCCTGATTCTGGTGAAAGTGAGTTTGACCCCAATGGCAAGGTGTATTCATATAGCGGTCAATATGGGCACCTACTGCTTCGACCAGATGGACATTGGGACTATGCCGTTGCTGCGGGTACTCACGATTGGCACTTAGGCTCCACCAAAACCACAGTAGGCTCAACAATCGACCAGTTGGGTCAAGGGGAAACTCTCACCGATACGGTCACCGTTCATTCCAAAGATGGAACTACTCACGATATTGTTATAACCATACATGGGGATAATGATGCTCCTTACGTTTCATCAGAAGTTACCTTGCAGTCTGGCAAAGAGGACGTCAGCCAAACCTTCACCAAGGCTGATTTGCTGGCGAATGCTGTTGATGTTGACAGTAACGATGCCGGATTGATGAGGGTCACCAACTTGCTTGCTGACCATGGCTCTATCCGCGATAACCATGATGGAACCTATACTTACACGCCAGAACTGAACTATCACGGTAAAATCCATTTCAGTTACGACATTCATGATGCCCATGGTGGTTCTACACCGACAGGTGCGTCGTTCGATCTTGCATCCGCCAATGACGCAAGTGTACTGGCTGCTGGACAAGATTCAGGTTCGGTGACAGAGGATCACCTGCGATCTGGTACCGCTGGGCAACTCTGGTCTGGTTGGACGAATTTAGATGTAACCGATGTGGATAGTGCTTCAGAGGCAGAAGTCGCTTTTATCGAAGTTAATGGTATCAAGCATGCAGTGCCAGCAGATTTTGGCATGAGCCTGGCTGCAAACCATGGTTATTTCTCAACGACACATAGCACCGACGGTCACAACAAATGGAGCTACACTGCCGATAATACTAGCTCAGAAATACAAGGACTGAAGACCGGGCAGCAGCTTCAGGACACTATGGTGCTCATCACAAAAGATGGTACTCGAATTCCAGTAACAGCGACCATTCAAGGTCAAGACGATCATGTCATTATTGACACTCCAGATGCGCTAACAGCGGCTATAGGAACGGCAGTTGAAGATATCAAAACGACTGTTGTTGGTATGCTTCAGGCGCACGATCTCGATAAGGGCGATCATGTCTCTTTTGAATTAACAGGCTCTGCGTCATCTCAAGCAGGCAGCTATGGTACCTTTTACGTCGATCCAGCTGGGCATTGGCATTATGACTTGGATGCTTCAAAAGTTGACTCATTGAGAAGTGGTGATGGGAAGGCAGAGGCATTTAACATTGTCGCTATCTCCAGTGATGGTTCCCGTGCGACTCAAAAAGTGGAAATACTCGTTAAGGGCACTGATGATGCGGCAATCATTACTGGCCAAAGTACTGGATCAGTGACAGAAGATCTTCACGTGCAAGGTGACGCAAGACACACAGTATTTACTGGTGGTGTTCTTAATGTAATAGATCCGGACATCGGTCAACGTGGCTTCCATCATACCTTGAATGCTCACGCGATTAGTGATCCATATGGCGGCAGCCTTTCAATAGACAAAGCGGGAGGTTGGGTTTACAGCGTCCCGAATGGCAACCTACAACATTTAGCGCAAGGTGAAACGAAGCACGTTCAATATCAGGTGCAAACACTTGGCGGTGACACCCATGTGATTACTGTCGATATCGTAGGTACCAACGATACACCGATTCTTGTGGCGCAAACCCAAACGGTGAATGAAGATGGTTCGCTGCTCAATGGTCAGATGCAGGGAAGTGATATCGACCACGGTGCGACATTAGTCTACTCCATTGCCAAGTCTGTGGATGGGCTAACTTTCAATGCTGACGGTAGCTACACGTTTGATCCAACCAATGCGAGCTACGACCACTTAGCGAAAGGCCAGACTCAGATTCTCACCATTCCAGTTACCGTCACGGATGAGCATGGAGCAAGCGCGACTAAAGATCTCAATATCACTGTAACAGGCACCAATGATGCAGCGCAGATTACTGGTGCTGATAGTGGAGATGTCTACGAGTCAACCTATGCCGATCGCTCTCCTGATTATCAGAGGGGTATTATTTCCCACTTATGGAATGATTCGATACATACCTCAGGAAAACTAGACATTGTTGATCATGATTCTGGCGAGGCACACTTTGATAACAATGCTCCGACCTATCAGTATTTTGGTCAGTATGGCCGCTTAATACTCCAGCCTGACGGTGATTGGTATTATCACGTTGGTGTAGGCGATAGTGCGATAGGTAGAAAAATTGATGCACTTAATACAGGCGAAAACCTAACCGATACTATTACTATCCGAAGTGCGGATGGCACGACTCATGATGTTGTCATTACTATCCACGGTGATAATGACTCGCCGTTTGCTTCTGGTGAGGTGCAACTCAATTCTGGAAAAGAGGATCAGGTACAAACGATCACTCAAGCGCAGTTGTTGGCCAATAGTATGGACGTTGATAGCAGTGATGCAGGTAAGCTGCATGTGGACAACCTTCAAGTTGATCATGGCTCTATAAGAGATAACCAAGACGGTACTTATACATTTACTCCCGCCAAAGACTACAACGGACAGATCCACTTTACCTATGATGTGTTAGATGCTCACGGAGGAACAACACACACCGGAGCAAATACTACTCTTGCTGCAGTTGACGACAAAACTACGATTTCAGGCGT
The DNA here is from genome assembly GCF_021568915.1 of Vibrio sp. McD22-P3. Lineage (NCBI taxonomy): Bacteria > Pseudomonadati > Pseudomonadota > Gammaproteobacteria > Vibrionales > Vibrionaceae > Vibrio > Vibrio sp. McD22-P3. The sequence goes on from NZ_JAKGTN010000013.1 coordinate 18,997, forward strand.
TGATCATGGCACTGCCACGGAAGATGTCGCTACGCATATGTCGACCAATGTAAACATCATGGATGCCGTCGACTGGCAAGCGTTACAAATCACAGATGTAGACAGTCCGAATACACAAGTGACGGTTGAATTTGCCGGACAACAATATACCTGGGATCTGGGCAGTGACTTAGATGTGACCACTCCGTATGGTAAGTTTCAATTTCATACCTTAGTGAGTGGGCCACATGCAGGTGAACATTCATGGAGTTATATCGGAGACAACTCTAATGTTCACGTTCAAGAGTTAAAACACGGTGAATCACTTACGGAATCGATCAAGCTAATCGCCACTGACGGCACTGAATTCCCTATTACAGTTCAAGTCAATGGAACCGAGGATGGGGTCGTCATTGATTCTAAATCCGAGCTTGGTCATGTAGTAGAGAATGCTCAAACAGGCGCCTCTGTTGCAGGAAGTGTGACGGCTCATGATACGGACCTTCATGACTCTGTAAGCTGGACAGCAACACCGACAGCTGGCGTTAGTGGTCAGTATGGTTCGTTCCATTTAAGTGCCGATGGTCAATGGCACTATGATGTAGACCAGAGTAAAGCGACAAAACTAGGTGATGGAGACGAATACTGGGAGCACTTTACTATCGAGGCTGTGTCTACAGATGGCAGTAAGGTTTCGCAAAGTGTATCGGTTGTTGTTCGTGGTAATAACGATGTGCCAGTGGTGAGTGGTGAGGTGACTTTACCGTCTGGTAAAGAAGACTCGTCAATACATATTACGCAGGCACAACTTATCGCCAACGCTACAGATGTCGATTCAAACGACAGAGGTTGGCTGCACGCTCAAAATCTAACGGCAGACCACGGTAGTATTACCGCTAATTCAGATGGCAGTTTCACCTTCAATCCAGACCCTAATTACAACGGTTCGGTTCATTTTACTTATGATGTTGCTGATAGGCATGGCGGAATTGCGCATACAGGCGCAAACACGACATTAGCTGCAGTCAACGACCGCCCTGACGTTCAACCTATTACTGATAGTATCAAAGAGGACTCAACCAATAATCACTCCGTTGATCTTTTAACTGGCGCAACAGACAAAGAAGGGGATGCATTGTCTGTATCCCAAATCAAATATTCAGTCGATGGTACTACCGCAACGACTAGTCTGCCTGACGGTTTGGTTTTAGGTGCAGATGGACATTCTGTGATTGTTGATGCAACACACTCAACTTTTCAGCATCTTGCCGTAGGTCAAGCCCAGCAAGTCGTAGTAAGCTATCTTGTTAATGATGGGCATGGAGGGCAGACACCGCAGTCGGCAACTTTAACGATTGAAGGTACCGATGACAAAGCAGTGTTGACATCCAATGTTATCCAAATGTCAGAGTCTGAAGCCTTATTAAGTAAAACGTCGATTTACCATGGCAACTTACAACTTACGGATCCCGACACGGGTGATCACACTCAATTTGCCTTTAGCGGTCGATATATGGGACAAGGTTATGCTCCAGGAGATCTAACTGTTTGGCCTGATGGTTCTTATCAGTTCCGACTGGAATCAGCTCGTAATCGACATGCCGATGATTTGATCGATAGCCTTCATAAAGGGGAATCGATGGAGATCCCTTATCAGGTCAGAACCAGTGATGGTCAGAAACTCAACATCATCGTTAAAGTCATTGGGGAAGATGATCAAGCTCGTATTGTCGTTGGGCAATATTCGTCATTAGATAATCATGCTTATGAAGATAACTTGTCACCGGGAAGTACGCCAAATCAAGTGTGGAGCGGTGGCAATTTACATGTTATAGACCCCGATCATGGTCAAGCGGGGTTCGTGACTCAGAGTTTTGATACGCCAGAAGGGGGACATTTCTCTATCAATGTTCGTGGCGGATGGCAGTACACAATAGACAATGCCAAGCTACAACATTTAGGCGAAGGACAAAGCTACCAGAAAACCTTTACGGTTGAGTCGATTGATGGAACCGCTCAGCAAACCATTACAGTGACCGTACACGGTACTAACGACACTCCTGTCGTGACTTCCGCGGTGAGCTTATCTCAAGGTACAGAAGACACGCCAGTCACATTGAACGCGGCGGATTTACTCGCGAATGCCAGTGATGTTGATGACCACAGTCAGTTGAGTGTGCACAACTTGAGTGTTGATCATGGGCAGATAGTCGATAACTTAGATGGAACCTTCAGTTTCACACCAGAGAAAAATTATCACGGACAGGTACAGTTTACTTATGACGTCAAAGATGAACATGGTGCTTCAGTATCGACGTCCGCCACAATGAACTTAGCTGCCGTTAATGATGCGGCAACATTTACTGGCGATTCAGCAAGCCTTGTTGAAGATACCAACCTGCAACACAACACTCGATTTGCCGGTTCAACCACTATTCCAGATGCACTATTTTGTCGTGGAAGCCTCGTGATCTCTGATGTTGACGGACAAGGCGAAGCGGCACTAGATCTTAAAGGTCAGAACCAAATTTCGCAAGATGGTACCTATGGTCACTTCTTGATTAAACCAGATGGGACATGGGTCTATACTGCCGACAACAGCGATTCAAACATTCAAGATTTAGATAACGGCCAGACCTTAACCGATAGTATCGAGATTACCTCGATAGACGGCACTAAACATTCGATTTCAGTGACCATTAGTGGTTCGACGGATAGACCAACGATACATAGTTTCACGGACTCTGGCGTCCAAAACACGGGACCCATTGAAGGTAATCTAATTTCTGGTGTAGGCACCTCACAAGGCGCAGCGGCTGCGGCGACAGATTCAGACACTAATGCCCACCTTGTTCTTCAAGATATTCAGATACAAGACCCTGTGTTGGGGAATTACGTGGCTGTCACTCCAGGTCACCCTCATGCCATAGCGGGAATTGGCACACTGGCTATTGAAGCTAATGGTCACTACATCTTTACTCCTGAAACGGGCTTCGCTGGGAAAGTACCCAACATGGTATATCGAGTCGGAGACGATGGCGGTACCCCAGTTAATGATTCCTCGCAAAATACGCTATCCATAGAGGTTAAGCCGCCAGCTCAACATGCACCAACGGTGACACCACAAACGGTCACAAGCGATGAAGACCAAAGTCATATTTTCACCGCAGCAGAGTTTGGCTACCAAGATGCTGATCATGATGCACTAAACCACATCACGATTACTCAGTTACCTTCCCACGGTCTGTTAACCTTGAATGGTGTGGCTGTCACTGCCAATCAACAAGTTTCTAAAGCAGACCTAGACGCGGGTCATTTAACCTTCACACCAATACAAAATCAGAGCGGCGCTAATTATGCGCATTTTGAGTTCAGTGCGAATGATGGCCATCAAGACTCAGTGGGTGCATCCATGGTCATCGATGTGAACGCGATCAATGATGCGCCGACGGTTGGTTCAAGCTTTACCAGTTTACTGGAAGATACACCTCACAGCTTTACCAAAGCCGACTTCAAATACGCAGATGTTGATGGGGATTCACTGCATCACATTACCATTACCAGCATCGCTCATGGTTCACTGACACTCAACGGGCAGGCAATTTCTGTTGGTGATGACGTCGCCGCTGCGGATTTGGCTTCATTAATCTATACCCCAACACCGAACTACCATAGTGTTAATACGAGTGGCTTAGGGGGCATTAGATTTACGGCAAACGATGGGCATACTGACTCTAAGCCTGGAATGTACCTAATTAATATTGTCGCAGTTCCTGACCCAGCAGTATTCACAGGTGATTCAACGGGTCGAACTCAAGAGGATCTTCACACCCAAACAGCTGGGGTCTTAAATGTGGCTGACCCTGATGGCACGCAAGGTTTTATTGCGGTGCAAGGCGGTGTGGGTATTGTCGGCAGTAAAGGATATGGGCATGCGCATATTGATCGTAGTGGACACTGGACCTACAACCTTTACAACCAGCACCCCGTTGTACAACAGCTTAAGCAAGGCGAGACGGATACAGAAACCATTACAGTCCAAGCAAAAGATGGCACTACGCATGGCATAGTGATAACGATCACCGGAACCAATGACGTCCCTACGGTTTCAGAAAAAGTGCTACCAGGTCAAAGTACCAGCAGACACGTGGTGACCGAAGATGGCAACTTAATCTCAACCGGACAACTGACGACTCAAGATAGCGATGGGGATACGCTCAGTTTGAGCCTAGATCCAAGTCATGGTGCGAGTTATGGTTCGGTACAACTAGATAGTCATAGTAATACTTGGACATATCATCTCGACAATGCTAACTCACGCGTTAACGCGTTAAATGATGGTGATGTGCTGCACGACACCTTTACTGTGCTGGTGGATGATGGGCATGGTGGGAAAACCAGCCAACAAGTTACCATGACCATTAATGGTCATACTGACCCTGTGCCTTACACGCCACCGACAATCAGTGTGTCTGTTGATGCTCGGCATGCTCGTCATGTAACCCCAACCATAACTGCCACCACAGTCCGAGATTACGCTCACCGTATAGGGCAGTCCGCCACAACGGCGAGCGGGCACCATGAGATAAATGGGCATGGCAGCTCAGACATTATTATTGTGCAAGGGCGCTTAACAGAAGAAGCCGAACTGAAGAGTGGTAATGACATTCTTTATATCGGCGGTAGCCTGACAGACAAGGAGATTGAGGGGGGGCATGGTTCAGACACGCTAATCCTTGGTGCCTATAATCGCCAAAACGCACCACGCTTGCGTGACCATGGTGAAAAGCTCAGTGATGGGCATGAAGAGATGGAGATAGAAAGTATTGAAAACATCATTCTGGGTGATGGCACTGTACTAAAAGGGCACCTTCCTGCGAACTTTCCTGTTCAAAGCCAGGGGCATTATGAATGTGATGTAAGCATCCAAGCTCACCTGTCTTCTCATGATGAAACTGTCACGGATATCCGGATAACGCATTTGCAAACTCATGTCACTTTGCAAAGTGCTGGACATACGATTCACGCAAACCCAGATGGCAGTTACACCGTGCCTACAAACGGACATGTTACGCTGGTTTCATCTCAGCCTATAAGTGGCAGCCATCACTACTTTGCAACGGAAGTGACAACCCACAACTCAGCAACAGGGGTAAGTGCTGTTACGACTGAAGACCTTCAAGGACACACACATAGCCATATCAACCCACCGCCGCCTCCACCACCTCCAGTTTTGAATGATGAGCCGATGGACGATAACGCGGTAGCGGATGGAGAGTCTCTAACGATAATGTCTGCGCTAGGAATTAGCGATGCGACGTCGGGTAATGACGACCACCAGCAACATGATGCTTCAAACTATCTGGATAAATTAGGTATTACTCAGCAAGAGGGGCTTCAACCTATAGAGCAAAGCGCGTTGCCTGATGATCTTGATATTGTACTTGATGACGCGGAGCAGCATGATATTACGACCGAACATCAAAGTGATGTGGCGCATCATGGTACTCAAAGTGATATTGAGCACTTCCAAGATATCGATAGTGACCATCAAGATATGCAAGATCCAACGTTACCAGATGATCCGACTCGCTAACAACAAAACGCCCTTGTTCATCAAGGGCGTTAGTCAAACTAGCGAATATTAATGATTGAGAAGATTATCGCTCACCAAAGGCACGGCTGATATTTGTGAATATCGGTTTCCACAGATATTGGAACACCGTTTTTTCGCCAGTGGTGATATCCACTTCACCGGTCATTCCCGGTAACAACGCAAATCTATCTGGGTCGTCCCTAAAGTAGGGCTTCTCGACTGCAATGGTGACTTCGTAGAAGATATTGCCTTTCTCATCCTTGCTGGTTGTAGGGGAGATGGACTCTACGATACCTTTAAGAGCTCCGAATCGACTATAGTCGTAGGCATCAATTTTGACTCTCGCACTTTGTCCCTCGTTAACAAAACCTATATCTCTCGGAGATAGCTGAGCTTTAAAGTCTGCCGTGCCTCCAATTGGCACGATTTCGACCACGGTTCCCCCTGGCTGAATTACAGCACCAACTTTTGTACTCGGTATACTTTGAACTAAACCTTGTAGAGGTGATGTCAAAACAGTATTAGTCAGCTTCGCTTCTCCAGAGCGAACACGAGCTTCTAGTGCAGAGAGTTCAGAGGCAGCTTTGGAGCGCTGATCGGCTACCTCGACTTTGGCTTCCGCGAGCAACTGGGAGATCTTTTCATCATTAGAATCTGCCTGTTTGATTAGCAGAGCTTTTTTACCCCTCGCTTCTTCAATTTGCTGTTCAATAGAGGCTACTTTTTGCTGCATTTCAAGAACACGAAGTCTTGAAATATTACCGCTTTTTTGTCCTTTTTGAAGTATGCTGAGCTCTTGTTTTGACGCGCTTAACTGTCTTTCGTAAGCTGGAATGGCTTTTTCTGTACTGCGTAATTGTTCTGCGATTTGCTCCGCTTCTTTTTCTAGCACTATCCGCTTTTGATAGTATAGAGCAACTTGCGCGCTGCGCTGAGCTCTCTGCTGTGCAACGAGTTCTGGATATTGGCTTTGGTATAAATCAAAATCAGGCTCGCGCTCGTCAATAAGTGAAGATAATCTTTCTATCGTTAAATTGAGAGAAGCTTGTTGAGCTTTCAATTCCTCCAAGGCTGTTGTTTGGAAGGTCGCATCAAACTCAACCAACACTTGACCCTCTTCGACCATATCGCCTTCTGCGACAGAAATGGTTTTCAATTTGCCACCAATATCACTTTGAATGATCTGACGCTCACCTTCTGGGACGACCGTGCCTTTTGCCTTGGCAATTTCATCAACTTGAGTTACAGCTGACCAAGTACCAAATGCAATCACACACAAGGCGATTGAATAAGTGATTACAGACAATAGCTTCTTGGTCTGTTGTGATTCGATTGCTTCAGCATACTGAGATTTATTCATTGGCAGCGACCTCCATTGTGCTGTCACTATTGTTCTCTTCGTTCAGGGCACCAAAGTAGGCGACAGCGCCTTGGTTTAAGACGATAACTTTGTCTGCTAGCTTAATTAACTCGGGATCTTGTGAACTGAATAGAATTGTAGAGTGACCTCTTTTTTTATTAAGGAAGGTCTTAAACAGTTCAACGGACTTAGGTGACAAGTCATGAAGAGGGTTATCGAGCAAATAGAGAGGGTAATGAATGGCGAGGGCTTTTGCAGCAATCAACATTCTAGCTTCATACCGTGACAATAAATCGTACATACTGGCAGGCCAGAATTCGGTGAGTTTGGTATCAAGTCCAGCTGGTAATGAGTTTAGCCAATCTTTACCACCTGCTTGCTCAATAGCATGGATAATTTCTGCATCTTGTATCTCCTGTTTATCCGAGAACCATTCACGGATGTTAGTCAGGAGCACTTGAGGATGAGCAGCTTTGTAGAACATCCAATGGCGATAGAGCAATGGCGCGTATTGGCTTAAGTTAATACCGTTGATATTAACGACACCGTTTTGCACTGGTTGGAAACTTGCGATAGTGTCGATAAGGCTTGTTTTACCACTGTTAGAGGGCCCTGTAATGGCTATGATTTCTCCTGGCTCTATGACTGCACTTACCCCACTAAGAGCCGGTTTAGCCTGTTTAGCATAGCGGAGAGTAATTTGGTCGAGTTCAATCCGTGGCGGTGAACTTGGCAAAGTATGATGTTGATATCGATATGCTTCTTCCGAATTTAGAGTGAGCGTTCGATTGATCGTCATTTGTGTTTGCTTAAGCTGCTGAAGCCTAAAAGCGCTGTTAGCGAGGGTTTGGGCAGGCCCTGTTACTCGGGAAATCAACATCATGGTTGCGATCAGTCCACCAGCCGACATCACTTGGTTAAAAATCAAATCGATGCCCAAACCAACGACAGCGAGCGTCGAGGTCACGCCTATGGCGTAGTAAATCGATGTGTATTTCGCTTGGTGTACTGTCTGTTTGAAGCCATTCTGAGCGGCTAAGTGGTTTGCTTTATCAAATCGAGACAACCAACCTTCTAGTAGTTGGCCACTACGCATAAAACCGAGGTGGGTAGATAGCTCGGCTATGAGCATTTGGCGGTTGGTTCCTGCAATGGTGGATTGATTGGCTTTTAAAGCTGAATTTTTGATACTACTGCGAGCGACCACGTAATACAGACCGAGGGCGACAATAGGAACGATGACTAACCAACCTCCCAATATAGCAATCGCTATGATGAATAGCAGGACAAATGGGATATCAAATAGCGCGTTTCCTAGAGGGCCAGCGAGAACCCCTGCGACTCTATCCGCAAAACTCAATTGATTGATTTGGCTTTGTTGAGGGGTTGCCTTACAAACGTTATAACTTCCGGTCAGTAGTTTTTTAATGAGCGCATCGGAAATTTCGCGACTTATTCGATTGGCGACAGTGGTTAACGTCTGGCTTCGTACCACTCTAAGCAACCAAAGCATGAAAAACAGAATGCCTGCTCCTATTGCAATTCCCTGTAGCTCGTGGGCTGCATCACCACCAATGACATGATCGTAGATAGACATTGTGATGAAAGGAATCGCCAGTGCGAATAAGTTAGAAAACAAACTCGCTAACGCAACTTTTGGGACCACCACTTTGTAAGCGTCCAACCTTGTGCCCATCCAGTTGGGGTCGGGTTTATCAGGAGGTGAGCCCTCTAGTAAGATCGCGATGCTGAATTGTTTTAAATCTTGTGATGAAAAAGGGGTGTCATTGGTTACTTCGAATAAGACTTGGTCCTTGGGTTGAGCGATTATCAGTTGTTGGTCGGTGACCAAAACTGCCACTTTATAAGATTTCGTATGAAGCTGTTGCTGTGCATTGACGATTCGATAAGGCACATTGAGTCGGTCGAGCATACTCAAATAGTCTTCTAAGTTATCGAGGCCATTTTCTTCTACCCATTGATGAGCGAACACATCGACGTTGCTGTTCACTTCGAGTGCTCTGAGTGACAACAATGAGGCTGTTTCAATATTATTCATTGTTCTCTCCTTGCTCAGCGTTCGCATCAAGCTGCAATAAGATCGTGTTGTCACATATAGAGGTAAAAGTGTGATTAAAACTGACTAGAAATATGGTTCGGCCGTTGTTCGCTTCTGTTTGGATGATTTCTGCTAACTTAGGCCAAGTATCTATGTCTAAGTCCAATTCAGGTAAATCAATACAAATAATGGAGGTAGGGCGAGCGAGCTGAAAACAAATGTTGATTAAGCGGATACTGCTGTGGCTTAACGGTATAGTCGGAAGATCCCCCAGTTTGGTTTCGAAACCATCCGGTAGCTGAGTTAGCACGTCATACAAGCCAAGTGACTTACTGTATGCTAAGGCGCGTTCAGAAAGCTCGGGCTTATACCCACATAAGTTGTCTAAAATAGAGCCTTGAAGAATTGAAGAACGAGATCCTATGTAAGAGCTCGAATATTGGCGCGACAAAGCAGAAGTTGTGTCGGTATCTAACAAGAACTGACCGGCATGCTCCTGATTAGCCCCTCCTATTGTAGTGAGAAAGTGGCTAGCTGCTTCCTTATCGGGACAGGTGATTTGACAGATTGAGCCTGAAGAAATACTGGCATTAACTACATAGGTTTTTGAGAAGCGCTTTATTGCTAGATTGTTCATATGTAGTGATGAAAAAGATGGTAAAGCAGCGCTTATGCTCTGGTCTTGAGGTGAGAGTTTTAATAACGCATTTACGCTTTGTATGGCGGTTTGCATATTAGCATAACGAATATTCAAACTAGTCAGTGCGCTAAGTGGCGCTACCGCTCGGCCAGCCAAGATGGAACAAGCAGCAAGCCCACCAGTTGTTAGTTCTCCAGAAAGAACATGGGAGGCACCGGCTATGACTAAAATAACGGAGGTTCCCAAGGAGGCTAGATAGATGCATTCTTGAGCGAAGGCGTTCTTTCGTTCGTCTTCTGAATGAGTAAGTCGATGTTCCTGATTAATACCCTTATAAGCTGCATACGTCTTATATTCATTTGCCTGACGTTTGATACCAAGAATGTTACGGTTGAGATTGAGTACAAACCCCGCTCTTGCGTCCTCGGTAATGGCATGCTCTAAGCTTCGTTGTTTTGCTCTTTTACCTGACAGCCAGACGAAGCTGAATGTAATAGCCCATACAACAATAGGTACCGCTACTAAGCTTCCGCCAACATAGTAAACTAAAAATAGGAACAACAGCGCAAAAGGAATATCTATCAATCCAGATAGAAGTCCCCCTGAATAGAGATCTTTGATTTTTGCGATAGCTTCTAATCCGTTCTGAACGCCTCCCACTTTTAATTGCTTAATTTCCTTAATAGGTGACGTTGCTAACGCCCGAACTGTTTCTGCGTAACGTTGTTGTTCGAGCATGGAAGATTCTGCGGCTAGTACCCTAGAACGAACGTATCTGAGTAAAGCATCAAGTAATACCGCTATCGTTGCGCCTGCTAGTAGCAACGTCGCAGTGCCGTAACTTTGGTTTGGAATTATGCGGTCATAAATCTGTAGCACCGTTAAAGGCACGGCAAGAGAAAGAATATTGATAAGCACTGATGGCAGCAGCACTTTTTTAATGCCCTGAATACCTGAAGAGAATGTTGTGTCCATACCTAGCTCATTTCTTATCCATATCAATTAAGACTCGGACAAAAGCAGCGACATTTCAAATAGTAAGGAAAGAAAAATCCACAATTTATTAAGGTTTAGTGTTCGATTGTTATTGGAGTAATACTGTACTTAAAAGCAATATCTATTTCATAGCAGTGTTTGTGTAGGGAGGTTAACTTATACAGACACCAAATCGTCCATAAAGAAACTTCTAATAATATAAGTGTTAGTTATTTGTAACTGAGATGTCACAATTTGATTGCATCATAGCGGCCACAATAGTAATAACGGCCAATTTAATGGCCTTTTCTTTAGTAGAAAGGAAGTCAAAGTGAAGCATTTTAATCGAACTCCAGATCAAAGAGCGCTCGACCAAGAACCAGAATTCAATCGTTTTGTTGAAGCTGCTATGTCGCGTCGTCGTTTTCTAAAAGCAACGGGGGCTGCTGGAACGGCTGGCTTTTTTGCTGCGAGTCCTATTAGTCAGGCTGTTGCTAACACTATGCCAAGCAAATCGCAGTTAATTGGCTTTGATGCTATTCCTATTTCAACAACCGATACAGTTGAAGTACCAGAAGGTTATCAGGCAGATGTATTGGTCTCTTGGGGTGACGCTATCAAAAAAGGTGCACCGGCGTTTAGCCAGTCGAACAATGCGCAGGCGCAGGAACTTCAATTTGGTGACAACAATGACGGTATGACGTTTTTCTTAATTTCCAACGACAGAGCTGTTCTTGTTGTGAATAATGAGTACACCAACAACGAGTACCTTTATGAACATCAAGGTAATAATATTTCAGCAGATGATGCTAGAAAAGCACAGGCAGCACACGGGGTGTCGGTTGTTGAGTTAGAAAAGAACAATGGCAAGTGGCAAGTGAATGTAGATGGCCGCCTAAACCGTCGAATCACGGCGTACACAGAAATGGAAATGACGGGTATTGCTGCCGGTCATGAACTGCTTAAAACCAATGCTGATAAGTCGGGTAAGAAGATACTCGGTACGTTTAATAACTGCGCTAATGGGCAAACGCCGTGGGGGACTTACCTAACTTGCGAAGAGAACTTTAATGGCTATTTCGCTAATACTTCTGGTAGTGAATTAGGCGACCGCTATAAGCGTTATGGTCTGGGTAATAAAGACAGAGGGTATGACTGGTATAAGTATGATACGCGTTTTGATATGGCTAAAGACCCTAACGAACCGCATCGTCATGGTTGGGTTGTTGAAGTTGATCCGATGAATCCTAATGCAACCCCAAAAAAGCGTAGTGCTCTTGGCCGCTTCAAACACGAAAATGCGGCGTTGACGATCAATGATGATGGCCATGTTGTGGTGTATTTAGGTGATGATGAACGTGGTGAGCACTTATATAAGTTCATATCTAAGAAAAAATACGTAGCAGGTGCAGATTCTAATCGTGATCTCCTTGAAGAAGGAACATTATACGTTGCTAAATTCACTGGAACAGAAGGTGAATTGAGCGGAACTGGTGAGTGGTTGGAGCTTACATGGGGTAACAATGGTCTAACACCTGAAAACGGCTTCCCTGATGCGGCTTCAGTGATGATTTTTGCTCGAGAGGCAGCCACCCAAGTTGGTGCGACAACAATGGATCGTCCAGAATGGGTAGCCGTACATCCGGACAATCAGTCGGTATTCTGTACGTTGACCAACAATAAACATCGTGGTGTTAAAGAATCGCAGCCACTGAACGCGGTAAACCCAAGAGAAAAGAATCCATATGGTCACATTGTTCGTTGGAGGCCGACAAAAGGTGATCACTCTGCAGGAACGTTTAACTGGGATATTTATGTACTTGCGGGCAATCCCGAAGTACACGAAGCTGGTTTGATGGCGGGCAGTGACAACATCAATAAGGACAACATGTTCAATAGCCCCGATGGAATTGGTTTTGACCGCGCTGGTAGGTTATGGATTCAAACCGATGGTAAATACTCAAACAAGGGGGACTTTGCAGGTATGGGCAACAACCAAATGCTTTGTAGTGACCCACAAACGGGTGAAATCCGCCGCTTCCTGACCGGGCCAATAGCCTGTGAGATTACTGGGTTAACCTTCTCTCCAGACTATAAGACAATGTTTGTTGGTGTGCAGCACCCAGGCGAAGATCTTGCTCCATCACATTTCCCTGAAGGTGGTAAGTCGATACCACGTTCATCTGTAATGATGATTACGTGCACAGATGGCGGCATCATCGGGGCCTAATAAGGACCTCAAAAACTAAAAGAGACTCTATGCGAGTCTCTTTTACTATTCACTAGAGAGAAGAGGGAGCCGCTCCGTATTCATTGTCATGATCACTCTTGAAAATGAAAAAGATGACTAAAATGAGAGCACCTAACAAGGGAATCAAGTAGAGGAATAACCACCAACCACTTCGACCTGTATCATGTAGTCGTCGGCACCCCACGGCCAAGGTGGGTACTAGTACGGCTAAAGAATAAAATGTACCAAATAACCCGAATTGCTCACTACCGGCACCAACAATTCTATCGATGATGTTGAACAGTAAGGCAATGACAAAGCTGACTAACACGTAACTCCAGTACTGCCTCCGTGTCGCTCGTCCATTGAAGTTCGCATAGTTGTTCTTTAAGACATCGATGTAGTTATTCAGCATAAACACTCCTTGGTTTATCAGGATGCTTGGAACTTAGAGTCTAGTTTCTCCATCAACACTTCGCGCTTAAAAGGTTTTGGTAAATAGTCATCCATGCCGCTTTGATAGCATTTTTGAATATCGTCATCGAGCACTGAGGCCGTTAGCGCAATAATATGAGTTTGCTTAAGAGCTTTCTTAGCTTCGAACTCGCGAATCGCTTTAGTTGCGTCAAAACCATCAAGCACAGGCATCATACAATCCATAAGTATAAGTCCAATACTCGAATAGTCACGTTGATAAATCTCAACCGCTTCTTGGCCGTTGTTAGCGATAACAAAGCTGATGGATAGCTTCTTCAAATTTAAACCAACGATTTGTTGGTTTATTTTATTATCTTCAACAACCAGAATTCTAAAGGTTCTCTTTGGTTTTGAATTAGTATCATTATCGCCAGTCAATTCTGAATGAGTTTCTGACTTCTTAAGGTTGCGCAGGCTGTTGATCAATCTGTTACCAAATAGTGGCGATGTTAAAAACGCAGAAACCTTTAAGTTATTGGCATCAGCAGCTTCTTTGTTGTCGCGCAATAGGACAATATTATGCTCTTCGAATTGTGCTTGAACTGAGGAGAAGTTGGCGTTGCTATCAAGAATAATGATCGTATCAGTGGTGAGTTCCAACGTGTTGATGTCTGATACAGCGGAGTGCGCGAATTTCACCCCGTAACGCTCTAGTTCCGAAAGCAACAGTGTATTTGGAGAGTCTGTGAAGTATTGAACACATAGTGACGGCTCATCACTGACACAATGGCTGTCGCGGCTAAATTTGAGGTCAAAATAGAAGTGACAGCCCTCACCCTTGATTGAATCAAGCTGAATGTTGCCACCCATCATTTCCACCATCTTTGCGCAAATAGCCAAGCCTAAACCAGTGCCGCCATAGTCTTTCGAGGTATCGACCTCTTCCTGTTTAAACTCTTCAAAAACGTGTTTCTGCTTCTTTTCATCAATGCCTATCCCTGTGTCTCGGATGGAAAAGCCAATGGTGACACTGTCTTTTGTCTGAGCTCTCAACTTTAGAGAGAAAGCGATGCTGCCTGTTTCAGTAAACTTAATCGCATTGGAAGCTAAATTCATTAATGTTTGGCGAATTTTTTGTTCGTCGGCTTTTACATAGTCAGGGAGATCTGGATCGATATCGATGAGAATATCGAGTTGTTTCTGCTGTGCTTTGGGTGCGATTAGTGCCGCAGTATCAAAGATAGTCTCTTTTATTGCTGTCGTGTGAGGACAAATCTCTAAATGCCCGGATTCGATTTTTGAAAGATCGAGTATATCGTTAATCAGCATGAGTAAGGTCTGGGATGATGCATTGATGGTCGCCAGGTAATCTTTTTGGATGGCACTAAGCTTGGAATCTCCGAGGATCTCAGTCATACCTAAAATACCGTTAAGTGGCGTACGAATCTCATGAGACATATTTGCCAGAAATGCGCTCTTAGCTCGATTCGCTTGTTTCTCTTGTTCTCGAGCATCAATCAGTTTTTTCTCTAGGGTAGAGGTTTGTCTAACAACATAAAGTAGGATGAGAACAATGGCAGTGATAAGCGAAATTGTAGCAAGAGATTGATGATTTTGATGCTTACCGATTTCGCTGTTTATCTGTTTTGGTAAAACATTAAACAGGGTATTCAGTTTGCCTTCCAGCTTATGAATGGTGGTTCTAAGTTCACCAAGTTGTCCTTCTTGATAGGAGTAACCAAAATTCTCGTATGCGCTTTGCAGCGCATAAAAAGCAAGTCGGAACTGCTGAAATTTATATAGGAGTTCGTATGAGGCGTTCTGAGCGCTTATCTCTGATTGCATTTGAACGAGGGTTCGTTCAATTCTTGGTAGAACAGTAGGGTCAAACTCGGCGAAGAACTGGTACATCAAATCTTTGGTTGTTAGAGCAATATAATCAAGTGGTGTCGAATTGGCTTGAATCAAGGCATATTCAAATGCGAGCGCCTTCTGCTTTAAATTATCAATAAGGCCGGGTTCACCCTCTGAACCATGAATAAGTAACACGACATCAGCCAATAAGTAGAAGCGTTGAACATAGTCATCGACATGTGATAGGGCCAGCTGTCCATCGTAATCTGTGTTAAGTCCAGAATTTATAATGGTTGCATTTATCGAACCTAATTCCTCTAGAATGTTCTGATAATCCGTTTCCATTTTCTGTAGATAGATTTGGTCGACTCTATCAACAAAATCTTTTTCGTGACGACGCATCATTAGCATGTTGTTTGATGCGGTAAGAATGCTCTTTTGAAGCGAAATCAATTGGTTTTTGGTGCTATCAACAGAATGTTGTGTATAGAAAAATAAGGCTAAGAAACTAAGAATGGCAAACGCGCCCAATATGAGGGTCTTTCGAATAGCCTGAGTGGGAGAGGTTTTGGTGTTGCTCATCAATCCATGTCCTTATGGTACGACGTTTTTGCAAAGCGTAGTGTAACTCAAAACCAGCGTAACAAAAATGAAACAAAAAAGGATAGAGTTAGTTCTCACACGCTTAATTTTGGTAGAACAGAGTCAATGCTTTGTAGCAACTTGTATTTTTGTGTATGTATGAAGCAACGGTATAAGGTTGAGGAATAAGATTTCATTAGTGCAAAGATGATTGGATATATTATCTGGCAGTGTTTTAATTTTGTATGAAATAAAATATATAGAGGATTATCCTGTATATTTTGTTGGTGAGTGATTGCTTGATAAAATGGCGAATACTTGTCTGTATTTACAATGATTTCGTGATGAAAATTTCCCGCCCAAATCTGTGGCATGATGGGTAAAAACGCAACACTTAAGGGAATCCATGAAATTTTCACATTTAGCCCGAGTGGGCTTTATCCTTTTCTCTGCTAGCCACACCTCTTTGCTTATTGCACAAACATCAGAGGGCTCATCATGGTATCGAGACATTGCTATTTCTCCGAACGGTGATCAGATTGCATTTACTTACAGTGGCCAAGTCTGGGTAGCTAACGCAAAGGGTGGCGATGCGGTTCCGCTTACAAGTGAGACGGTTTATAGCTCAAATCCTGTATGGTCTCCTGACGGACAGTCGTTAGCATACCAATCTAACCAGTATGGTCGGGGAGATGTGTTTGTTTTGAACATGAACACTCATAAATCTCAACGATTAACTTTCCACGGTAGCGAGGATATCCCATATTCCTTTAGTGCTGATGGTAGCCAAGTCTTATTTCAATCTTTTAGGATTGGTAATGGTGATAGTGAATTAAATAACGGATTCTTTGGCCGTTCATACAGACTTTACACAGTTCCTGCAAAGGGTGGTCGAGAGCAGGTTTTGTTAGAAAATTCAGTGAGCAGTTATTCGGTCTCTCATGATGGTAGTCAGGCTTTGTATACTGATTTGCCTTCTTATACCGAACAACAGTGGCGCAAAGGAGCTCAATCAGATGCAGCAAGAGATATCTGGAAATATGATGCTAAAAGTCACAAACACACACAATTAACAACGTTTAGAGGTGAAGATCGCAATGCAGTTTGGTCTGAGGATGACCAGTCCATGTATTTCTTATCTGAACGTTCAGGCAGTTTTAACATCTGGAAGCAATCTTTGACTGAGCCTGAAGGTGATGCTGTTGCTGTAACTCATCATCAAAAGTTACCCGTTAGGTTTTTGTCGATTAGCACCCAAGGTGATTTAGCTTACGGGTTTGACGGTGGTATTTGGCTTAAGAGGAAAGGCGATAAGGCAGCGCATGAAGTTGACATCAAAATACGTAAAGCGCGCAGTGATAGCAGTACTAGAAACGTGAATTTGGCCTATGAGATTACTGAACTAGCGGTATCACCAACAGCTCCGGAAGTCGCCGTCGTAGCTCGAGGGGAGGTATTTGTCATCTCTACGTTGACCGGAGAGGCACGTCGGTTGACGAATACCCCACAAGCAGAAAGAGACATTTCGTTCGCGAGTGATGGAATGACATTACTTTATGGCTCTGAGCGAGCAGGGAATTGGGATTTATTTGCGAGTCATATAGGCGATCACGATAAGAGCTTTCTTACGGCAAGTCAGATAACAGAACAGCAACTCACGGATACGCCGGTAGATGAGACCCAACCTGTGTTGTCTCATGATGACACACGCATCGCATACAGAGAATCAAGAAATACGTTAAAAGTAATGACTATTGAAGATGGCGCCATAACGACACTTCTTAATAGTCAATCTATGTATTCCTACGAGGACTCAGATTGGCGCTATCAGTGGTCGCCAGATGATCAGTATATTGTATCTCGTGATGGTAGTACGTTAAGTGCTAATAATATTGTTCTACTTGATAGCAAAGGCGAGAACAAACCCATCACATTGAGCTACAGCGGATTTGTTCAATTTGCACCAAAGTTCTCTGATGATGGTCAGGTTGTTTACTGGACTTCAGACAAAGACGGACTGACAGAACTGGATGGCAGTACCGTAAATGGTGACGTATATGCGGTCACTCTAAATAAAAAAACAGAAGCAAACTTGGGTCTATCTCAAGACCAAGCGTGGTTAGCTGAGCAAGAAGAACACGCTTCTGCTCCAAACAATAAAACTCTGATTGATGTCAACGACCTTCAAGATAGAATCCACCGCTTAACGCCTTATTCTATGTCAGTTTTGGCGAGTTACCTTTCTCCCGACAACACTGAAATGGTTGTTGCCAATCAACGCGGCGATGATATCGAATTTGTGCACCTGAATCTTTTAACAGGGGATCATGAAGTGATGTTCACACGCTCCGCGGATGACATCCAAGCCATGACGGTAACGCCTGACAGAACGATGTTGATGCTCATTGGCCATGGACAACTAGAGAAAATCGATTTAGCTAATGGCGATAGTGAGGACGTTCATTTTAGCTTGGATGCAGAATATGACTTTGCGAAAGAAACACAGTATATATTTGACCATGTATGGCGCTTGACCAAGACAAAATTCTACGACAAGAACTTACATGGAGTTGACTGGGATTGGTATAGAGAGGCGTATGCAAAACATTTACCAAGCATACATAATTATAATGACTTTGCTCAGTTGTTAAGTGAGTTGGCTGGTGAGTTGAACGCCTCACACACTGGTTCTACGTATAGGATGCATCCTGGTAGTTGGGAGTCGCCAGCATCACTTGGCATTATTTACGATGATAAATATCAAGGGAAAGGTGCAAGAGTTCGTAGCGTTCTACTAGGAGGGCCAGCAGATCTACCGAATAACCCGATTAAATCAGGTAGCATTATTTACTCGGTGAACGGGGTAGATGTTCAACCTGGCAAGGATATTTATCCATTGCTTAATAACCTAGAAGGTAAAGTAACTCGACTGTCTGTTCTTACTCCTGGGAATAAGAAAACGATATCCGTAGCCGTTAAGCCTGTCTCGTTGTCTGACGAAGCGAAACTCTCGTATAAACGTTGGGTAACGGAGCGTGAAGTACTTACCAATAAGTTATCAAATGGGCGTCTGGGCTATATCCATATTCCTGAGATGGGTAACGATTCATACCGTCAGCTAGTCAACAAATTGTTCGGTCGATATCGAGATAAAGAAGCAGTTGTTATTGATGTCCGATACAATGTCGGAGGGAACCTACATGATCAAATAATGAATCTATTATCTGGTGTGAGACACAGCTCCGCGGTATCGAGAGATGGCTATTCAGCAGGCTCATTTCCACTTCGCCGTTGGGCAAAACCTAGCATAATGTTAGCGAATGCATCGAGTTACTCAGATGGTTCAGTTGTACCTTACTTTTATCAGAAAGAGGGAATTGGAAAACTAGTGGGTGAACGTGTACCAGGAACGGGAACCTACGTGCTTTGGG
The DNA here is from genome assembly GCF_021568915.1 of Vibrio sp. McD22-P3. NCBI lineage: Bacteria > Pseudomonadati > Pseudomonadota > Gammaproteobacteria > Vibrionales > Vibrionaceae > Vibrio > Vibrio sp. McD22-P3. The sequence continues at coordinate 38,120 of NZ_JAKGTN010000013.1, forward strand.
AAAACCAGCAAGAACCATTATTGGAATATGGTGTACCGCAACTTGGTTTCAAAAATGATCAGGGTAAGTGGTTCGAGAACAATGAGGTGAAGCCTAATATCTTGGTTTATAACTCACCTGACGACGTCGCTTCTGACAGAGACCGCCAACTAAGCGTTGCTGTTAAGGAGTTACTGGCAAAGCTGAACTAAGATAGGCAGCTACATATAAGTGTTTAGCTTTGAAGGCCCTTGGACTTTAAGTTCAGGGGCCTTTTCTATGGAAGAAGGTAAACATGTTATTGTGCAAGGTATTAATGTTAAAGCGCTGTGAGAGTTTGTGAAAAAGATCACGTCTTAATGAAAAGCACCAAAATAATGTGTATTGCATCAGTATGGTGCTTTGGCTATATATATCTACATCAGACCATTTACATTTGATGATATTTAAGCTTTAGCTCTAAATAAATATCTCATATCTTTCAGTGATCTATATTATTCAATCTAAGAATAATGTGATGGAAATTATCAATTGTAATTAAATGTTATTGATAGATAGTAATCATTATTTTGGTGCATGGCTAGTCTTTATTAATACTACTATAAAATTAAAGTTGTTGTTATTTAAAGGCTTGGTGAGGATTTGGTTCTGGGTTTTGCTTCAGGAAAAAAGAGGAATAAAATGTAATTTAGTGATTTCATGATTGTGATCAGTATCTAAGTAATACTCAGTGCAACGATTAAAGGGTGGTTAAATATTAAGATTTCATTAATTTAATATCCATAAGTCAAAGCGTAACAAAAGCTCAGTAATATCAATAATAAAGTCAGTCATCATAATAAATGCGCAAGTTAGGACGTCAGAATTTAGTTTGTTTACATCAATAGCTAAATGCTAGTTGCTAGGAATGGAGTCATTAATGAAGAAGCTCGCAATAATCACCGGTTCAAAAGGCGGAATTGGTTCCGCAATATCATCTGCAATTGTCGATAAAGGATATCGTCTGATTGCTACCTATAACACAGGTAACTATTCATGCGCTAAGGAATGGTTCGACAGCAAGGGTTTCACAGAAGACCAAGTAAGGCTGTTTGAACTTGATGTTACAAATACTGAGGAGTGTAACGAAAAGCTAAATCAACTTCAGCAAGAAGAAGGGACATTTGATCTGGTCGTAAACAATGCTGGTATTACGAGGGATGGCCAGTTTAAGAAAATGAAGGCTGAAGCGTGGTTTGATGTCATCAACACTAATCTGAATAGTGTTTATAACGTGACGCAACCTCTTTTCGCGGCTATGTGTGAAAAAGGTAATGGCCGTGTCATCAATATCTCATCGGTAAATGGTCAAAAAGGGCAGTTTGGCCAAGCGAATTACGCTGCAGCAAAAGCTGGAATGATTGGCTTTACCAAAGCGCTTGCTTCAGAAGGTGCTAGATCTGGAGTTACAGCAAATGTTGTTGCACCTGGTTATACAAGCACGCCTATGGTTGAGGCGATGCGTGAAGACGTTCTCGATTCCATTAAAAGCACCATTCCACTGAAACGCCTAGCAAAACCAGAAGAAGTTGCCGCCACGGTAGCATTTTTGGCAAGTGAAGAGGCCGCTTACATCACAGGTGAAACGGTTGCCATCAATGGCGGCCTATACATGGCGTAATCAAGGGAACAGATAATGGAAAAAGTTTTTATTGTTGCAGCAAAGCGTTCAGCAATCGGTAGTTTTGGTGGCAGCTTACAGAACGTTACTGCTGGAAAACTTGCATCGGAAGTGATTGCTGGTGCGGTCGATGCTTGCGGTATAACTGTTAACGACATAGATGAAGTGATTGTCGGTAATGTTGTGAGTGCAAATCAAGGCATGGGGGTAGGACGACAAGCTTCTATCTATGCAGGTATTCCAGCGGAAGTTCCAGCTTATACGCTAAACATGGTATGTGGTAGCGGAATGAAAACGCTCATGGACGCCGCATCACATATCAAATCAGGCGAGGCAGAAGTTGTTGTCGCTGCTGGTGTTGAGATTATGTCGCAGATCCCGTTTGCTATGCCAGCATCGGCACGTTCAGGCCATAAAATGGGGGATATCACTGCAAAGGATCTTCTCGTTTCAGATGGACTCACCGATGTCTTTAATGCTTACCACATGGGCGTGACCGCTGAAAACATCGCTAAGGAAGTCGATATTTCTCGTGACGATCAAGATGCGTATGCCCTACAAAGTCAACAAAAAGCGGCCGCAGCCATTGAAGCAGGGAAGTTTATAGATGAAATTCAACCCGTTGAGGTGAAAATTCGACGTCAAAGCGTCGAATTTTCGACCGATGAATACCCCAAACTAGACGCGACCATGCAAGGCTTATCTAAGTTAAGGCCTGCATTTGATAGAGAAGGTACAGTGACGGCGGGTAATGCGTCGGGCATTAATGATGGTGCTAGCGCTTTGGTTGTGGCTTCCGAGTCGGCGGTTGAACGCTTAGGGTTGACACCATTATGTGAAGTCGTTAACTGCGCTCAAACTGGTATTGACCCGCAAGTAATGGGACTTGGCCCAGTTCAAGCGGTGACTAAAGTGCTTAGTAAAGCTGACTTAACCATAGAAAACGTGGATGTGTTTGAGCTTAACGAAGCGTTTGCGGCCCAAGCGTTAGGGGTTATACGCAACTTAGCATCGCAGCATGGTGTGTCTGCGGAGTCTATTTTACAAAAAGCTAATCCAAATGGTGGTGCTATTGCCCTAGGACATCCATTAGGAGCGTCTGGTAATAGAATTATTGTCACTCTTATTCATGAAATGTTACGCGAACAAAAGAATATCGGCGTTGCATCTTTATGTGTGGGTGGTGGTATGGGAACAGCAGTACTTTTGAAAAACTGCAAGTCTTAAAAAACGTAATTGTTAATAGCTCATTACAGTGTTGTCGGATTCCCAAATATTAATGGGATAGTTATATAAAATTGGAATATATTTCCTAGGAGAAATAATCATGTACACGGATATCTTTAAAGTTTTCAATGAACAGTCAGAAAAAACGTTTGAACCATATGCAAAATTCAACAAATTGATGACGAAAAATGTAGAGACTCTAACTGAACTGCAACTTAATGCCATGCGTTCGTACAGTGAGCTTGGTTTAAGCCAAATGAAAGCGGCCTCCGAAATTAAAGACGTGTCATCATTTGCTGTTTTTAATAGCCAACAACTTAATACACTGTCTCGCCTATCTCAACAAATGATGGATGACAGTAATAAGCTCCAACAAGTTGCGAAAGAATTCAAAGAAGATATTGAAGCTCTAACAACTGAAACAGTAAAAGCTAACACGCCAGCTTAATGATTCAGTTTTTTTATTAGGGTTGCGGGGGCACTCGTTCCCGCAGCCTTTTTTGTTTTCCAAGAAAAGGGTTTTAACTATGTTTCAAAACTTCTTTTCGGACTACCTTGTGAAACTGCAGGAGAGCAACCAGCAATGGTGGAAAGACTTCGAGCAAGGCAAGGCAGCCGTTAATAGCCCTCTAACTAAAGCAATGCAGGAACTCAACGCAGAAGATACTGCAGCTTTTATGGATAAGGCCTCACAGCAACCCGCTGCTATGTTGGACATGCAAACTAAATGGTGGACTCAACAACTAGAGATTTGGCAGCGAGTAGCACTGCAATCAAGTAAAGAAGAGGTCGTTTCTGTAGAAAAAGGCGACCGTCGATTTGAAGATGATGCATGGAAAGAAGAAGCGTTTTATAACTTCATCAAGCAGTCCTATGTTCTTTTCAGTAAGACTTATTTAGAGACCATCAACTCGGTGGAAGGTGTCGATGAGAAAATCAAAGAGCGATTGACGTTTTTCTCCCGACAAACGTTGAATGCACTCTCACCAACGAATTTCATCGCCACCAATCCTGAGCTACTTAAACTAACTGTTGAGCAAAATGGAGAAAACTTGCTTGCTGGACTTCAGCAGTTCCAAGAGGACATCGAAGCAAGTGCTGATGTGCTGAAAATTCGCATGACGAATACTGAAGCATTCCAAATAGGTGAACATGTCGCTAATACGGCTGGAGATGTTGTCTATCAGAATGAGCTATTTGAGCTGATTCAATATCGTCCAGTAACAGAAGTGGTGAACTCTACACCATTGCTTATCGTTCCGCCTTTCATCAACAAATACTACATTCTCGATCTTCGTGAGAAAAACTCGATGGTTAAATGGTTGCTGGAGCAGGGCCACAGTGTATTTATGATGTCGTGGCGAAATCCTGGCGCTTCTCAAGCTAAGGTGGAATTTGGCGACTACGTGACTAATGGTGTTGTCAAAGCAGTTTCTGCCATTGAGTCGATCACCGGTAAAGATCAGATCAATGCTGCCGGATATTGTATTGGTGGCACTGTCCTCGCTTCCACTGTGGCGTATTATGCCGCCAAACGTATGAAGAAACGGATTGTCTCAGCGTCGTTTTTCACCACGTTGCTTGATTATAGCCAGCCAGGCGAAGTAGGAGCTTATATAAACGACACCATCATCAGAGCTATTGAACTACAAAATAACGCCATAGGTTATATGGATGGTCGCTCACTCAGTGTGACATTTAGCTTGCTTCGAGAAAATAGTCTTTACTGGAACTACTATGTCGATAATTACCTTAAGGGTAACAGTCCCGTAGATTTCGACTTGTTGTACTGGAATAGTGATAGCACTAATGTAACTGCAGCTACACATAATTTTCTATTAAGACAGCTATACCTTGAAAACAAGCTGATTCAGGATAAAGGTGTGAAAATCGGCGGCGTGTGGATAGACTTAGATAAGATACGAATCCCAAGTTACTTTATTTCCACCAAAGAGGATCATATTGCACTTTGGCAAGGAACTTATCGCGGTGCGTTGAAAATGGGTGGGAACAAAACTTTCGTATTGGGCGAATCAGGGCATATTGCAGGTATCGTCAATCATCCCGCAAAAGAGAAATATGGTTTCTGGACTAATTCTACTCTAGAAGAATCCGCAGAAGAGTGGATAGGGAATGCAGAACACCATAAGGGGTCGTGGTGGCTGCACTGGAACGAGTGGCTCAAACAGTTTAGCGCGGAAGAGCAAGTTGAACCGTTTTCAACAGGAAATGAAGAATATCCTGTAGTAGGTAGTGCTCCTGGTCAATACGTATTGCAAACTTTGCCAGTGGTCGATTCCCTGCCAGATAATGAACTGACCTAAAGTTCACATAATCATCAATGCAAAAGGACCTCTTGGTCCTTTTCTTTTTCCAGTATCAAGCCTTTTTATCCGTAACATACTTTTTTTCTGTATAAGAAGTCTTAACATTAGACCAAGAGTTAGTTGTTGAGAGGTTGGGATGGAAATAGAGACGTTAGAACAAAAAGTAAGCTATATCTACGGTCGAGAGATCGCGTTGGAGCTTGCCAAAAAATCATTTCCAAAAATGAATATCAAAATTGTCCAAGAAGCCATCATGGACACATTCATGCAAAAAGAATGGCCATTTGACCCGTCTGAAAATGAGCAGTTGAAGCAACAGATGGAAGACCAGCGCAAAGAAACAGAGAAACAGCTAAAGCAGCAACAAACAGAATTTGAACAAGCTTTTTTCAAAAAGAATGGTCAGCGCCGCGAAGTAACAACCCATAGCTCTGGTATTCAGTATGAAATACTAAAAGAGGGGAATGAGCTCGCTAGTGTCTCGTCAGGAACGCAGTGTAAGGTCAGACATAAGACTTGGCTTCTAAACGGACGTCAAGTTGATAGCTCTGTACATCTGCCTGAGCCGCTAACGATTTCTTTAAATCAGGCTCCTGTCTCTTGGTTAGTCGTGCTAAAACAGATGAAGCTAGGCTCTACGTGGCGTTTATATGTCCCAGCTCACTTAGCTTATAAAGAAGATGAACACCCTAGGATTCCAGAAGAAACTGCTGTTGTTTTCGAACTGAGTCTTGTGTCTATTTGATGGCTTAGATTATTTACCTTTCATTTCAAAATACCCAGAATTATGTGCTGGGTATTTTTATTTCATTAAGATGGTATATTGAGATGCTAGTCAGGTATTAATATTTCTTATGTGAACTTTAAAAGAACATAATATTAGTTGTGGCCATTGGTGTTATATTGCATGCTGTTTTGTTGGTAAAATGTAGCATTAAGGTTTTTGTCGGCGTGCTGTGTGTAACAACATGAGTGATCCCAGTCACAGTGCAGAATCAGAAAACAAATTTGTAATTCTAATCGTCAGCGTCTAGCTGCTAATCTGCTCCGGCTTTTAGATGTCCCCATCTCTAAGCAATATAAAAATAAGGAGTAATTATGACTAATACCAAAAAACCAATGTCACTGACTACACGAGTGATTATCGGTATGGTTGCAGGTATTTTGACGGGCTTCGCGATTCGAAGCTTGTTTGCTGAGAACGGATTTGTAGACGCATACATCGTTAATGGTTTGTTCGAAGTTGGTGGCCAAATTTTCATCGCCAGCTTGAAGATGCTTGTTGTACCTTTGGTTTTTGTATCGCTAGTTTGTGGTACGAGTTCTTTGAAGGACGTAACCACTCTAGGCCGTTTAGGTGGTAAGACTGTTCTTTTTTATGTAGCGACGACAGCAGTTGCGATCACCTTAGCTCTTACCATGGGCACTGTGTTCCAACCGGGTGCAGGTGCAGACCTTACTGCCGCTAGTTCATTTGCCGCTGCTGAAGCCCCATCTTTAGGGCAGGTCATCATTGACATGTTCCCAACTAACCCTATTAGCGCAATGGCAGAAGGTAAAACACTACAGGTTATCGTGTTTGCTGTATTGTTCGGTATTGCGATTAGTGCTGCGGGCGAACCTGGAGAGCGAATCGCGGCTGTGTTCCGTGACCTTAACGAAGTGATCATGAAGTTGGTAGCCTTGTTAATGAACATCGCCCCTTATGGTGTATTCTTCTTAATGGCTAAGCTGTTTACTGGTTTAGGTTTAAGCGCCATCTTTAACCTTGCAGAGTACTTCTTCGTTCTAACGGCCACATTACTGTTGCATGGCTTGGTGACGTACAGTGTCATGCTTAAGTCATTTACAGGTTTAAGTCCTGTTACCTTCTTGAAGAAGATGGAAGATGCTGTCATGTTTGCATTTTCTACCGCATCATCTAACGCAACTATTCCTGTTACCATGGAAACGGCTCAAAATCGTCTTGGTGTAGATAACAAGGTATCGTCTTTCACAATTCCACTCGGTGCTACTATCAACATGGATGGCACTGCGATCATGCAGGGCGTGGCAACTGCGTTTATTGCTCAGGCGTTTAATATTGATTTGACCATGGGTGATTACCTGACGGTAATTCTGACAGCGACCCTTGCGTCAATTGGTACTGCGGGCGTTCCTGGTGTTGGCCTTATCATGTTAGCCATGGTACTAAACCAAGTGGGTCTACCTTTAGAAGGTATTGCATTAATCATGGGTGTTGACCGCCTATTAGATATGATTCGTACCGCAGTTAACATCACAGGTGACAGCGCAGTTACTTGTATTGTTGCCAAATCGGAAGGCGCATTGAACATTGATAAGTTCAACGATCCTGCTGCCGGTGAAAGCGAAGAAAAGGTTGAACTAGTTCGAAGCTAATTCAACGAAAGAAAATAAAAGGGGCTAATGATATGTCATTAGCCCCTTTTGTTTTGTCTTTCAGTTATTCAGCATTGCTGATTCTATATTTCTTGAAGCTGTATACAGCAAGACTTCCCCAAGCGAAAGCTTGAATCCAAAGTTGCGTCCATGCCCCACGTATTTGAGACCACTCGGCACCCATTTGATTTAGCTTCAAAAAGCCATTAATTGCTGCTTGCGTCGGGAAGATTGCAGCAAACCACTTGATGGGCTCTGGTAGCATTTCTGTTGGCCATATAAAGCCTGCGGAAAAGATCAGAGGCATTGAGCTTAGCAGAACAACAACAGTCACTAGTTCTCTTCGTGGTGTAATGGCGCCCAAAAATATGCCAATAAAACAAGAAGTAAGCAAAAACGGCAACATTAGAGTTAGCAATTCGATGGGGTGAGCTAGCTTACTGATACCATACATCTCGAAGCTAGCACCGAAGTAATACATACCAAGTAGGTAGTAAATAAGCGTAAGCACAATGCTGCGAACAGCCACAACAGATAATACTGATTGAGAGCGCCAATAACCTTTACCTTGACGTTGCGTGCCACCAACCAAACCGGACGCCATTGCGAGAGTTTGCTGAAGGATTAATACAAAGACGGCCGGCACAACATAGTCTACATATCCCATTCGAGGGTTAAAGGTAGGCTTGGTGTTAAGCTGAGTCGCAGCATACTGCTTGCTCGCCAGTTCCAGAGGTACGCCATCGATGAGCAATTTGGTTACTTTGGCTTTTGCTGCTAAAGTCCCGCCAGCTTGCGCTAGACCCTCAACCACGGTTCCATAAACCAAAAACAAAGCGGCATCGCCGGCGTAGGCAAGTACTGGACTTTTCCCTAACATAAGGTCTTTGTAGAAATGCTCAGGAATCACCAAAATACCGGACACTTCCCCATTTAAAAAAGCCTCTTTCGCTGCTGCAATAGTATGGTCTCGCTGTACTACTTTCACATTTGGTGTTGCGTCGACCATCCGTTCCAATTGAAAACTGGTTTGACTGAGATCTAAGTTGACTACAGAGATTGGTTGTTCTCTTGGTGTTTGCTGAGCGTAGGGAAGAGGGTATAAAAACGAATAGAAAATCACGCCACCAAATACCGTTAGTACAACTACCGGATTGGTGAGAATGGCTTTGAGTTCGAGTTTTACATGTTCTAACAGCGTCATGCTACTAACTCCTTACTCATATGTTTTTTAATTAATACAGACGTTACTACCAATGGGATGACGTAACCTAACATGGGTGTTAAGTGCGAAAGTGACTGAAGTGGAGTGACGCCGTAACTTGCTTGGCTTACCTGAACTTCAATATAATGACTGATTGGTAATAGCTCGCGCCAAAATAATGCGAGGGGATTCATGTCAGTCGCTGGAAAAGTAATTCCCATAAATGCAAAACTAGGTGCGGTAAATGCTCCGGCAAAACTCATCGCACGTGCAGCATCGCAAGTTAAGAAGAAAAACAGTGCTGCCATTATCATACAGGTGACCGTAGTAACGATCTGTGCAAAGAAGAGCACCAGCCAACTCCCTTCCATTGGCCATCCAATTAAGTCGTAAAACCACACTAAAAAGAAAGTGCCTTGCAACAAGAACCAGAGGAAATAAGGGAACAAGGTCTGTGCCAATCTTGATATGGGTTTTTCTTGCCCTAACCAAGGAGCGAGTCCGGAGATTCTATAGTTTGCACTCAACACTAGTACAGTGAACGACACAACAGCGATTTGCCAAATTGCTGGAACGATAGCACTCACTAGGAACTGAGCATAGTTAGTGCCTTTGTTGAACAACGGTGTTATCTGAGTTCTCACGTTGACTGCTTTACCCATGGCTGCAGCGCCTGTTGTGTCGCCTTTTGCTAGAGCTTTGACAACTTCAACTTGAGCATTAAAAGTGCCTTGTGCTTGTAGAGCCGCAGAATTAATCAAGCGTCCAACGAGTATATACTGACTGTTATAGAATAAGGTCACTTCTGGACGTAATGATTTCACTATCGCTTTATCAAAACCATACGGTATGGTTAGAATTGCGTAAATATCGCCCTCTATGAGGGCGTCACGAGCTTGACCAATGTCATCGTACTGATGATTGACACTCAACATCGATGTGGCATCGTAGTTTCGAATTAGCTTTTGTGATAACTGGCTCTTACTCAGATCAACCACGCCGATGGGTAAGTTGCTGGCGATTCCTTGGGAAAAGATCCAATAGATAGAAAGGCACAATAATATTGGCACCCAAGTGAGGCAGGATAATAGCCATTTGTCATGGCGTAGTATCTGCCATTGGCTATGAAACTGACTTTTCGCGAGTCTTCGTGTAGCTAATGTTGGAAAAGAGTGAGGCATAATGGCTTCCTACATTTCTACCACTAAACTCATACCCATACGAAGCGGTACATCCTTATCTACTGGACGAGCTTCAACTTCAAAAGTGCGAAGATCGAAACCTTGAGTCGCGTCAGTTGAACGCCATGTAGCAAAGTCACCCATTACAGCAACGTGGAACACTTTAAAGGTGACAGTTTCATCAAGTGCAGGTAAATAAGCATCAAATTCTTTATCTTTCTCGAACTGGCTTAAAAGATCTTCACGTACATTCAGTACGGCCCAAGTGTCTTTGGTATCAATAACCGTAACTACAGGGAAGCCTTGAGGCGCAAGTTCGCCACTGTGCAGCAATACTTGCGAAACTTCACCATCAAACCAAGAATGGATTTTAGTGTCAGCTGCATAAGCTTCCACTTCGGCTACCGCGCCTTCCGCCATTCGAGCTTTTTCTGCCGCCGCTAATTTTGTTTCAGAACGCGCCCCTTCTTTGGTCATCTGGTACATCTGAAATGCTGCGCTTTCAGTGTATTTGGCCGCTTGCCATTGAGTCATGGCTTCATCACGTTTCTGCTCAGCTACCACACCATCTTTATATAGGTTGTTAACTCGTAGATACGTTTTCTCAAGTAATGCTGCAGCGGCTTTTGCTTTGCGCCATTGGTCTTCTGCTGCTTGAATCTGTTGCTTACGTGCGCCTGTCTCCGCTTCTTTGGCAAGCGCTCCCGCAGCTTTCTGTCCGGCTACGGCTTGCTCAAGTTTGGCTTCGATTTCTGGGCTATGGATGGTGAAAATGAGTTGGCCTTCAGCTACTTCGTCACCTTTTCGCACTAATACTTCATCAATTCGACCTGGTACTTTTGATGAAATGCTATATTGCTGAGACTCGATTTGCCCTTGTAGTCGAAATGGAGGTGTTTGATAGGCATCATAAAATTTGTATCCAACCCAACCAATAATCGCAATCGTACCTAATGTCAGTAAAGTAGGTTTTACCTTGTTCATGATGCATCCTTCGTTCTTAGTTGAGCTGGGGTAATAGCGTTATATTTATACGTAGAAAAGTTGTTCATCTCGCTAGAAAGCGCGAGTAATTTATTTAATGACAGTAAGTACTGGAAGCTTGCGGCGTCTTGCTGGGTCTTGACGCTGGCAAGATAGAGCTCAGCATCGACCACGTCTAGAGAGCGGCCTAATCCTTGAGAAAAGGCTTTTTGGCGTAGCCTGAGGTTCTCTTCTGCAAGTTGAATACTGGTATTCAACCCTTGCACTTCATCGAGTGCTTGCTGCGCTTCTAAGTAAGTTTTTTCAACTAAGACACTTAAGTCTTGTTTCGCTTGTTTCTTTAAAAATTGTACTTGAGATACCGCACTGTTAGCCGCTTTCATTTGCTCACTGCGACCTGTGTTCTCAAGAAGTGGGACACTTACGCCAATACCAACTAGCCAATCTGGCTTCATCTGTCCGGCCAATGAATCGCCGTGATACAGACTATAGTCACCATAGGCGTATACTTCTGGGAAATATTTACCTTTCTCAGCCTTCATCAAGCTACTTGCTTGTTTCTCTTTCGCATCAAGAATGGAAAGGCCAGGGTAGGTGTTGAGGGTTTGATCAACGAAAGCATCCAGAGGTGGCAGGTTTTCGTTGATAAAGAGTTGGTCACGAGGTTCAACGGTTTCAGATTGCCCCAAAACTTGGGTAAGCGCAGCTTCTGCGATATCTAGGCCGTGTTGTGCTTTTTTGCGCTCCACCACCGCTTTGGCTAATGAAGCTTCAGCTTGAAGGCGCTCAACTCGAGCAATTTGTCCTTGTTCTTCAAGTTTAATTGCGAAGTCTCGGTGCTTGGTTAGCCCTTTTTCTGCCGCCATTCTGGTTTCGACGACATTGCGCGCGAGCACCACACTAAAATAGTACTTACTTAGATCTTCGTATCGAGCTTGAACTTCCATTGCAAGCTGGCTTTGAGCCTCTTCTTTTTTACCCTCGGCGGCGGTTTGCGCTGCGGTGATTCTACCACCCGTAAAAATCGGCCAAACTGCTCGGATTGAAGAGGTGAAAATGTCTTGGTTTTCAATGGTGGAAGTAATGCCCCCTAGAGCACTTGCAACTTGTCCTAAGACCGGTCCTAATGCTCCGGCGGGTAGGTTAGGGACTCCACTAAGGCTATCCGCAAATTGCGAGCCACTAATTGTTACATCTTGATCCAATCGAGTGTAGTTAGCGCCAACCGTGACCTTAGGTAGGTTTAAACTACCGCTTGCGTCTTGTAAGTGCCCGTATCGTTCTACGTTGGCTCGTTGTGCGGCTAGAGAATTATTGTTTTGTTGAAGCAATTGCCAGGCTTCATCAAAGGAGACTTCGGCAGGGTAGCCACCGAAAGAAAGCGTTCCTAGCAATGCGCCCACAACCAGCGGTAGGGACCTTATCTTCATGTTTGCTCCAAAACAGATGATGTTAATAAATTGATTAGAGTATATGCTCTAATAAAATGGTGTGCAATAACCTAACTATAGATGTTTTTTTGATCTCTATGTGGTTAAGTGTCTGTTATTTAGAAGCTAAACGATATATTTTGGTCACTGATACTAAAAAAGCAACTTCACATTACGTGCCGTTGCTTTTTTGAAATCAAACGACTTTAATCATTTGATGGACAAACGTAGCCAGCTCTCCACATTAGGTCTTTTGCTTGAAGCAGTTCTTTTAAGACTTCACTGCCCGACATTTGTGGTGAAGCGAACGATACCAAAACCTCGTGTTCTAGTTCCGATGCTTGTGAGTTTGTCGCTTGATATGCTCTGACGTGGGTAAATGTAGCGCGTCGATTTTTCGACAGAAGCGCCCGATTAAGGCAAATTCCAAAACAGTCCCGTTCCATAACGACGTTCCTTCTTACGTTGTATTTTGCGCTCTGCACAAGGGTTACTGCGTTTTCGTTTATTATTTTCTAGTTATAAGTGACCTTGAAAGTTACGTTTGAGTCGACAAATAGCAAGTAGACTCAGGTACTTTTTAGATAACAATTTTACTATACGGAATAACGGCTGAATTGTTCTAAAAATAAGCTAAAAGTGATGTGATCATAATCAGATATTCGGTTGCATATGCATGTAACTGACATGAATATTTACACTCTAATTGTAGGAATCAAAGAGCACTTTTGTCGTCTATTTGACTGATTCTACGTAAATTAATTATGTGCTTCACAGTTCGATACCCAATTGAGTGCTCGTATGTTACAACGCTGTTACAGTATGGGTATTAGGGAGAGTTATCATGAAATGGAACCAGATAAGTTTTCGACACCGAATGCTCATAATTATGACGGTTTCGGGGTTGTTGCAGTTGCTTGTCTTATCATTAGCTGGATTTAGCTACATCAAGCAGTCCCAAGAGCAGGAAATGGGGCTAAAAGCCAAAGGCGTCGCAACATTCTTGGCGCAGTCTAGTGCTGTTATCAATATGATTGAACAGAACACGTCTGCCCGAATGCAAAACCGATTTCGTGGACTTACTGAGATGATTGGGGCAGCCTTCATTGTTATTGGTGACGAGCAAGGCATTCGTTTAGTCCATCCTATTGATGAACGAATTGGGTTGCCAATGAAAGGGGGTGATAATGATCAAGCTCTGATTCATGGTCAAACCTACGTATCGTTTGCAGAAGGATCTCTTGGAAAGTCAGTTCGAGGCAAAGCGGCGGTATTTGATAAAGATGGCAATATCATAGGTGTTGTTTCCGTCGGCTACTTATTGGATAGACTCCAAGACCGTATTGAGCCCTATTTAGCGTTCCTCCTTGGAATGGCAATACTGGTGCTCATTGTGAACGCGATTGTTTCTTACTTTATCTCACGTCGTTTTCAAAAAGCACTATTGGGTTTTGAACCAGAAGAGATCGGTCGTCTTTATGGCGAGTTGGACGTCACTATGAGCACCATTAAGGAAGGTGTTATCAGCATTGACTCCGACGGGGTATTACGCTCGATTAATACCAGTGCGTGTGAGATCTTAGGGTTAACTAAATCGGGTGTTATGAACAAACCGTTGTACCAGGTATTACCGAACTCCGACCTGCAAAGTTTGATCGAAAGCCAAGAGTCAGATAATGATATTGAGCTGTATCTCAATCAACAACGTATCGTTGCCAATCGCAGTCCCATTGTTGTTGATGGCAAAGTCGTTGGTGCGGTGTCGAGTTTTCGTTTGCGCGATGAAATCTCGGAATTGACTGAACAGCTATCGCAAACCAAAGCTTATGCCGAGCTGTTACGTTCGCAGACTCATGAACATCGAAACAAGTTGAACACTATAAGTGGATTGGTACAAATGAGGGAATTGGATGCGGTGCAGCATCTCATTGGGCAAGAAACTGAGCACTATCAGAGCTTAATTGAGTTCCTTCGAGAAACCGTTAAAGACCCGTTGATCGCCGGTATGCTTCTTGGAAAAACAGAGCGCGCACGTGAGCTGGGATTAGGATTAAAAGTAGAAGATGAGTCGCGACTTGAACCATTGCCAAAAGAGATAAATGCTGATGACTTAGTGACCATTTTGGGTAATTTAATTGATAACGCGTTTGAAGCAACATTATCGGCTATTGCGCACTCTCCTCATGAGCGGTTAGAACGGTCAGACGTTGAAGTGTCGGTGAGTGACTTTGGTAATGAAATCATTTTAGAAGTCATTGATAAGGGGTGTGGCTTACCCAAGCATCTCGATGTGAAATCGCTAACGCAACGCGGAGTGTCGAGTAAATCAGTCACTAATCGTGGTGTGGGATTGTTTTTAGTCAAACAATTGACTGAAAGATACCAAGGACAGTTGGAAATAGTAGAAAACAAGGATATCGGCGCACGTGTGACGGTATATATTCCTAAGGATGGATTAGCATGAGTGACTTAACACGAGTCATGATAATAGAAGACGATTTAAAAATCGCAGAACTGCATCGTCGATACCTAGAGCAAATTGGTGGTTTTGAAGTAGTTGGAATGGCGACATCAAAAGCCGAAGCTGAAATACAGCTTGAAATATTAGAACCCGAACTAGTGATGCTCGATGTTTATTTGCCTGATGGTACAGGCATAGAAATATTGGCTTGGCTACGGAGTTTGAATCAAGAGTGTGATGTTATTTTGATTACTGCTGCACGTGATGTTGAAACTCTGCAACAGGCGATGCGTGGCGGTGTGATTGATTATTTATTAAAGCCTGTTATGTTTCCTCGGCTGGAGGCGGCATTGAAAAAGTACCAGAAACGTACTGAGCAACTGCATCATGTGGAAGGTTTGGATCAATCGTTAGTAGACGAAATGATGCAAACTAGTAGCGCAGAGAAAAATGTTGAGCTTCGACTACCCAAGGGGATTGATGGCGTGACTCTTGAGAAAATTCGTGCATTGTTTAAAGAAGATAAGCCATTTACCGCCGATGAAGCGGGGGAAATGATTGGCGCGAGCAGAACAACAGCAAGGCGATACTTGGAGTTTCTTATTAGTAATGGCGAGCTGGAAGCTGACGTGAATTACGGCACCGTCGGACGCCCAGAGCGCTGTTATCGTAAAGTTATACGTTAATCATCTCTTAATCTGATTTTCAAAGGATTTCTAAAGCCCTTTTGTTGTTTTACAAAAGGGCTTTTTTCGTACTATTCGGCCGAATCGTGATCTTGATTCAATAAACTCAGCCCAATAGAAAGGAAAAATCCTCATGAAACGTAACGGCTTTACGCTTATCGAACTTGTTGTAGTTATCGTTATTCTTGGCATTTTAGCGGTCAGTGCCGCACCAAGGTTCTTAAATCTTACCAGTGATGCCCGAGTAAGCGTGTTGAAAGGCGCTCAAGCTGCGGTTAAAGGTATGGACTCATTGGTTTATAGCAAGGCCGTAATCAATGGCGTTGAACGCAATGGAGATAAAGCCGTCAAAATTGATGGTAAAAGAGTAAACTTAATCAATGGCCATTTGAAACTGGATACTAAAAACAACGTCGCTCAATTTCTTGATACAGACATGAATTTTCATGTCAAACAGAATGGTGCTAGTGACGGTGGTGAGTTGGTCATCTATGGTGGTAAAGAAATACGCAATGTTGAAGCTGTGAAAGAGGGCGGCTGCTTTCTTCTTGTTACTCAACCAGACTCTGAAAAAGGCGAGTACCGTTACACGATTATCGACCAGAATTGTTAATTAAATAAGAGCCACTCAATAGAGTGGCTCTGTAAGTATCAATTCATATTGAACTTAAGATTCAACTTTCTTGGGTTGATAAAACCATTTTTTAACCAACGAAAGCAACGCGGGTCCGACAAGTACTAGTACAGCCAATACAGTAAACGTCAATGTGATAGGGCGCTCCCACAAGAAGCTTAGCTCACCATCACTGATCATCAGTGCTCGTCTTAAGTTCTCCTCCATTAATCCGCCAAGAATAAAACCAAGTAGTAACGGAGCTAATGGGAAATTGGCTAGCCTTAGTGCGATTGCTGCCATTGCTACGAGCAGCATGATAAACACGTCCATGGTATTGAACGAGACCAAATACACCCCAGTAATAGAGAAGAATAGGATCATCGGCAACAATACCGTCCTTGGTACCGCTAGTAGCTTAGAAATATAAGGAATCAACGGTAGGTTTAAGATAACTAGAACGATGTTACCGAAGTACATAGAGATGATGACTGACCAAAACACGTCTGGGTGTTCAACGAATAGTCGAGGACCCGGTTGAATACCATAGGCGATCAGTGCACCTAACATAATTGCAGTTGTACCGGAGCCAGGGATACCGAGCGTCAATAGCGGAACAAACGAACCACTTGATGCTGCATTGTTAGCTGACTCTGGTGCAACCAAGCCACGAATGCTTCCTTTGCCAAATTCTTCTTTTTTGTCTTTAGGCGCAAGGTTACGTTCCATACCATAAGAAAGGAAAGCGGCAATGGTTGCGCCTGCGCCTGGAAGGACACCGGTAAAGAAGCCCAAGATAGAAGAACGAATAGAGACAGGTGCCACTTCTTTTACTTCTTCTTTAGTGATCTTCATGCTTCCTATATCGCTCATCTTGCGCTGTTCGTCTTGGCGTGTATCTTTTTCTGGCTTAAGTATACCCATCAAGGTTTCACCTAAAGCAAAGGTTGCCATCGCAAGTAATAGGAAACTAAATCCGTCCATTAAGTCAGTTAAGCCAAAGGTAAAACGCTCGACACCCACACCTTTATCGATACCGACTGTTGATAGCATGAGTCCCAGCACAACCATCATCCACGCTTTAATAACCTGACCTTTGCCAGCGAATGCCGCAACCGCAGATAAACCAAGTAGCATCAGCGCAAAGTAGTCCGAAGACTGGAAACTCAATGAAACTTTGGCAAGGGCGGGGGCTGCGAACAGCAACATGATGGCAGAAAGTGTACCGCCGGTAAAAGAAGAGTAGGCTGCGAGAGCTAACGCTTTACCTGCTTGGCCTTTCTGTGCCATTGGGTAACCATCAAATGCGGTAACAACAGTTGATGAACAGCCCGGAGCATTAATAAGAATGGATGAGGTTGAACCTCCGAATACCGCGCCGTAGTAAACACCGGCCATCAGGATTAGGCCAGAAGAGGGATCCACTCCGTAAGTAATAGGGATCATCAAGGCGATTGCTGAAATAGGGCCCAGACCCGGAAGCATCCCGATAAAAGTACCGACAAAACAACCGACAATCACCATCATGATGTTCATCGGCATAACTGCCGTTGATAATCCTTGTAAAATTCCGTCTAACATAATGGTGTCCTACCAAAGAGTGAAGATGAGTCCAGGCTCTAGATAAATATCTAGTCCTTGCGTAAGCATGAGATAAAAAGCGATGACAAAAGGAAAAGAAGCACCAAGTAAAATGCTCTTACGACGTTCACCAAGTAAATAGAACCCAATCATTAAGAAGAAACCAGTAGCGAGGACAAATCCTAGATAGGTTAGTCCCAACCCATATGCGGCCATTAACACCAAAAATCCAATCAGTAGTTTCCAATTGAAATCAGTGACGGCGCCGCTTTTTTCATTAGGTTGTCCGGTGACAAGAAGAATTACCGACAGCACAATACCAACAACGGTTAATATGCTTGGTAACGTTCTCGCGGTGAACGGTTCGTACTCATCCCCAGGAAACATTGGGATTAGCGATGTCTGGTATCCATAGCATAAGCAAAGGATCATAAATATCATCGCACCTACACGATCACGAGAAAGTAGATTTTCTTTCGTGAACAGCTTAGAGGTGAAATCTGACATAACTCACTCCAGGTAAAGAAAAGAGAAAAGGCCGTATACAAGGGATCGATGAGCGTCGACCAAGTGGGTAAGAGAACTCAGGACACAGTCTTTTTACCCAATAAACAAAGGAGTACTGCTAGAGCAATTACAAACTGAAGGATTCGTAGCTGCGTCTCATATACGGCAAAATATTGGCAAGAGGAGGGAACAGCAAATCCCTCCTTAGTGTTGCTTACTGTTTCAAGAAACCAAGTTCAGTCATGAGCGCGCCCATCTGCTTTTCTTGGTCTTCAAGGAATTGGTAAAACTCTTGATCAGGTTTGTAGTTGTCAATCCAACCATTGCGGTCACGAACTACTGCCCATTCATCAGTGGAGTACATTTTCGACAACGCTTCTGTCCACTCTTTGACTTTCTCTTCACTCGCCCCTGGAGCTGCGAAGAAACCACGCCAGTTAGCAAAGACAGTTTCGTTTCCATACTCGGTTAGTGTTGGAATATTCGGCGCTGCTTCGAGACGCTTCGGTGCAGTAACAGCAAGTACTTTGACTTGACCTGACTTCGACATTTCTAGCACTTCACCAAGACCTGTTGACAGAAGCTGGGTTTCGCCCGATAGAAGAGCGGCCATCGCTTTACCACCTGCATCGTAGGCAATGTAGCGTACCTTTTTCGCATCAAAGCCTTCGCCTTTAAATGCTGCCGCAACGACTAGGTGGTCCATGCTTCCTCGAGCTGAGCCTCCTGCAATTTTGACTTTACGAGGGTTCTCTTTGAAGTCAGCAACTACGTCTTCCCATGTGTTGTATGGAGAATCTGCTGGAGCAACAATAGCGCCATAGTCAGCAATAGTTGCTGCAACAGGTGTAAGGTCTCTAAATGATTGTGGGAAAACACCAGTCAATGAACGCACAACGATAGGAGTAGAGTTAACCATTAAGGTGTCTTCTTGGCGCTGCGCGGTTTCGATTAGGTGTGCAATTGCTTTACCACCGCCACCACCTGACAGGTTTTGAAAAGAAACATTGTCGACAATATCTGCTTTTACCAAGACATCACCTGTTCCGCGTGCTGTCATATCCCAACCGCCGCCAGCACCCCCAGGAATTAAGAAATGAATCTTCTCTAGATCTGCAGCATAACTACCAAAAGAAAGAGTAGTTGCCACAATCGATGCCGCTAGGGTCGGTTTTAGTGCCTTAAACATGTTCACGTTCCTTATGTTGACTTTATTGTCTGCCAGCAGAGGGATGCTGACTTGACCTCTATGGGTTAGCTAAAGGTTACGTACTTGTTACAAATGCATCAATAAAGTGCAGATATTGAGGATAAAGAACATAGGGTGAATTTTGTTCATAAAGTTCACACGTTGGTTTTTAAGTTAGACGTTAGTCTACATTGTCGACAATCCTGTTGATCTGATGGCATTAAGCTGCTTAAATAATGTTCATGTAATGAGAACTGTCAACAATGTAGTAAATTCTAAGGTGAGCGTTGATATGAGTGCAGAACCAGTAATGAATGACGACGCGCCGTTAAAAGAAGCGACCAAGTCTGAAAATTTAACAGAACAGCTCATCGAAGAGATTGTTGAAGGGAGAATTGAATCAGGTAGCAAGATCTCTGAACCAGAGCTAGCAAAACGCTTTGAAGTGAGCCGTGGACCTCTTCGTGAGGCTATTATGCGCCTAGAAGGGTTAGGACTGATTGAACGAATTCCTCATGTAGGGGCGCGCGTGATTACCTTATCTCAAGATAAGTTGGTGGAGTTGTACTCCGTTCGTGAAGCTCTAGAAGGAATGGCGGCGAGACTGGCTGCACAAAACATCAGTGATAAAGAAGTTGGTGAGTTGGAAACGCTGTTAAACCGACACTCAGAGCATATAGACGAAGTGGATGGTGCTTCCTATTTCCACCAGCATGGTGATTTTGACTTCCATTACCGCATCATCAAAGCCAGTCAAAACAGTCAATTAGTAAACTTGCTATGCAATGAGCTTTACCACTTGTTGAGGATGTATCGATATCAATCACCTCGGACACAATCTCGTCCTGAGGCAGCGTTAAAGGAACATCTTTTTATTTTAGACGCGATTAAAAATCGTGATCCTGAATTGGCAGAACTGCTGATGAGAAGACACATTTCACGAAGCAAGGCGTTAATCGAAAAGAACCTAGACAGCTAATTCAATTTATAGATGACGCAGTAAAGATGTCCGGCACTGCGTTACATAAGGGAAAGTAACAAGGAGACAATCATGTCAGTATCCCCGGGACAACTATTCCGTGACGCCGTCACTAACGGTAACCCACTTCAAGTCGTTGGTACGGTAAATCCTTACTGCGCCATGATGGCAAAAAACGTTGGTCATCAAGCTATTTACTTGTCGGGTGGTGGCATTGCTAACGCATCGTATGGAGTTCCTGACCTAGGTATTACTACCTTAAATGACGTCTTGGTTGATGTAGAGCGCATTACAAATGCGTGTGACTTGCCTTTGCTGGTGGACATTGATACTGGCTTCGGCGGCGCTTTTAACATTGCTCGTACGATTAAGGCGATGGAAAAAGCAGGGGCTGCAGCGGTGCATATTGAAGATCAGGTGGCTCAAAAGCGTTGTGGCCATCGCCCTAATAAAGCCATTGTTAGTCAGCAAGAAATGGTAGATAGAGTCAAAGCTGCGGTAGACGCCAAAACTGACGCTAGCTTTGTCATTATGGCTCGTACCGATGCACTGGCGGTTGAAGGGATGGATAAGGCTATTGAACGCGCGATTGCGTGTGTTCACGCGGGTGCTGACATGATATTCCCCGAGGCGATGACCTCGCTTGAACACTATCAGCAATTCAAAACGGCTTTGAATCAGGCTACAGGTAAAGATGTTCCGATTCTTGCCAATATTACCGAGTTTGGGCAAACCCCGTTATTTGGTTGTGACGAGTTGGCAAAAGTCGGCGTCGATATGGTCCTTTACCCGCTATCTGCATTTAGAGCGATGAACAAGGCAGCAGAGAATGTCTACCAGCATTTGCTAAGTGTTGGCAATCAAGAAGCGCTTACCGAGCAAATGCAAACTCGTGCAGAGCTCTATGCACATCTCAATTATCACAGCTACGAAGATAAACTGGATCAACTATTTACCGAAAGCAAATCCTAGGAATACAACGGAAGCTCAAGAAAACCATTTACTAACTTTATCCAATAACATGATGCCGCGTTAAGAGATCCCAAAAGGGACAAAAGCGGGAAAAGGAGTTCAAAATGCCTAATTCAGCCATAGGTGGAGCAGGTCTACGAGGCCAAAGTGCAGGTACGACAGCGTTATGTACAGTAGGTAAGTCCGGGACTGGTCTCACTTACCGAGGTTACGACATCACCGATCTTGCCAACAATGCACAATTTGAAGAAGTCGCGCACTTACTATTGCGTGGCCATTTACCTAATCAAACAGAGCTCGATGAATATAAGACCATTCTTGTGGGCTTACGTGGCCTACCTGAATCTTTGAAAAAGGCACTGGAGTTGATTCCCGCCGATGCTCACCCGATGGATGTGATGAGAACGGGTTGCTCGATGCTAGGTAATTTAGAGCAAGAACTAGACTTCTCACAACAAGAAGCGGCGACAGAGAGAATGCTTGCGCTATTTCCTGCGATTATCTGTTACTGGTATCGCTACAGTCATGATGGCGTGCGTATTGATACCAAGGACCAGTCAGAGGATTGTATTGGGGGCTATTTCCTGAAAATGCTGACTGATAAGTCGCCATCTGAGCTTCACAAAAAAGTGATGCATTGTTCGTTAATTCTTTATGCCGAGCATGAATTTAATGCCTCGACCTTTGCAGCTCGTGTTTGCGCGTCAACCTTGTCCGATATTCATTCCTGCATCACGGCAGCTATAGGCACTTTACGTGGTCCATTGCACGGCGGAGCAAACGAAGCCGCCATGGATATGATTCAAGATTGGCGCAGCGCGGACGAAGCAGAAACCAATATCATGCAGATGCTAGCCAACAAAGATAAAATCATGGGTTTTGGACATGCTATTTATCGCGAGAGCGATCCGCGTAATGCACTCATTAAGCGTTGGTCAGAAGAGCTATCTACACAAGTTGGCGATACCTATCTTTACGATGTTTCGGTAAGGGTAGAAGCGGTAATGAAACGCGAAAAAGGTTTGTTCTGTAACGCTGACTTTTTCCATGCATCGGCTTACCACTTTATGGATATTCCTACCAAACTGTTCACGCCTATTTTCGTCATGAGTCGACTTACAGGTTGGGCTGCTCACGTTTATGAGCAGCGCGCAAATAACCGAATTATTAGACCAAGCGCGGACTATGAAGGCCCAGAAGCAAGAGAGTGGGTGGAAATCAACGAACGTGACTAACTGTGAAAACTAAGCAGAGAAAAAAGAGCGTTTAGAAAGGATGTGAGCATGTCTAATCAAACTATAAATTACCAATATCGCAAAGCTCTCCCCAATTCGCAGTTGGACTATTACGATGCCAAAGCTGCGGTTGATGACATAGAGCCAGGAGCCTACCAGCACTTGCCATACACGTCTCGAGTTTTGGCAGAGAATTTAGTACGTCGTTGCGAACCGTCAGAGCTAGAGGAGTGTTTGTCTCAGCTTATTTATCGCCGTCGAGATAAAGACTTCCCTTGGTATCCAGCCCGCGTTGTCTGTCATGACATTCTTGGGCAGACTGCTTTGGTGGACTTAGCTGGATTGAGAGACGCGATAGCTAATCAAGGCGGCGATCCGGCCAGCGTCAACCCTGTTGTTGAAACTCAGCTGATTGTTGACCATTCATTGGCGGTTGAGCATGCCGGCTTTGAGGCTGATGCGTTTGAAAAGAATCGAGCCGTAGAAGAGCGTCGAAATGAAGACCGATTCCACTTTATCGAGTGGTGTAAAACCGCCTTTGAGAACGTTAGTGTAGTACCAGCCGGTAACGGAATTATGCACCAAATCAACTTAGAGAAGTTGTCGCCAGTCGTTCAAACTAAGCAAGGCGTGGCATTTCCCGATACCTGCGTCGGCACAGATAGCCATACGCCTCACGTTGATGCACTTGGTGTTATTGCCATTGGCGTTGGTGGTTTAGAGGCGGAAACGGTGATGTTAGGTCGACCATCCATGATGCGCTTACCAGATATTGTCGGGGTTCGTCTTGTTGGACAGCGTCAACCCGGTATTACCGCCACTGATATTGTGTTGGCGTTAACTGAGTTCTTGCGTGCTCAACGTGTAGTATCGAGTTATTTGGAATTCTTTGGTGAAGGTACTAAGCATCTGACTATCGGTGATCGTGCCACCATTTCAAATATGACGCCAGAATACGGCGCGTCAGCTGGCATGTTCTACATTGACGAGCAGACTATTAACTATCTGAAGCTTACTGGTCGCGATGATGAACAAGTTAAATTGGTAGAAAACTATGCTAAGCAAACAGGGCTTTGGGCAAATGCTTTAGAAAGTGCACAATATGAACGAGTACTTGAATTTGACCTATCTAAAGTTGAAAGAACCTTAGCAGGTCCCTCCAACCCACATCGCCGATTACCAACTGCTGAGTTAAACCAGCAGGGTATTGCTGTACCTTGGGAGCAGACGCAAGATAAGATGCCAGATGGTGCTGTTATCATTGCGGCTATTACCTCCTGTACAAATACCAGTAATCCAAGAAATGTTGTGGCGGCAGGGTTGATCGCCAAAAAAGCCAATGAGTTAGGACTACTCCGCAAACCGTGGGTGAAATCATCATTCGCACCGGGTTCCAAGGTCGCCAAACTGTATCTAGAAGAAGCGGGATTGTTACCAGAACTCGAAAAGTTGGGGTTTGGCATCGTCGCCTACGCTTGTACCACGTGTAATGGTATGAGTGGTGCGCTGGATCCACAAATTCAGCAAGAGATCATTGAAAACGATCTCTACACCACTGCTGTATTGTCGGGTAACCGGAACTTTGATGGGCGAATTCACCCTTACGCTAAACAAGCGTTTCTCGCCTCACCGCCATTGGTTGTTGCATATGCGATAGCAGGTACCATTCGCTTTGATATTGAGCGCGATGCTCTTGGTCTTGATGCTTCCGGTAACCCCATCTATCTCAACGATATTTGGCCAAGTGACGAAGAGATCGACGCTGTAGTTAGCCAACATGTGAAACCTGAGCAATTTAACCAAGTGTATATTCAAATGTTCAAGCTGGATGAGGCCGAGAGAGCGAAAAGCCCACTCTATGACTGGCGTGAACGCAGCACTTATATTCGTAGACCGCCATACTGGGAAGGGGCGTTGACAGGTAAACGCACGTTGCGAGGAATGCGACCTTTAGCAGTATTGGGCGACAACATTACCACTGATCACTTGTCGCCATCGAACGCGATTCTAGCCACTAGTGCTGCCGGCGAATATCTGACAAGCATGGGCGTGCCAGAAGAAGACTACAACTCGTATGCAACCCATCGTGGTGACCACTTGACCGCGCAAAGAGCGACATTTGCGAATCCAAAATTGTTCAACGAGATGGTTAAAGAGGATGAACAGGTCGTTCAAGGATCTCTCGCTCGTATTGAGCCGGAAGGTAAAGTCACAAGAATGTGGGAAGCCATTGAGACCTATATGGCGCGTAAACAGCCGTTAATCATTGTAGCGGGTGCTGATTATGGGCAAGGTTCTTCGCGAGATTGGGCTGCAAAAGGTGTGCGCCTAGCCGGGGTTGAAGCTATTGCGGCAGAGGGTTTTGAACGAATTCACCGCACCAATTTAGTGGGGATGGGAGTACTACCTCTTGAGTTCAAAAAAGGTACCAACCGCAATACGTTAGCGCTTGATGGTACGGAACTGTACGACGTCGTAGGCGATATCAAAGCGGGTTGTGATCTTGCTTTAGTGATTACCCGAACCAACGGGGAAAAACTCGATGTGCCAGTGACTTGCCGCTTGGATACTGAAGATGAAGTTAAAGTCTACTCTGCTGGTGGCGTGTTACAGCGATTTGCTCAAGACTTCTTAGCACAGTAAGGGGAAAGGAATGATTAAACAAATTAAAATTCCTGCGACTTATCTGCGTGGCGGTACTAGTAAGGGGGTCTTTTTCAGCTTGTTGGATCTCCCTCTTGAAGCTCAGCAACCAGGAGCAGCACGAGACAAGTTACTGATGCGCGTAATAGGAAGTCCAGATCCTTATGCAAAACAGATTGATGGCATGGGAGGCGCGACGTCGAGCACCAGTAAAACGGTGATAGTGTCAAAAAGCACCCGTGATGATCACGATATTGACTATTTATTTGGGCAAGTTTCAATCGACAAGGCCTTTGTCGATTGGAGTGGTAATTGCGGCAACTTATCGGCTGCGGTGGGACCTTTCGCTATTCATAGTGGGTTGGTTGATAACGAGCGGATACCCGAAAACGGTATCGCGAAAATTCGAATTTGGCAGGCAAACATTCAAAAAACCATTATCGCTAACGTCCCTATTGTCGACGGCGAAGTGCAAGAGTTGGGTGATTTTGAGCTCGACGGAGTGACATTTCCGGCTGCCGAGATCGCGGTTGAGTTTGTTGACCCTAGTGACAGCAATGGCTCGATGTTCCCGACGGGCAACTTGATTGATGATCTAGAAGTGCCAAATGTAGGTGTCTTTAATGCGACCATGATCAGTGCGGGTATCCCAACAATTTTTATCGATGCCAAGGAACTAGGTTTATCAGGTGCTGAACTTCAAGATGACATTAACAGTGATGAGGCTTGGCTTGAAAAGTTTGAAATAATCCGAGCGCATGGTGCGGTAAAAATGGGCTTGATTGATTCGGTTGATCAAGCCGCGACTAGGCAGCACACACCGAAAGTGGCTTTTGTGTCGTCTGCAAAAGACTACGTTTCATCGAGTGGTAAGCCCATTGAGGCCAACAGCGTTGATCTATTAGCTCGTGCCTTGTCGATGGGGAAATTACACCATGCGATGATGGGCACTGCGGCCGTTGCCATCGCCTGCGCTGCAAGCGTAGACGGCACCGTCGTAAATTTGGCTGCTGGCGGAGGCAACCGAGAATCTGTGACGTTTGGGCACCCTTCTGGAACATTGAAGGTGGGGGCGGTTGCTTCACAGTCATCGAATGGCTGGACAGTAGATAAAGCAATAATGAGTCGAAGTGCTCGAATCCTTATGGAAGGTTGGGTTCGTGTGCCATCGGATACTATGAAATAGACATATTGGAGGACGCATTATGTCTGCATATCAACAAGAATATCAGTGGGCTGAGAAGCAACCAGAGTCTTTTTGGGAACATCAAGCAAGAGCCATTGACTGGTTTGAAGCGCCAAAAACCATACTTGAGAAAGATGAAAATGGCATCGAGCGTTGGTTTCCTGACGGTGTTATGAATACTGCTTGGTTAGCACTTGATTATCACTGCGAAACTGGGCGAGGGGAGAAAACCGCTCTCATTTACGACTCACCTGTCACAGGAACAAAGCAAAAGTATAGCTATTTTGAGCTTCGAGATAAGGTTGCAAAAATCGCGGGAATGCTTGCTAAACAAGGAGTGGTTAAAGGCGATCGTGTTGTTATCTATATGCCAATGATCCCGGAAGCGGCAATGGCAATGTTGGCTTGTGCACGTTTGGGGGCGATTCATTCAGTAGTATTCGGCGGCTTTGCACCAAACGAACTGGCTGTCAGAATTGAGGATGCTGAACCTAAAGTCATTATGACCGCGTCTTGCGGTATAGAAATCAATAAGGTTTTACCTTACAAGCCATTGGTTGACAAGGCGATCATGGATAGTCGTTGGAAGCCGAACAATGTATTTGTACTGCAACGTCCGCAATGTGAGGCAGAGCTGAATCAAGAACGTGATTTGGACTGGCAAACAGAATATGAATCCGCGTTGCCCCATGAATGTGTACCTGTGCTTGCCACTGACCCTCTATATATTTTGTATACGTCAGGAACGACTGGGAAACCAAAAGGTGTGGTGCGCGATAATGGTGGGCACGCCGTCGCTATGAAGTACTCAATGTCTGCAGTCTACAACATGCCAACTGATGGCGTGTATTGGGCCGCGTCGGATGTAGGTTGGGTAGTAGGGCATTCTTACATTGTTTATGCACCGCTTATTCACGGTTGCACTTCAATTCTTTTTGAAGGCAAACCAGTAAGAACGCCCGACCCAGGTGCATTTTGGCGTGTGTGTGAAGAATATAATGTTCAAGTGCTGTTCTCTGCACCTACAGCGTTTCGAGCAATCAAGAAGGAAGACCCTGATGGCTTGGAGTTGTCTAAGTATGATATCAGCGGGTTAAAGAGCATTTTTATGGCGGGGGAGCGTCTCGACCCACCGACGTTAGAGTGGGTAGAAACACATACCAAAAAGCCAGTGATCGACCATTGGTGGCAAACGGAAACGGGTTGGGCTATCTCTTCTAACCCGTTAGGTATCGAGGTAATGGGTGTCAAAGCGGGCTCATCAACGAAACCAAGTCCAGGTTTTACCGTTGAAATTCTCAATGAAATCGGTGAGCCAGTTGGCGCTAATCAACAAGGTTTTGTCTCACTTAAACGTCCATTGCCACCAAGTTGCCTTACTACCGTGTGGCGCAATCATGACCGATTTGAATCGGGCTATTTAAGTCAGTTTGAAGGTTATTATGTCTCTGGAGATGGCGGTTATCTGGATGAGGATGGCTACTTATTCATTATGGGACGAGTGGATGATGTCATAAACGTAGCAGGACACCGCTTATCTACTGGTGAGATGGAAGAAATTGTTGGTGGACATCCAGCGATTGCAGAGTGCGCAGTTGTTGGTGTGCATGATGACCTCAAAGGTCAGTTGCCATTGGGCTTAGTGGTATTAAAAGATGGTGTCAAAGTTGATAGTGGGGAACTGGAACATGAATTGGTCGGTAAAGTTCGTCAGGAAATCGGTGCTGTTGCATGTTTCAAACACGCACTAGTAGTCGAACGATTACCCAAAACTCGCTCTGGTAAGATTCTACGTCGAGTTATACGCCAAATAGCCGACGGTGAAACCTACACTGTCCCTTCGACGATTGATGACCCAAGCAGCCTTTCAGAAATTGAACGAGCGTTGCATACAGACTGATTTAATTGTCATAAGGAACCGAACTCATCTGCCACATTTTAAGAACATGGTTCGGTTCCTCGCAGTTACCAAACAACATTTGATACTTAGGAGTAAAAGGTTCGCCGATATAGGTAGTACGGCTGAACTTTCCGGTCTTTAGGTCGACCTGTGTGACAACTCTTCCTTTAAAATTCTGAAAAATTACGAACTGCTCACTTTGAAATACTAACTGTTCTTGATAGAACCAAAAATGGTCGGTAGTAGCCGTTAACGTACATTTCATCGGCAAAGACGCCAAAGAATAGGGCGCCCATAATAGTAGGCCGAACAAAGTGCAAATCAGTGTACGTGACATATCATGCTCCTTATCGTTTTGGATAAGTATAGTCACCTGAGAGTGTGATATTCACCCACGAGACTCCTACATCATCTTTCATTATGTTTTTTTATTTGCACATGCCTGACAAAACCCTCACACTAGGCGCACATTTGTAAACGACTTTCTCTTTTTGCAACATTTACCACGCGTCTATGACTGATTTAGCCTATAGAATTCGCTCTGCTAATACCCAAGATTTGGAAACGCTAAATGATCTTATGTATGAGTTGCATGAGTATCATCACCAAGCTGTCCCCGAAGACTTCAAACCCGCATCAGAGGTGCAGGAAGAAAAGAGCATTGCACGTTACCTAGATTCACCTGACTGCTTGGTACTTGTTCTAACCATTGATGGCGACAAGCGCGCCCCTCAGATCGTCGGTTTTGTGACGGCGCAGTTTTGTGAACTACTTTCATCGATTAGTAAGCCTTGTTTAATAGGAAATATCGATGAGTTGTTCATAAAACCTGACTATCGGCATCATGGGTTTGCTCAAAAATTACTGAAAGAAAGTGAACGTCGTTTAATTGAGTTAGGGGCTAGTCAGATTATGGTTGAGGTCTGGGACTTTAATCACGCCGCTCTGAACTTATATAACAAAGAGGGATTTATCCCTCATATACATTGTCTTAGAAAAAAAATCTAATTAGGTATGTCTGTGACTCAACTTTTGAGCCATATTGCTTTTACGCTATTGCTTGCGCTACTAACAATACATCAGAGCTTTGCTGCTTCGGACATGTCGCCGAACGTAACGTCTAAGGTGCCAAACACCTCGTTCAATGAGCTGTCGGATAATCTCCGAGAACCTTTTGTGCATAATGATCCACCATTAGCTCCTACAATAAGAGGAGCATTGTGTTTGGTTCGTGCTGACGATCGCATTCTGCTGGTCGATGAAATCGTAACGGGAAAGCTATCTTTGCCGGGAGGAACGATTGATAATAACGAAGATCCACGACTCACTGCCCAACGTGAAACATGGGAAGAGGCAGGATTGGTGGTTGTCGTTGGTCAAGAGTTAGGCCGAACTAAACGTGCAGTGTTCTATGAGTGTAAGGTCGAGTCTGACATTATTGCTTACAGTGAGACGAATTATGGTCGAGGGGTAGAACTTCCTATTTATTTTGCACCACATTTTGGTGTGGAGGTACGTAGTGCCAACCTACTGAGCCCAAAATCGGTATCATCGACCGAGTATCGATATCCTAGTCAGTGGCCGATGGTAGAATCTATGTTTGCTGCGATCCCGAATCAGCCTATCAGTTATATCGACAACCTAATCAGTTCTGCACCAAAAGTTCATCAACTCGAATTGTCTTGGTTATCTAGTACACAAGAAGCGCTTGTTGCAGCGCCGAAGCAAATACAAGAGTTAGTTGTTTTAGGTGGTAATGTACTTTACATCGTGTTGCAGCCGTTACTACTTATTTCATTCCTGCCACTGTTCATTTGGCTATGGGGGCGCTACTTTACCGCACAACTTATGTTTGCTGTGACGGCGACCTCGTTATTTATTTTGGTCGCAAAGCAGGGGTTTAGCTTTCCTGTTCCCCATGCTTATTTACCCACGCTTAACTATAACGAGCGAAGCGGGTTCAGCTTTCCCGACTTAATCATGGCGAATTGGATTTGTATTTCCAGTATCGTGGTGAGTCAAATACAGCCACGTCATTTGAGTAAGTTCGCCATCGCGGCTTTTTTGGTCACTATCATCATCGCGTTCTACCAATTTATAAGTGGGGGTGCATTCTTGTCGGATATGTTAGCCGGTGCAATTATTGGTGCGCTTGTTGGCTGGCATTTTATTAGGCATCATTTTAGCCTTGCGGTCATTGAAGACTACACGTTTACGCGGGTTAAAGTGTGGCTCATACTAACGGCGATTGCGGCCACCTGTGCTTATATCTGGCAATACCCATCATTTTTAAGCTGGTTAGCGCTGTGTATCGGAATGCTATTGTTCGCTGTCGCAAATGGCTATTGTCCGCCTCGTTCGAAGATGTGTCTGAAAGAGCTCCTCTGTTCTTTGGTACTTATTCTACTGTTGTTAATTGGCTATTTTCGTTTGGAAACCATGTTTGCGCACAGTGGTATTGGATCTTTGCTGTTACAAACATTGGTGATACCGGTGACTATTATGATTCCGGCTATTGTGATGATCGTGTTTCGTAAGAGAAACTGCCATTAAGACGTTTTAGTAAACGGATTAGCATTTGGCGTAGAAAGGTAACTCATAGTTTATGGATGACGTTAATCTATGGCTTCATTCATTCGGTAGGACATTCCTATGATCATTGCAATTATAGCGGCTTGTTCGGCGTTTATGGCGACATTGGCCACTCAATTAAACGGCGCAACCGATGCGGCACTAGATAGCGTTGCTGACATAATGTTTATGTAAAAAGAAAGGTCTGATTAAACATCAGACCTTTTCTAATTTAAGAGTTGATGACTCTATGCAATAACAGCCTCACGCTTGTCTTTAGAGGTCGAAGCAAAGTAGAGTTTAGTCTCTTCAATAACGACATTTCTGAGCAACACCAATCCAATTAGGTTAGGCACCGCCATTAAGCCATTCACGATGTCGGCAATAATCCAAATCATATCTAGGTGCAAGAAAGCGCCAGACGCGACCAAACCAACGAAGATGATCTTATAAGGTAATACCGCCTTGGTACCCATGAGGAATACAACGCAACGTTCACCATAGTAATTCCAGCCAAGAATAGTGGTAAACGCGAAGAATATCAGTCCGATCGATACCAGTAGAGGACCGAGAGTATCCGAATTTAGACCGACAGCAAAAGCATGAGTGGTCATAGCTGCGCCAGAAAAATCACTTTGCCACGCACCAGTTAAAATCAATGCAAGGCCTGTCATGGTACAGATAATGATTGTGTCGATGAACGTACCCGTCATAGAGATAAGGCCTTGGCGAACACAGCTATCAGTTTTAGCCGCCGCCGCCGCCATTGGCGCACTGCCTAGACCACTCTCGTTAGAGAATACACCACGAGCAATACCGGATTGAATTGCCAGCATTATGCTGGCCCCAACGAAGCCCCCTGTTGCCGCTGTGCTAGTAAATGCAGACACTACGACAAGTTGAATTGCGGCACCTAGTTGTTCGGCGTTCATGACTATAACGCTCGAGCAGGCTAGTACATAAAACACCGCCATGGTCGGTACGACTTTACCTGCCACATTAGCAATAGACTTGATACCGCCTAAGGTTACAAAGGCAACAAGAAGAGTAAGAACCGAAGCGGAGATCTCGCGAGAGATACCGAAAGAAATGTGGCTTGCATCCAGAATAGCGTTGACTTGCGGAAAGGTACCAATACCAAAACAAGCTACACCAAGAGCAAAGACAGCAAACATCGTGGCTAGGAACTTAGAACCGACACCATCGCGCAGATAGTACATAGGTCCGCCAAGCATCTGTCCTTTATCGTCTACTTTGCGATATTTAACGGCGAGCAAGCATTCGGCATACTTAGTAGCCATACCAAACAGCGCCGCTAACCACATCCAGAATAAAGCACCTGGGCCGCCTAGCTTAATTGCAGTTGCAACGCCTACGATGTTACCAGTCCCTATTGTCGCTGATAAAGCGGTACACAATGCAGCGAAGCTAGAAACATCACCATTACTGGATTTGTCTTTGCTGAATACGAGCTTGAGCGCGGTTGGAAGATGTCTAAATTGAAGTAAGCCAAGTCTAAACGTGAAGTATACGCCAGTACCAACAAGCAAAATGAGTAATGGTGGTCCCCATACAAAAGAGTCGATAGCTTGTAGTAAAGATTGAAGGTCGTTCATGATTTCCCCTTAATAAAACAAAACTTAAGGAGAAGAGAGAAGGGCAGTAATCCACAGACCGAAAATGATCTGAGTTCATTACCACTCAGTATTGACCGTAAACGGTTGTTCGTTACAGTAGAAATATGAGTTGTTCAATGGTGCTATTCTCTCCTCTGTCCTTTTGCCTGAGAGTTTCACTCATTACATGAAATGAGCTTGCTCCTTCGGCGACCGATTTAACGGTTCTCTCCAGAGGTTCCTCCAACTACAGTCCTCACTTTATCCTTATCTAAGATAAGCTCTGATTTCTCAGAATAAAGCACCTGAAAGATTTACTTCTTCGGCGGGTCATACTAACCAAATGTTAATGCAAGGTTAATAAACCACTCTCCTGCAGTCTTCAACGGAACAAATATCTAGTGACTAGATAATCTGTGACGGCAATCCTATCGTAAATAAAAAACGATGTCATGAATAATTTTACAATTTATTTGAGCCAAAATAGGGCGTAGATCGTTCCATTTGGTATATTTGAACATGTTTCTGACTTTAGAATTGAAGTTGTACGCTAAAGTGATGAGTAGTACAGTTAACTCTCTGGAAATTCACTACTTTTGCTTAAAATGTAGCCGTTAGTGCAAAGGAGATGTTTATGACTCGATTGATTGCAATTGCGTTTCTAGTGGCTCTGGCCTTTTTACTGTTTCGATATAGAACCAATGAGAAGGTACAGAAAGGTGTGGTGATTACGGTGCTGTCTGCGTTTGTTATTTATACAGCAACCTTGGTCATATCTGAGTTAATTCGATAAACCTATGAACAACTTTTAAAGAGGTTAGAGTGGATAAACAACCTGAAAATCAGCCGGTCGAAAATGATGATGTCGTCGTCATCGAACAGAAAGATACCCGTGCGAGGTTGTATATTGGCATCGCCGTGGTGCTGGGTTTAGCAGCTGGTGGTCTTATTGGCTCGGCAGTCACGCAAAATGACTGGCAGCAGCGATATAAAGAGCTCGATACCCAATACCAGCAAGCACTAGTCAAAACTCAAACTCAACAATCTAACTTGGATGAAAAACTTGCTTTAGCCGAGTCAGAGTCACAATTAAAGTTGCGCAAAGTGGTGGAAGAGAAAGTGGAACAACATCAGCAACAAGTAGATGCTTTGAATGAGCAGATTTCCAAACTTGAAGCCGATAACCAGCAACTCGAAAACCAGTTGAGTGCTCAAGGTAAGAAACTAGCGCAGCAGAAAAAACAGAATGTTCAACTGGAACGTAAAACGGATATCCAAAGTTCGATGTTCGAACAGTCTCAAGAGCTATTTAAGCGAGAAGCAGAACTGAAAGCTGAAGTGGCTAAGTTGGAACAAGAAAAATCGCAGCTGACTCCAAACTTGAAACGCTGGAAGAAGGATTGTGATCTATTCCTGGAAGGCACATCTTGGGATGCAAAGTCAGATTCATGTGACCGTTATGATTCTGCCACAGCACGTATTAGCCAGATCGAGCAGATGTTGAAAGTGCATAATATGGATCTCAACCATATTGCGACGTTGAAAAGCGAACTCGGAATTCAATAACACTCAAGGATTGGCAAAGTAGAAATATCTAAAAATACTTTGCCGATTAATCTCCTCCGTGAATTATGAAGTGAATTTCATTCACACTCTGATTCTTTGATTCATCAATCTAATTGTAATATGTGGGCTTCATAAGAATCGTATCTTTAGATTGGTGAATCAATGAAAAACTCCACATTATTACTAGTCATTACTTTAATGGTTGGTTGCTCTGCGAAACCCGTTAACCAAGAGGCTAAATCGGTCAGAATTGTCGATTCCGCACCAGCGAATTGCTTGTACTTAGGTGAAGTCGATGGAACGCAAGGCAATTGGTTTACCGCCGACTTTACAAGTGACAGAAACATTCTAGTTGGTGCAAGGAACCAACTGAAAAACGAAGCGCATAAACTAGGAGCAAATGTCGTTGTACTACAAAAGAGTGTAGATAACAGTAACGAGGGTTTGTACGCTTATGCCGGCGAAAATTCGTTTCGTATGTCTAGCAGTAAAGGAACCTACAGTAGTACGTTAATTGGCGAGGCTTATTTCTGCGCGGAACAATGATATTTTTCTCGATAAGAAACTATTCTATCGAGTCACTTCAAACCCAATTGTAATTGATATATCCCTTGCTGCTAGATCCTTCAAATTAGCTCGACTTTGCATGGAAATAATCGAACTAAAATACTGTTGTTCTCTAGAATAACGTTAATTTTAACGCCTAAAGAACAGTAGAATGAACAGAGCAAATTATTGGCCCTATATTATCTCAATATCGATATTATCAACGGATGGTTTTGCGAAAGGAGTCGCCTACCTGGACACTAAACCTAGCGTCGTTAACGCCACGAACTACGATCAAAACCTGAATCTAAGCGAGTACTATGTTAGCGAGAAGCTGGACGGTATTCGTGCTATTTGGACGGGAGAGCAGTTAGTGACGCGTTCCGGACGAGTGATTAACGCTCCAGATTGGTTTATACATTCGCTCCCCTCCATCATGGTCGAAGGAGAGTTATGGGCGGGAAGACAGCAGTTCTCAAAAGTCCAAAATACAGTACTTGACCTAATCCCTGATAATGAAGCTTGGCAAAAAATCCGTTTTAAATTGTTTGACGCGCCTGGGCATTTAGGAACATTTGAACAACGTTATGAATTTCTTAAACGTTACTGTCAAACTGTTGCTATGAGACATATTCAATGTGTAGAGCAGCGTACGGTTTCAAGCCACAAAGAACTCGATGACTATTTAGAACAGATAACCGTGGACAATGCTGAAGGGCTGATGCTTAAGTTGAAACATGAGGTCTACCATCCGGGAAGAAACCATTCCCTTGTTAAAGTTAAAACCGTACAGGATATGGAAGGCCTTGTGGTTGGCTACAAAGAGGGGAAAGGCAAGTATCAAGGCAAAATGGGCGCATTACTTATCGAACTCAGTGACGGCGCACGATTTTATGTCGGTAGCGGATTTAGCGATATAGAACGTACTAATCCTCCAAAGATCGGAACCATGATTACTTTTAAGCACAACGGTTGGACAGTCAATGGATTGCCACGCTTTGCTCGATTTTTCCGAATTCGCGACCCAGAGTAGCCATTACGGTTGTCTTATCTCCGTCAGGGTTTTACCACAGCGCTTAAACAACAATTTCCAATAGAATACATGCTGCTGATTTGCCGTTTTGAACTCATCATAAATGCGGTCGAGTCGATAAATCGACGCCTTATCTTGCTGGACCTTATCCAAAACGTGCTTTATAAACACCACTTCGCGAGAAATGGCTTGATATTCACTGCTGAGAAACGAGAGGTAAGGCTGAATATCGGTGATGAACAGATTGTTGAAGACATTAACTAAATAGTTAAAGCGGGTAGTATCTCTATTAGCCCCACATAGAATTTTATAATCGTACTTCTGTAATTGTTGAGTGACTACCGTCAGCCACTTTGTACTCGCTTGCAGAGAGTAGGCGAGATTTCCGATGAGTTTCGTTTTCTCTAATGTTTCTTGGTACGGTGTAATAGGCGGAGGTAAGGTTAAGGTATGGCTTCCTTCGGTTTGTGTGATAATGTAAGCGGCAATACTATTGAATGTCTTTAACGCAGAATGCAATTGAGCCGCTTGACTACTTATCCCTTCATCTAACCACTGATTACCAGATAGCTGAGCGCGCATAGCATGACTGGTAAAAATAAGATTTGAAAAGTAACTGGGAAGATAACGGTATTTAGTGGCCAGAATGTCTTCAAGCTGAGCTTTCACACTTTGCTCTATTTTGTCGGATAACAAGCATCGTTCGATCCCGTCGATTAATGCTATCTGATAGTCAAAATCACGAAACTGGTCCTGGACTTTACCTAAAACAGAATTACGTTCAGCTATTAGTTCAAAGAGATGGCATTTTCTGAGCTGATAGCTGTCGACGATACCTAAGGTAGTGCGTGGAATATCGATAGTAGTTTCGCGTTGGCTAGGAAGGGTGATTAAAGCGTTGTCAGGGCTAGGTAATGCGTCGCTGTCTTGAACCGAGGCAATTCTCGACAAATAGTCTTCGAAACGGCTCTCCGCTCCCTTCTGTTCAAGACATCCCGTCAAGGCGCTTATAATAAAAACAAACGCCAAGATTACTTTAGATGATGGAGGTATGGTTAGTGCTTTCAAAGTTTTCTGCGCGTTAAACTACGTATCTAGGTATTACGTAAGCCTAGTCCATCTTTGATCACCCTTAATGAACTTATCGACGTTCTAAAGCTAGCGGCTCGCGTATTCGAGTTGTAACTCATCGTTTTGACGGTGCATCCATAGCAGTCGGATAGTGAGCATGATAGCGGCACTTGATAGACCAGCAATAAAGCCAATCCAGAAACCAACAATTCCCATTGGCTCGATAATTAAATCGGTCATTCCGAGAACGTAGCCTAACGGTAATCCAATTAGCCAATAGGCGATAAATGTACGATTAAAAATGGCTTTCATGTCTTTATAGCCACGCAATGCGCCCGCTGCAACAACTTGGATTGCGTCTGTACATTGATAGATGGCTGCAAAAATCAACAGGTGCATTGCAAGCGCTACTACTTCTACATTGTCGGTATAAAGGTGAACGATTTGTTGCTTAAAGATCAACGTACAGATTGCGGTGAAAATAGCGGCGCCAAGGCCCACTCCGAGGCCGACACGACAAGCAATGACTGCTCCAGCTGTATCAGTTTCACCCAGTTTATGTCCAACGCGGATACTGACTGCTGCACCGATACTCATTGGGATCATAAAGACCAAAGATGAAAAGTTCATTGCCACTTGATGCGACGCCACGACAAGTGAGCCAAGTGGCGCGACAAGCAATGAGACCACTGCAAAAAGAGATACTTCAAAAAAGATTGCAGCAGCGATAGGAAAGCCAAGCTTAAATAAACGAACCTGTGCTTTACGTTCTGGTTTATGCCAAGTTTTGAAAAGTTCAATGTGCTTGAGACGCTCAGTAGTGACGGCATAAAACAACATCATAAAGAACATGATCCAATAGACGATTGTGGTCGCAACGCCACATCCAACGCCGCCTAAAGCTGGAGCACCAAATTTCCCGTAAACGAAGATCCAGTTAAGTGGGATATTGATCAGTAAGCCAATAAAACCAATAACCATAGCGGGCTTTGTCAGCGACATTCCGTCTGTGTAACTACGTAGTGCTTGGAACAACAGGAAAGCAGGGACAGCGAAAATAACCGCGTAAATGTAGCCTACGGTTTTGTCGGCCATGATGGTTTCGACACTCATTAAATCGAGTATGGCTTCTATTTGTAATAGGACTAACACGATTGGAACACTAATAAGCAGAGCCATGATGAAACCTTGATGGATTTCATAAGGGATCTGCTTTTGCTTTCCAGCGCCATTGAGTTGTGCAACAACGGGTACCAAGGCCATCAACAGACCTATACCGAAAAGAATAGAAGGAAGCCAAACACTGGCGGCAATGGAAACCGCCGCCATATCAACGGCACTCACACCACCTGCCATAATAGTGTCGACAAACCCCATACCGGTTTGAGCAATTGAGGCAATGAGAACGGGGGAGGCAAGTTTGATGAGATTTTTAGCTTCAGTCTGATAGCGTTGCACGTAAGATTCCATGTTTTATAAATAACCATGATGAATGATAAAGAAGTTTGTCATTTCGCACCATAATTTATTGTCTCTGTGGTCAGATAATTGTTTGTTTTGGAAACAAACGTTTACTCACAATTATTATAGTGAACGTGTTTTATGATTGAATTATCAGAGCGGCAAGGATGAATTGATGAGTACACACGATAAATTGGATTATGTTGAGTTTGCAGCGGCCGATATTTCCGCGACAAAAGCGTTTTTTGAAGCGGCATTTGGTTGGACGTTTGAGGATTATGGACCTGATTATACAGCCTTTTCAAACCAAGGACTTAACGGCGGATTTTATCGCGCAGAGTTAAGTTCAAAAGCTCAACAGGGTGGGGCGTTGCTGGTTTTCTACAGCGCGGCGATTTCCGAAACACTGGAGCGGGTGAAACAAAATGGTGGCTGTATAGTACGGGATATTTTCGACTTTCCGGGTGGTTGCCGCTTTCATTTCAGCGAGCCAAGTGGCAACGAGTTTGCTGTTTGGTCTGAATCTAGATAATAAGCACTAAATACGCCAATGGGCTCTAGCATTCTGTTGGAGCCCATTGGTTATTCCATTACGTAAAAGCGCTCGTGTTAGTAGATAACTTTTACTTTTTTAGCGCACTCGACAGCCTCATCGATTGCTGTCTCTAGAGATCTACGCTTAGTAAGTACAACGCCTAAACGACGACGGCCATCAATATCTGGTTTTCCAAAGAGGCGGATTTGAGTTTGTGGAAGACTTAAAGCTTCATCAAGGCCTTGGTAACGGATATCGTTAGAGGTGCCTTGGCCGAGAACAACAGCGGAAGCTGCAGGACCGTATTGGGTGATGCCGTTAATTGGTAGGCCGGTAAAAGCACGCACGTGTAATGCAAACTCCGACATGTCTTGAGAAATCAGTGTGACTAGACCTGTATCATGTGGGCGAGGTGATACTTCATTGAAAATAACTTTATCGCCCTTAACAAACAGTTCTACACCAAAAAGACCATAGCCACCCAGCGCGTTAACCACTTGCTCCGCCGTATATTCTGCCGCTTTTATTGCATTAGCTGACATCGCCTGAGGCTGCCAAGATTCGCGGTAATCACCATCCTCTTGACGGTGACCCACAGGAGCACAAAAGTGAACGCCATCAACAGCGCGTACGGTCAATAACGTAATTTCATAATCGAAATCGATAAAGCCTTCAACAATGACTCGACCTGCGCCAGTTCGGCCACCTTCTTGAGCATAGGTCCAGGCTTTCTCAATGTCGGATTCTGACTTGATGACACTTTGTCCTTTACCAGAAGAACTCATGACTGGTTTCACTACACATGGTACACCGACATTTTCTACAGCCACTTTAAAGTCTTCGTAGCTGTCTGCAAATTGGTAAGGAGAGGTGTTCAGGCCGAGTTCTTCAGCCGCCAGTCTACGGATACCTTCACGATTCATGGTTAGCTTGGTTGCATTCGCAGTAGGAACAACGTTTAAGCCTTTACTTTCTAACTCGACTAGCTTGTCCGTTGCAATGGCTTCGATTTCCGGTACTACGTAAGCGGGTTGTTCTTTATTGATAATGGCTTCTAGTGCTTCGCCGTCCAACATATCGAGAACATAACTTCTGTGAGCAACTTGCATTGCAGGGGCGTCAGCATATCGGTCACAAGCGATGACTTCTAAGCCTAGTCGTTGGCATTCAATGGCAACTTCTTTACCTAATTCACCAGAGCCTAAAAGTAAAACACGTGTAGCATTTTCACGAGTAGCAGTACCAAACATAGAGTGTCCTTGAGCATTCATGAGGAAGAATTTCGGGGGATCATACTGGATTATTTCAGGAAAGCAAACGTTTGCGCGAGATTTTATTATCAGTATAAATTTTGGCCTAAAAAAGCCCCGCATGAGCGAGGCTAAACGATATCAGGGAGTTGCAGCGCTAAATTGAGACGTATTCTAATTGGATATCTGGGTCAATGGCCTCAAGTGTTGCTTGAGTGTCTGCAAGGTGACTGATTTTACCTTTGGACACTTCAGCCAGCGCTACTAGTTGAATGTCTTCAAAGTTTTGACCAGCTAGAAGCAACTGAACAAACGCTACCTGTAATGGTGGAAGGCTAGGATTAAATGCTGCGTTCTCAGCATATGCCCCTTGGTAGACAGAGCCATCTTTCATTGCG
Organism: Vibrio sp. McD22-P3; assembly: GCF_021568915.1. Classification (NCBI taxonomy): domain Bacteria; kingdom Pseudomonadati; phylum Pseudomonadota; class Gammaproteobacteria; order Vibrionales; family Vibrionaceae; genus Vibrio; species Vibrio sp. McD22-P3. The sequence continues at coordinate 78,511 of NZ_JAKGTN010000013.1, forward strand.
ATAGCAACACCACTTAGATTTTGAGTATAAGGTGAATGACTGCGATTTAACGCTTCTACTGCAGATACGACGAGCGCATTGGTTTCGTCAGTAGATAAAGCGTGAGCTAATGGGCTCATTAACCCTTCGGTAATACCAAGATCTTTAGGTCCAAAGGACTCTGGTAAATATTCTTGTAGCGTCATTGCATCGCGCTGTGGCAATTGAATAACTAGCTTGTCCGCAGTGGTCAGCTCGTTCATAAATTGGCGGCAGTGACCACAAGGACTAAAGTTAATCGTGATATCTTTAAGTCCAGTTTCACCCTTCATCCAAGCGTGGCTGATAGCGGATTGCTCTGCGTGAACTGTTTGACCAAGTTGTGCCCCAATGATCTCCATGTTTGCGCCGAAGTACAGTTTGCCTGATGTCCCACGTGCAATTGCGCCAACAAAAAACTCAGAGATAGGTGCATATGAATAGGCTGCGGCTAAAGGCAGCAAGGCGACGCGAAGCTCATCATCTTCTAGGCCAGAAAGAACAAGCAGTTGTTCAAACTGCTCTTGCGATAGCGTTGCATCGAATTCTGGCTTATTAATGATAGGTTTTAGATAGTTAACGATCTGCTCTGGCATATCTGCAAGCGCTGACTCAAAACGATCTGTCATGCTGTGTCCTTTATTTTTTGCGGTTTACTGACATTCTATGCAAGTTAGCCAGAAATAAGGGTGATGGTGATCACAAATAAAAATGCAATGAATGCAATGTTTCAGCAATAAGAGTGATGTCACACAATTTGTAGCCAGTAAACGACGAGTTTTACTGGCTATACAGTCCTGAAGTGTTAAGCAATAACAGTCCCAAACCAGAGGGAGAATGCGAACATAGACGGGGCAAGAATGGAGGTGATAACGCCACAAACAACGAGAGCAAGTGAGCTGAATGCCGCGTCTCTAGGATCTTTCTCTGCGCAAGTGGCTGTGCCAAGAGCGTGAGATACCGTGCCCATGGTTAATCCTTTTGCAATGGGATGCGTGACACCGAGTAAGTTGTAAATTGGGTACGCTAATATCGCACCAAATAATCCGACGAGTAACACTAGAATGGCTGCAATGGCCGGCTCCCCACCTAAATGGCTTGAAACTTCCATTGCGATAGGCGTGGTGACCGATTTACCCAACAAACTAGCGATGAGTTGCATGTCGGCGCCTAACCATACAGCGAGCATTGAAGCCGTGAACATGGAAGCAACACTGCCAACACCACATGCTAACGCGATTATTCTCCAATTAGCACGTATTTGCGGGAGTTGCTCATAGAGCGGATAGGCAAGTGCAACCACTGCGGGTTGTAGCAGATAGCTGATCCACTCGTTGTCCGCGTAATACGTGTCAAACGGCACTTTAAGGTACGTGAGTAAAGGAATCATAATCGCAATACTGAGGAGTAGCGGATTAAACAGTGGATTCTTTACTTTCTGAGAAATAAAACGGGCAACAAAGAAAACGACGATAGTAACTAGCAGCCACATATTAGCTATCTCCCTTCTTTAAGAATCGATCAAGGAAGACGGAGAGTGCGGTCAGAACAATAAGTGTACCGCCAATAGCACCGGCTAAGATCGGCAGAGCGTTAGCAATCAACATATCGAAATGGTTCATTAACCCGACACTAATGGGAACGAACAACAAAATCATATAACGAATGAACACGTGAGCACCCGGTTGAACGAGTTTAACCGGGATAACTCCGCCCGCCATCGCCGCAAATAACAGTAACATGCCAAATATACTGCCAGGCACGGACACATCGAGTAAATGTTGGATGGTATTTCCGATAAATAGGGCAACGAAAATAATAGCGAACGATAGTATATAGTGAAGCGCGGTTTTGAGCATGGCTTCCTCTTAGTATAAAAAGTAACGACTCTCCTTAAGTGCAGCCAAAAGAATGAATCCTGAGGTTTAGCTGCACGGTCACTACATGGCTGGAGAAGTTAAGAAACGAGACGCTCCACGTAGCGGTAGACGGATTTTAGTATGGCGAGTTTCTTCTCGTCAGACTCATGTTCGTGAACTAAGTTTTCCATATTTAGCATATAGCTTTCAATACGACTTTCGAAAAACTCACGACAATGGTTTGCCCAGCGAGCTTGTTCCGTTTCATCAAGGCTCCATGGGAAATTGCGTGCACGGTAACTGAATAGCAGCGGTTCAATACGAGGATCACTAAAACTAATGTCTAATGCAGATAGATTGTTTGGGTCCGTTTCGCGAATAATATCCATCGCGCTCTTGTCTGCTGGCGAGAAAAAGCCGCTGTAGAGCTGAGTATCTACGTCGCCATCATTCTCAAACTCGCGCTCAATACTATAAAGTCCGATCAGTTTTTCACGGATCTCTGGATGTTGTTTGATTAGGGCTAGGTTCTTCAAACACTGCTCTCTGTCAATGCCAATGGACTCTGCATTTTCCGCTGTGAGCGTTTTGGCTGGCGCGAGAATAGGGCACTTGTTGAGATGAATAAGTTTAAGCGGGACAGGTTTCTCGTCCGGTGCGAGTTCATCATGTCGGGTGTATAGGCGCTGATGTAATGCATCAACATCTAAATCTAATAGTGGTTGTGGGTCTTTGGCCAGATCAGCAACGATAACCGCATTTTGATTGGTTGGGTGCCACGCGATAGGTACTACCCAACTGGTATATTGGCACTCTTTACCTAACATTCCAGATACATGCATCAAGGGTGTCATGTTCACGATATCGACGAGTTCGTTTAGTTTTCGCTTTTGACGCATCGAATAAAAGTAGTCAAACAGTTTTGGTTGCGCGGCCTTTACTTTTTTGGCTAGTTCTATCGTTGCAATAACGTCTGCCATGGCATCGTGAGCATTTTCGTGTTCGATACCATTAGCAACAGAGAGATGTTCAAGTTTAAAACTGGTAAACCCTTCGTCATTCTCCGGCCATTCAATTCCTTCAGGGCGGAGTGCGTGGCATGCGCGCATAACATCCAATAAATCCCAACGTGAGTTACCGTTCTGCCAACTCCATGCGTAAGGATCGATGAAGTTACGATAACAGGTATAACGAGTTACCTCATCGTCAAAGCGAATGCTGTTGTAACCAAGGCTTGTTGTGTTTGGTGTGGCTAGTTCGTGATGAATCTTAGCAATGAACTCTGGTTCTGAGAGCCCTTTCTCCTGACAAAGTTGTGGTGTGATACCTGTGATTAATGCTGCTTCGGGAGAAGGTAAGTAGTCCGATGGTGGCTGGCAGTAAATAACCAATGGCTCACCAATGATATTAAAGTTCTCATCCGTCCGTACACCCGCAAACTGACAAGGTCTGTCCTTAGCAGGGCTCACTCCCCATGTTTCATAATCGAAAAAGAAATAAGTGGGTTGGTGTTGGGACATTAGAAATGGTTCCTTAAATCATAGACTAAGCATGATGAAATGATGCTTGAATAACTCTTATTAGACCACCCGAGAGAGTGTATGGCAACGAACATTGAGCATTCTCAGCGGTATTATCCACGTGATGCGGGTGTTTTATTTCTTTCAGTATTTACCTCGCTTTCGTTTAGCTGTTTTATCATACAGTGGAATAGTGCATGGACATTTGGACGTCTAGACGTTGACATGTCTTAATGGCGGCATTATGCTGCACGCCTTCCTGTTATTGCTGCCACTTTTGATATGACCAAAACGAATAAAAACAACCAATCTATTGTTCCTTCACCTATAGCACTGCTTCCTCTTGTGCTATTCCTGACATTATTTATAGGTGTAGGGACCTATTTATCCTTACAAGGTGTAGATTTCGCGTTTTATCAACTTCCTGCGCCAATTGCTGCATTACCAGCGGTGTTTTTGGCGATCGTTTTAAGTAAAGAAACACTCAACAACGCTATTGAGCAGTTTATTAAAGGTGTGGGGCATCAGGATATCATTGCCATGTGCATGATTTATTTGTTAGCGGGTGCGTTTGCTGCCGTAGCGAAAGCCTCTGGAGGTGTTGATGCGACAGTGAATCTCGGGTTATCAGCCATTCCAACAAGCATGATTCTTCCTGGTATATTCCTTATTTCAGCTTTCATTGCGACTGCAATGGGGACATCAATGGGTACTATAGCTGCCGTTGCCCCTGTTGCACTCGGTATTGCAGAATCTGCGGGCATGAGCGTTCCACTGACTGCGGGTGTCGTACTAAGTGGCGCTATGTTTGGTGATAACTTATCTATTATTTCCGACACAACCATAGCTGCGACACGTTCGCAAGGGTGTGAAATGAAAGATAAATTTAAAGAAAATATACGTATTGCTATTCCTGCAGCGTTTATTGCTTTAGTGATTTTCGCATTGAATAGTTCTGCGACTCAGTTACCGGAAACTGGAGACATTGAGTGGTTTAAAGTCATGCCTTACATTGCGATTTTGGTATTGGCCGTCTCTGGATTAAACGTATTTGTTGTTTTAACCGTAGGTATTCTGCTAGCGGGTACGGTAAGTTTGACCTCTGTTGAGGGCTACCAACTGACAAGCTTTGCTCAAGATATCTATGCTGGCTTTGGCAACATGCAAGAAATCTTCTTATTGTCTATGTTAATTGGTGGGCTGAGTGAGCTAATGCGTCGTCAAGGCGGTTTAGCATTTCTAACGCAAGTTATTACTAAAGTGATTCGTAAGTTTGGGTCAACGCATTCAACGCAAGCAAACAGAAAGGCGAGTGAGTTCGGTATTGCAGGCTTAGTCTCTCTGGTAAATTTGTGTACGGCAAACAATACCGTAGCCATTATCGTCTCTGGTAGCGTGGCTCGAGAATTAGCTCAAGAAAACAAAGTAACCGCACGACGCTCAGCAAGCCTACTTGATATCTATTCATGTGTAATTCAAGGAATACTGCCTTATGGTGCTCAAGTGTTACTGCTTGGCTCCGTGTTCCAATTATCGCCTTTAGAAGTGGTTTCCAACTCCTATTACTGCTTCGCATTAGCATTATCAGCGGTAGTAGCGATCGTGTTAAAACCACGCGCGAAGCAAGAAACATTTTGCGAAGAGAGACACGTATAGCAACCTTATAGTTGAAAGGCTAAACCGCCAATTTTGATAATAAGTAAGGCTTCATTATATGGAGCCTTTGCTTTATTGGCGGAACTCACAATCTCCAAACCTGTCCAAATACCGTCAGATAAAACGCCTCTATTTGCAGGTTATGCTGCTTTATTAATCGATATGTTATTAACTATCGTAGAATATTGACTTTGCTTTAAAGTGCTGTTTTATTGAAGGAAGAAGGCAAGCAAATGTGCGTGTGTTTCTTTTCTTACGATCTCGATTTAAATCCGCCATGAGGAAGTAGCATGTCTGAATTACAAATTATCAAAGCCGATTACTCTGCAGTACCAGATCTATGTAACATGTTTCTAGATGCCTACGCTGATAATGAAGCGATGCAAGCAGCATTACGCCAAGACGAGGTGGCTGACTTCGCACATGATTGTTACTGGCGTTGGGCGGTTGGCGAGTGGGGGTTAGCCGGTGGTGAAGTGTACACCACTCCTGAGCGCGATGGTTGCGTTATTATGCGCTCACCAGGCAAGCACCAGCCGGATGTGATGCAAAAAATGGAGATTCTATCCATTGTTACGCGCATGATGGGCTCGTGCAAAATTGAATTGGCAAAAGAAGTCTGCGAACAAATGCTAGCAGTGCCACCGTTGCAAGATTGCTATTGGTTGTGGGGTCTAGGGGTATCACCGAAAGCTGGCGGAAAAGGTCTGGCTAGTGCGTTAATCAAAACCGTCACTGACCAAGCAGATGCGGCAGGCAAACCAACCTATGTCGTGGCATCTAGTGAGAAAGTTGTGAAGACTTTTGAACGTCGAGGCTTTGAAGTACTGTCTAAGAGTGAAAATTTCCCATACTGGTTCATGCTTCGACCTGCTCAAAGCTAAAAACAGTTCTCAATAAAGAGCCTTGGTTAAACCGAGGCTCTTTTTTGCACCTATCCTCAAACGTATAATCATCCACGTTTTTCAATCCTCCTCGCAATGATCTGATGCCCTTTATCTTGTTCAGGGGAACAAATTCAGCCGTGACGCAATTGTGTAACTGCCTGTGTCTGCTAGACAGTGTCTTTCGCTTAATTATTCTTAGATAGCCAGTATTCCCCCTACGATTCAACTTTTTCAATAAAAGTGATGATTGAATTTAAGCTCCTGATTTAACGAAACTATTATCTATTTCAATGGCTTTTTTCTTATGATCTTGTCTTAATAACCCTATAAAAACTCAACTATTATTGGTGTTATTCAAAAATAGTTGAATGAATGGCGTTAAGTATGTATGTTGTTTGTAGATTAATCATATGGAGAGATCAGTAATGGTAGAATTCAAATTGACGCACAAGAAAGCTGAACGTGTTTCAGAAAAAGTCGCTCTTTCTGTCACTAAGTTGCTGAAGTATGTACTCAACCTTTTTTACGGCAAAAAATACGATAAAAGGGCAGTTATTCTGGAAACTATCGCCGCCGTACCTGGAATGGTAGCGGGTATGTTCAATCACTTAAAAGCGCTTAGGCGTATGAGAGACGATGAAGGTTGGATCCGAGAGCTTTTAGACGAGGCTGAAAATGAGCGAATGCACTTAATGATTTTTCTAGATATTGCCAAACCCAGTTGGTTGGAGAGGCTCATAGTTCTACTGGGTCAGGGCGTGTTTATTGTTGTTTACTCGATTATCTATTTACTCTCTTCCAAAGTTGCACATCGAGTTGTAGGTTATTTTGAAGAAGAAGCCTGTAAAAGCTATACAGAATACCTAGAGAAGATAGACGAAGGGTACATAGAGAACATACCGGCTCCCAAAATTGCGATCGATTATTACCAGTTAGCGGACGATGCACAGTTGCGTGATGTTGTTTTAAGAATCAGGCAGGATGAAGCCGGTCACAGAGATAGAAACCACGGGTTTGCTGATGCTTATGAACGTAAAGATTTGCCTTCGCATCTTGCCTAACCAATAAAAAAGACGCATCGGCGTCTTTTTTATTTAGAACAACGATTTCATTTGTTGTGAGTGAGATGCCTTTGACGTTATCCAATACTTATGGTTTGGGTTACAAAGGTTGAAATAATCTTTGTAACTCAATACTGTAGGTAACAGTATCTTAACAGAATGGAGGCTGTGATGAATGTTGGAATCTATGTGTATCGTGATGTAGAGGTATTAGACTTTGCTGGGCCTTTTGAAGTCTTTTCTACGGCGAATCGGTTTCTGAACGAAGAAGACAAATGGTCAGTTAGCCTTCTATCTCAAACACAAGGTACCGTCTTAGCAAGAGGTGGTCTTAAAATCCAATCCGACTACTCCATCTACAGTCATCCGGCAATTGATGTACTGATTGTCCCCGGTGGGGTTCATATCCAAGAGATGGAAAACACTCGCGTATTAGATTGGGCGAGAGAGACAGCAGCTAACTCTACGCTTGTGGCTTCTGTGTGTACAGGCGCATTTTTGCTGGCGAAATCGGGTGTCCTTTCTAACCAAACTGTCACGACTCACTGGGAAGATCAAAATGAACTACAACACCTGTTTCCGGAGTTAACCATTATCAATGATACACGTTGGGTAGATTGTGGTGACATTGTCACATCAGCTGGTATTTCTGCTGGGATTGATATGAGCTTGAGGCTGGTTGAAAAATTGCGCGGACGCGACATCGCACTTAAAACAGCAAAACAGATGGAGTTTGATTGGTGTGAACATGGGGTTACTTTATGAGCATTGCTGTAAGACGTTTAACCCATCCAATATCGGAAAATGTGTTAGCACTAGCTGTGTCAGATGAACAGTTGCCTTTTGTGGGTGTAGTATCCGATATTATTCAGAGCAGTTTAGGTTACCCCAAGGAGAGTCAATGGGTAATCTATTCGGGCGAGACTCCTGCAGGTTTTTTCCTACTTGATGAGGCATACCAAGTTACATTAGGAACTACGTTGGAGAATGCTACTGGTCTTCGCGCTTTTTTTATCGATTCGCGGTTTCAGGGTAGAGGTCTCGCTAAGATGTGTTTAAAGCTTTTAGTCAAAGAGTTTAACTCTTGGTTGGGCACTGAACACAATGACCTATATTTGACTGTTAACTGTAGAAACAAGGCGGCGTATCAACTTTATTTAGCAGTAGGGTTTATTGATACGAAAGAACTATATCTGGGTGGTCAAGCTGGTCCTCAACACATTATGTGCTTTAAATCAAAGACAACAGATGAAATGGGGCTATGATGCTGCCTTCTGAATTATGTTGTTGAGATAGGTGATTGCTGTGATATCTAAGTTACCTCGTTGGATTGAGTCGGGTGCGTTTGTTCTCTCTTTACTAGCAGGGACAGTGAATGCTGTGGGGCTTATGGGGTTTCAACATCAGGCGATCTCACATTTATCTGGTACTGCAACTCTACTAGGTACTCAACTGATTCACGATTGGTCTCTTGCTGGTCATATGTTCGCAATTATCGTTAGCTTCTTAGTAGGGTCTGCGATTTCTGGTTTATTTATTTCAAATGTGTCGCTAAAACTCGGTCGTCAATACGAGTGGCTTCTTTGCATTGAAAGTCTATTTTTGCTGATCGCCACTTATTTACTACTCAATGGTTCTCAAAGTGGAACCTACTTTGCTTCAGCTGCATGTGGGTTGCAAAACGCCTTGGCAACCACGTTTAGTGGAGCGGTAGTTAGAACGACTCATGTCACTGGTATCGTTACTGATTTGGGAATCATGATTGGTTCGACGTTAAGAGGCGAGACATTTGATAAACGAAAAGCCAAGTTGTTTGTCACCATATTAACGGGGTTTATCGTTGGCGGTATAGTGGGTGCTCTGTTATATCGGAATTTAGCGTTTATGGCGCTCGTTGTCCCTGCGGCAGCATGCCTAGTTTTAGCGTTAGTGTACCGAATTTATCGCAAGAGAATCGCTTATACCAATCGAGCAAGTTAGAGGGAATTTATGAACATTCAATCGATTGATCATCTCGTACTCACAGTTGTTGATTTACAATTATCTGTGGAGTTTTATGAAACGCTAGGAATGAGATATGAAACATTTGGTGATAATCGGCATGCGCTTCATTTTGGTTCTCAGAAGATCAATCTGCATATTAAGGGACAAGAGATAGAACCTAAAGCAACCTTTGCAGTGCCGGGAAGTGAAGACTTGTGTTTTGTAATAGACACTCCGGTTGGACAAGCAAAACAGATACTCATTTCTAAAGGTATTGACGTATTCACAGAGCCTGTCAATCGCACAGGCGCTACGGGGAGCATATTGTCAATCTACCTGCGCGATCCAGACGGTAATCTTATCGAACTTTGTAATTATCAATAGTCAACTCTAAGGAAAATCATGACCACGCAATGGATTGTCGATGCTTTTACCACACAGCCATTCAAGGGCAACAGTGCAGCTGTTATCCTCGTTGAGGAGTACCCTGACGATGAATGGATGCTTAACGTTGCAGCAGAAAACAACTTATCTGAAACCGCTTATCTTAAACGTCTTGATCACAACCACTACTATATTCGATGGTGTTCTCCAATCACTGAAATTGATTTCTGTGGCCATGCCACATTGGCGTCCGCTTTTGTACTGTTCAATGAGTTGTCTCACACTGGCGAAATTCGTTTTTCTACCAACGATGTCGGTGACCTAACCGTGGTACAAGGAGCTTGTGAGCGAATAGAGATGACGTTTCCCATTCTTATGCCTTGTGAAATAGACGAGGTTCCAGAAGCGCTTGTTCGAGGACTATCTATAGAACCATCTAAGGTGCTACGAAGTAAGCAAGCATATTTCGCTATTTACGAGTCAAAACAACATGTTGTCTCTTTAACAACGCAAAATGAGCCACTAAAAACACTTGCTCCTTATGATGTAGTCGCGACAGCTCCAGGTTCCGACGATCAATATGATTTTGTTTCTCGCTATTTTTGGCCAGCGAATGGCGGTGATGAAGACCCCGTCACAGGCTCGATTCATGCGGGTTTGATGCCATATTGGGCTGAACGACTCGGCAAATCAAAACTCACGGCCTTACAAGCTTCTAAAAGAAGTGGGATCTTGTATGGTGAGGTGCTTCAGGACAGTGTCTGTATTTCTGGTAATGCCGTATTATTTGCGAAGTCCACTCTGAACGTTTAGAGTCACGCACCAATTTGACGACTAATGAAATCCACTTATAGGCTTAGAAGTGGGACGCGTAGTCAGTTATTTATCCCAGTAGTAGAAGAGTCAAACGAATGAAGCTTTCAAAAAGAGAAGGTCGTGTTGTTGACAGTGCGATAGAGCAATGGCTTGAACAAGGCACTATCAACCAAGAAGAACATGACAAACTGAAAAACAGCTATCAAGTCGCCAGTGTCGATTGGTCACTTATTGCTAAGTACTCATTTTGGATTGCAATTGTTTGCATCGTTTTATCGGTACTTTCCGTGTTGCTCGATGAATGGCTGATTAAACTACTGGATGAGATATTCTCTGCACCTGACATAGCGAAGAGTGGATTTTTCGCCGTAATATCAGCGGGCTTTTACTTTATTGGCGTAAGACGAAAATCGAAGACTCCGGACAAAGCCTTTAGCAATGAGGCCTTATTTGTACTGGGTATTGTCAGTACTGCTGTGTCGATTTATTTTCTAGGGCAGGTTATTCAAACCAATAGTTTAACCAAGTTAATCCTGCTTGCCTCGCTAGTGTATGGCGTTTTGGGATTGTGGATTCCGTCGCATATTGTTTGGTTGTGTGCGTTACTGTCATTTGGTACTTGGCTTGGTTTTGAAACCTATCAACTAAGCGACGAAGGTTATTTTCTTGGACTTAATTTCCCATTCCGTTATGTGCTTTATGGTTTAGTACTGATAGTAACAAGTACGTTGGCAGTAAAACGTTGGCCATCTAAAGAAGATTTCGCCATCACTACTCGTGCTTTGGGGCTATTTGTGTTCTTTATATCGATGTGGTTAATGTCGGTGTTTGGTAATTATGCGGACTTTAGTGTGTGGAGTAATGTCACTCAGTTCTCTTTGCTACATTGGTCGATACTATTACTTATTGCGTCTGTTGTAGCTGTGTATCACGGAATGAAGTTTGATGATGAACTTACGCGTGGCTTCGGGCTCATTTTCATCTTCATTAATCTGTACACGCGCTTTATAGAGTACTTCTGGGAAGGTACACATAAAGCGGTATTTTTTGCTATTTTGGCAACAAGCTTTTGGTTCTTTGGGACTCGTGCTGAAAAGATATACCGCCTTGGACGTGCAAAAGAGTAATCTGCTTCGTTAAACTCATTTAACAATAGTTTTGGGAGCGTTTATCTTACGCATAAGCTCTCCCAATCGAGTCTCATCATATGCTCACCCGCTGGTGCCATCGACTCGTCGATATCCACTCTTGCTCTTATTTCGATGATTTGATCTGGGTTTAACTGATCCTTTTCGATTTGAATACCATTACGCCAATAGTTGATATCGCCCTCATAACGCTGAGGAACATCAATTTGAAATCGAAACTTCTCAGATGGTAGGCTCGATTCTAAACCTCCAAAGTCAGCATTTTTTAAACGCAGAATTACACTACCGTGAGGGATGTTATGAACCAAACGCAGTCGAATCTCACGTAAATCGTAATCTTCGCCAAATGACAGTTCTCCCTCTGCATCAATGACTTCAATTCCACAGCGTGCTGGGATGTCTGCACGGAATCTTAATTGAGCATCGTTGTTTTCTGCCAAACATGTCGTTGATAGTAGTAACAGAGCTAGAACCCAACAATTAGTGACCAATCTGAACATAGATAAATTCCAATAGATGCTTGCTAAGCCGACTCATTAAGCGCAAATCGTGACCCATTCGGTTTTTATTGTCAGGTCATCTTTGGCAACTGTATCTTCCTCAGAAAGAGAAACTCTGGCTCGGATTTCTAGCTTACGCTCATTACCAAGTTCATGACGTGTAAAGGTTTTACCTACCATCCAAGCAAGAGCACTGCCTTCCTTTTCACCGCTACCTGTTACTTTAAAATGGAAAAAGCTGTACTCTAGATTCCTTAGATAATCGTCTTGGTCATACTCTAAGTCGTCTAGTCTGAGTAACACTCGGCCATTTTGACGGTTATCGATAATCTGAATTTGAGCTGCGTCCGCTAGATAACTATCTCCAAATGCCAAATCACCTTTATCTTTGAGCACTTCCAAACCACACTGTGCTTCAATGGATGCTTTAAACTCTATTTCTGCATCGTTATCCATTAGCGAAAAGTTGTTATTTGCATACACTGCATGATTAGTGATAACAAGCATACCTGCGACTAGTAGAGCGGTAGATGTGCGCATAATTACTCCGCGAATGTTGTATTAGTTTGTTTCATTTTAATTAGACGCTGCTTCTCTGTTTCGATTTGCAGAAGCTTAAGTTCGTGTTCAGCTTGAGCAAGTTCTTCTTCTCGTTTACGCTGACGCATTTCGAACGCGTACAGTTTTGTGCAATCAACACGGTCTTCACCGCCAAACTGAATTGTGACTGCAGCATAGATACCGCGGTCATCTTCGTTGTAATAATTGTGATAAGGGTCGTACTGGTTGCTGTATGTATCATCTGCGCCTTGGGAACCATAAGTTCCAAATTGAACAGTTTTACCCGTTGATACTGCTTGTTCACAGGTAGACCCATTAGATGTCCGAATTCTATCAGTACCTGATGGGTTTGATACTGAGGGGATAGGGTTTGCCAGTACATTCATCGAAATCATCATAGCTGCCGACCCCAAAGTGATTCTAAAACTCATGATTAAAACCTCTTAAATGTGAGCTTTGTGCATACTTCATAGGTGTTCGGGGAGTCTGTAACCATCTTAGTACACACTAATTTTTCGGATGTTTTACTAGGAGGGGTTTTAACACTAATGTCTAAATCAATTTCCTGATTGGCCGCTAGCTCAATTTTATTGTTGAACACTTTCTCGTTGATCCTCAGATAGTAATTTGCAGAGACATTGGAACGATTTACCAGGGTAAATTGCACTTGCGTTTTATCTGAATAGGTTTCGAATTGAGTGTTTTTCCACTTATGAACATTGGCACTGGCTGTGAATGATGCAGCCAACGCAGTTAAGCAGACAAAGTATTTAAGTAGTCGCATACATCACCTCAAGATCTAACAAAGAAGGGGATAGTAATGCAGTTGCGCGTAATACGATTACCATTTCGCGCCAGCAGGTTAGAAAAGTGAAACAACTTTGTTTTGGCGTTGAAACGCTAACCATCGAAGGAAGGTTGCGTAATTACTGCTCTAACTTTCAGATTGTTTTTGTATCGATGTATCGAAGAAGAAAATTAAATGATGAACCTACGATTGGCGTTGGACTACTTTTAATAATCCATACACTCGATTTATTGAGTACTTTTGAGAAGGGACGCGTAAAACGGTGACTTTTGCTACTTTAACAACAGATGTTTGGTTCTTTGGAACTCGTGCAAAGAGGGTTTATCGTCTTGGTCGGAGCTAGCATAAAGAATCTTAAGTTTCTGAATATCAAAACCTGTAACGCAACAATAGATACTACTGCTCGTACACTGTGACATTATCCGCGGTCATTGTATATGCGCTCATTACTTCAGTATTGCCGTCGGAGAGCTCAATATTGGAAGCGGTAGATTGCTCCAACAAAGTTCCTTCGACCCACACCGGTGAGTATAAACCTCGAAACTCAATTCCTTTAGGGTAACTCACTACGACCATTTGATTTCCTGGCGGTGGTGGTGTGTGAATACAGGCGCCGGCAGTAGGAACAAGTATAAACTCAGTAACAATCAACTCATCAAATTCAAGAGGTACAATGAACCCAGGAAGTCGCCCCTTCTTGCCTATGAGCGTGGGATTGATATTCATATTCCAATCTGAATGATCGGCATCTATTTGCTTTTGTTCTTCAATTAAATCAAGGATATTGATGCCATTCTTTGCAAAGCGTATCAATGCTTCACGATAATTTGTCTCTAGTGCAGCACGTTCAGGTTTGTGTTTATTTTGATAGTCTACGATCGTCATCAAATCATAGCGCTGTGTGGGTGTAAAACTCGCAAACTTGTTTTGGTAAGTTGGCGCATCAATGGTCGGCGAGAGATCTTGCCACTGCCAGTCATTTGCATGTGCTTTCACCATAAATAGCAAAGAAAGACTGAATAAAATAACTAACGAACGCATGCTTTAAATACCGATAATTGACCATTAACCGACAGAACCTATCAGTAACCTTGCCATGTGTACATCCTTAACCAGTTCTTTTTGGTATCTTGTTGTAAGAATGAACCGTGTTGTTTGGTTATGGACTGCGCTGTGTTTCGTTCAAACTTAATATCGTTCTTTGATACATTTTAGGTGTTAGGCCGCTGATGCGCTTAAACGAACGCGAAAAGTGAGAAATATCGGAAAAGCCAAGTTGACTAGCAATGTGAGTCAGTGATCGTTCTTCGCCCATTAGTTCTACTGCGACAGTAAATACTAGATTATCTTTGATATGGCGGAAACTTGTTCGCTCTTCATTGAGCCTTCGCTGCAGCGTACGTGGTGTCAGCTTTAACAGTTTGGCTGCTTGCTCTAGGGTAAGGTTGTGTTCTCGAACATAGGGTAATAATGCCGTAAACACGCGGTCGGTAAAGTTAGCGTGCCAAGTCACTAATGGTTCTTGTGGTGCACAATCTTTACTGGTGATATTTGGAGCGTGCTGCAAAATCTCCTTATCGATTAACCATTCTATACGTTCATTTTCAACGAAATATTGTGGTGACGTCCCTATGATAGCTTTAAATACATCAACTTCCTTCGATTGGATTTTAATTTGTTTAGGAGTCCATGTGGACTTAGTCATGGCTCGGACCAATTCAATAGCGTAAAGCACTGCCCAAATCTCTGACCAAAGGAATAACGGGCTGTCATCAAATTGGCGTTTGCACCAATACCAAGTCCTTCCATGACTCTGCTCTAGTCCAACATTGACGCCAACGGCATCGTACTGAAACACTTGTTTTGTATGGACTAAAGCTTCCTCTACCGTATTGCATTCAGATAACTCACCTAGTAGGCGTGGTATAACTTTTTGCCTAATCGCCGTTCGTAATAGATCGCCGAATTGAGTAATTCCTAATTGATTTCCCAATAAATAGATTAATTTTTTCACTGGCTCTTGAGGTAAGAATTCTTGATCCAAATCGAACAAGTCTGGTGGTAATCCAGATTCTTTTATCGCTTGGTGAGGGTCGTGGTTGTATTCGCGAAAGAGTTCTACCAATACGCGGGCGTAACCAGATTTGATCAGTGGCGTAATTGGGTCCTTGCTAGTGGTCATAGGCGTTAAGACGGTATTTTTGAGATATTGATAATGTTTAGGTTAGACCTTTGGCGCAAAATGGCAAATCTGAAAGAACACATCAACTACAATTTTCGCTCAGTGATAATCAGCAAAGCAAACACGTGTTGGTTCTCTAATATACTAATTTTTAAAGTAATTAAATTTAATTTGTTCCGGTAATAGTCTATACCTAGATAGGATTGGTTATTAAGTTGTTAACAAGGGATGAGTAATGAGCGATAAACCAGAATCAAAAAGTCAGTCAGTAGAGAAACAGAACAAAGATTCTCAAATTGAACAAGCTGAACAAAACGCAGAGCGAGCGAAACAGAACAAAGTGAAGAAAGTTACCAATGCTCTTGTTGTCTTTATTGTAGCTAGTCTCGCTATCAGTATTATCTCAGATCGAATCATTCCCTCTACAGACAATGCACGCGTCAAAGGCTATGTCGTGCCGATCAAACCTCAGGTTTCTGGGCAAGTGATCGATATTCAGGTAAAGCCTAATCAGTTAGTGTCAGAGGGCGATACATTGATTGCTCTTAATCCGGTGGACTATGAGATAGCTGTTCAAAAAGCAGAACAGGATTTGGAAATTGCTGGACAAAATGTTGGAGCTCAAACGGCGACGATCGCCTCTGCACAGGCTCGTTTGACCAGCAGTATCGTCGAACGAGATAACGTTGAACTGCAAACTCGTCGTGTACTTACTATGGCAGAAAAAGGGGTGATTTCCGCTTCTGAGGCTGATAAAGCAAGAGCGAATTTGGCGAGGGCACGCGCCAATGTTCAAAATGCACAGGCAGATTTGGACAAAGCCAATAAACAGCTTGGCGCAGAAGGTGAAGAAAATAGCCAGATTAAAGCAGCTTTACTTGCATTAGAGAAGGCTCAACTGGACTTAGAACGTACCGTAGTTAGAGCTCCAACCAACGGTGGCGTCTCAAACTTCAGTTTGTCCGAAGGATTTTATGCGAGCGCTGGCCAACCCATAATGACGTTTGTGTCAACAGATAGCATTTGGATTGAGGCTTACTTTAGAGAGAACAGTTTAGGTAATATTCAACCAGGTAATGAGGTTGAAATAGCACTCGACTTTGCTCCAGGAAAGGTCATCACAGGCAAAGTATCAAGTGTTGATTGGGGCGTGGATTGGGGGCAGTCCAACCAAGCTGGCAAGCTGGCTCAAGCCAATAATCAAACCGGCTGGTTAAGACAAACTCAAATGCTTCCGGTTACGATTGAATTCGATACGGCTGATACGACAGGGTTGCTGCGAATAGGTGGTCAAGCGGATGTCGTGGTATACACCGATAACAACACCATCTTCAACATGTTAGGCAAGGCTTGGATTCGAATCGTTAGTTGGATGTCTTATGTCCGATAACACACAAAATCGCGTACTCAGATTTACGCTTGGTGTCGGTATTGCTACGTTTCTTGCTGCTTGGATAGATTGGCCATTGGCGTTTGTAACACCGATTTTCACCGCTAAGTTTCTGTTTGAAAAGAAGGTATTACACAAAGACATCGTCTATGAACTTCTTCTTGCGATGATCGTAACCGTTGTAATTGGTGTTAGCTTAAGCTTAGGTCTTGCTCAATATCCGGTTCCTCTATTAATAGGGGTAGGAATGTTGATGATGTTGGGGTATTACCTGTTTCTCGACCCGAAATGGAATTTGTTCGCAACCATATTGTTAATGTCGACATTGATGTTGCCTTTTATGGCAATTGATAGTCCACCAATTGCTATATTTTTGGCGTTGGGTTTAAGTTTATCTGGTGCTATTGCAGTCGCAATATTCGCAATAATGCACATCTATATGCCGGAGAGAGAAGAAACGCATCAGGGCTATCAAACGGTTCCATTTACTTCGGAATTCCGCTGGCATTCCGCGTTGAAAGCGATGATTGTCGCTTTCCCTGTTGTCTGTTTCTTCTTCATTTTCCAGATCTCTGAAGCGCTACTTTCGATGATATTTATTGCTTTGTTATCGTTAATGATAACAGGCGAAAAGTCCATCAAGTTAAGTCTGTTTTTGCTAATTAGCAACGGTATTGGTGGTGTGATTGCCATTCTAGTGTTTGGTGTATTAGCTCTAGTCCCTAATATTGTTTTTTACACTGTCTTTATCAGTCTTCTAGCAATTGTTATCGGTAGCAAAATGTACTCAGAGCCTACAAAGGCACCAGTGTACGCGACGGCATTCAATACCGCTTTGGTGTTGATAGGCACGACGTTAATGAGCTCTGGTGTGATTGACGAAAAAATGTGGATAAGGCTCGGACTTCTTGGTTTGGTCGCTTTATACATGATGATTGCTGCTTTCTTTATTGAAACGAGGCAATGGAAGGTCCTGCAGTTCAATGGACAGATGATGAAATCTATTTAGGTAAACGTTATGAATTTTGACAGTTCCTTCAATAAAAATGCGATCGATACTTTTATCAAAATCGCGACCATTTCTATTTTGGTCTATTGGTGTTTTTCCATTCTTAGACCTTTCATGATGCTCGTTGTTTGGGGCGGTATTATCGCCGTCGCACTCTATCCAGTGGCGTTATGGTTACACGCTAAATGCCGTATTTCCAAAGGTAAAGCAAGTGGGTTGCTTTCGTTGATTGGCGTTCTGCTACAACTTATTCCACTCGTTTGGTTATCTAGTGGTTTATATACGGGAGGCACAGAAGTGTATTCGCAGCTACAGGACGGAACACTTCAAGTACCAAGGCCGACTCAAGCCGTCAAAGAATTGCCTGTAGTTGGCGAAAAAATATATGCCGCTATGTATCATGCTTCGACTAACTTAGAAGGAGCGATGGCTAAATATAGTGAGCAGATAAAATCGCTAGCAACAACATTAGCTGGTGCTGTGGGGTCCTTTGCGGGTGGGCTACTACAATTTATCGTTTCGACCATCATTGCTGGCGTGTTTATGGCGAATGCTGAGAACTGCCAAAAAGCGTTCAACAAAGTGGCTAATCGACTCACTAACGGCAAAGGTGCGGAGCTAGTCAATCTATCCAAATCAACAGTTCGTAGCGTCGTACAAGGCGTGTTGGGTGTTGCGGTTATTCAATCGATCATGGCCGCAGTCGGTATGGCGTTCGTTGATGTGCCTGCGATAGGGCTTTGGGCACTAGCGGTCTTGTTAATGGCTATTATCCAGTTACCGCCAATACTGGCGCTTATTCCGGTGATTGCTTATGTGTTCGGTACCCAGTCGACCACAGCAGCAGTACTGTTTTTAGTATGGTGTGTCATCGTTAGCGGTAGCGACGCGGTTCTTAAGCCTATGTTACTAAGTCGAGGATCAGATATTCCCATGTTGGTTTTACTATTGGGTGCGTTAGGTGGAATGGCTATGTCAGGAATAGTCGGCCTGTTTGTTGGTGCCGTTGTATTAAGTTTGAGTTATCAACTGTTCGTATCTTGGCTAGAAGAGCCAGAAAAAGCCAAAGATTAATACAAGGAGAATTGGCTCAATGTGGAAAGGGATTTCTATCTTCGCTTTATTGTTAGTTTTGGGCGGGTGTGCTTCTAATGCTCACTCTCCGAGTTCTTCTGACGATGAGTGGACATCACAGCTAATGGAGCAGCGTCGTTGGCGCGACGCTGAAGATTTAGAGAAAGATTATCTTAAACTCTCGTCTGAGAATCGACTACCAGTTCAACCAGCTCTTGTTAAAGTGATTGGCTCACAGCAGGCGGACGCGATAAAGAGTCTCGCCGCGAAGATCTACTTGATTGAAAACGCAAAACACACCATTGATCTCACGTACTATATTTTCTCTGACGATTTAGCAGGTAAAGCCACATTAGGAGCTTTGTGTGAGGCCGTGCAACGCGGTGTTGATATCCGCATTATGGTAGATAGCTTGGGTTCGTACAGTCTTAACAATGGGAACTTAAAAGGCCTTATGCAGTGTGAAAAAAACGCGGGCTATATTCGTGATAGAGAAGGACAGATTACAACTCAGAAAGCACGTGTACAGGCGGTTGTCTTCAATGCACTAACAGATGGTGATTCCAGATGGAACCATCGCTCTCACGACAAGCTATTTATTGTGGACGGTTTCTATAATCAAAATGCTTATGTGATTACGGGTGGGCGGAATATGTCGCTTCATTATTACGGGATCGATAGTAATGGAAATAAGGACTACTCAGCGTTTCGTGATATTGAAGTCATAATCCGTCCTTTACTTGAAGCGAAACCTGAGCAGTCGCCATCTCGACTAAGTGAGTATTATTTTACGGTCCTGTTTACTAAACCTGGCAACAAAAAGCTTGATACATGGTCAAGTTACAATCGAGACAAGTCTTTATTGTTAACGTCTTATCAGAAGTTGAAAGCAAACCCAGAGTTTAATCAAGCATACATTGGTATAGCTCAGTATCTAGATATAGATTATCGTACTGCAGATACCAAATTTGCGCACGAATTGGACAATCTAAATGCGGACGATGTTGTGACGCGTTATAGCCATAATAAAAGTGCTAATGCCAATTCAATCAGCGGCATTTTGGCAAAAACTGCCTATACCAATACTGAGCTTAAAAAAATAAGAGTAGTATCGCCATACCTGTTTCTTCAGTCGGATTTACTAAAAGATGAAGGCGTAATCGATAGAGATCTAAACATCGCGTTAAGTTGGTTGGAACAAGATCCAGAGCGAAGTATTGAGGTTATTACTAACTCAGTACTTACTAGTGATAACTTCTTCACTCAAGCCGTGATCGACATGCACACGGTACCCTCACTCATTATGCAAGATGAAACCCTCAAGCAAACTTGGTTAGACGATGACCTTGATAATAACGAGCTCAACCAAAAGTTCCTTCAATCATCGGCTTGGAAGAAGGCGGTTAACCATCCAAGAATCAAGTTCTACCAATTAGGTAAACCCGACTCGGTATTACTCGGTGGAACACAATACTATGGCAAACTTCATGCGAAATTTCTGATTATTGATGAAACAGCGTTTGTAGGCACGACCAATCTCGATTTTCGTTCGTTGCTTTACAACAATGAAGTGGGGTTTTTCTTATCGGGAGAGCAAATAATCAGTGATCTCAACCAACAATTTGAACTACTTAAGCAAGACTCATTGCTTTGGGGTAGTGAGGAGTGGTTAGAGATGCGGAAGCAGCTTAGGGCAGTTGGGGGTATGAAAGGCAAAACATCTGAAAGCCAGCGAGAAATATATAGCATTCTCGAATCTACGGGGCTCAAGTATCAATTCTAGGCAGGGAGTTATTCGCTATTGATGGCGTAATCTGGCAAATGTCGATCATTTTCGTGCGGTATGTTTGATTGTCAATCAAACTATAGGAGTCGTTAATGATCGTACATTTTAGAGTTCAAGATATTGAAGAGTTGTGGCTGCACATCGATTTGGCTGCTCATCTTCAAACAAGGCTAAGAATGTTAAATAGGTTGTAGACTGCTCAATTCTAAAAACTGAACGCCCAACCTATCATCGGGCCCTGCTGGGTGACATCTATCTGTGTAGTGCCCGAGTCATTTTGAATATTTAAGTAGCGATAACCGAACCAAATGTTGTTTAGATTACTTAATCGATACATTCCAGCGAGATTGAGCCCTCTATTCACATCATTGTCACCGGCAATACTAGTATCTACAGTAAGACTCAATCCCCAGTCCTGATTAAACCAGTGGGCATATTTTAACCCCACCAACCAGTCGAACTGGTGTCCAGATGAATTGATCGATGGGATATCGTATTCGTTAACACCAATATCAATATTGAATTTACTGTAAGTATGCCTAACCCCTGTAAGCATCACTAAGTCATGGGTAACTTCATAACCAGCGAAGAGGTCATTTAAAGACATTGTGGCATCAAGATCGATGGTGGTCGTGATATCGGGGAGCAATGGCAGTTTCGGTTTGTAAGTTGATGAATTGGAGCTTTTGATATGCAGATAGTTAGCGCGAACGCCCAACAGCCATTTGCCTTTCTGAGCATAGAAATCGCCCATGAGACCGAAATTCAAGTTACTAACGATATTGTCAAAAGGAATGTCGATATTCACGATGCCATCTGAACTTCCTGAGGTACCAGTGATGCTCGGCGTCCATATCATTGGGAATACCAACAAGTATTCCCATTCCTCAGACTGATTTGATTGAGCGAGGCAAGGGGAAAGCACCGTCATGCTAGCTAAGGCAGCTAAACTAACCGACTTCATATATATTCCTTTAAATACTAATTTATTCAGATGGTTACCATCTAGGATAGACTATATTAGTCCTATACCACCTAATAACTTGTGTACTAGATGATGGCCAGACCTAGAAAAGAAGAGCAAGTCCACATAATTCGAACAGAACACGTCATGTTTTTTATCGATCTCTTCAAAGGGATGGATGTTGATTTACTTCCCTTATTAAGAGAAGCACGTATTCCCAATACAATTGTTCAACAACCTAACTATTCTTATTTACCAGAATCAACGTTGAAAAACCTGTTATGTCATCTCGGAAAGCGATTATCTAGCGATCAATTTGGGATTAGGGTATGGGAAATGGTCTCACTTGAATATGTCCCTTATTATCTGAGTAAATTACCCGTTAATACGACGGTTCATGAGGCGCTTAGCAGATTTGGTCAACTGCTAGAAATGGAATCGTCCAATACCAAAGTCTACATAAAAAGGGCTGGTGGAGCGTGGTGGTTTGTTAGGGAGAAAACGGGTGCAGATGAAGTTTGGTTCCAATATGCAGAGATATTGTCTGTGACGTTTATGACACAGTTAGTCCATCAGTTAACAGCAGGACAGTATCATCCGAAAGAAATTGGTGTTCAGTCATCTTCCGTTGAGGCTTTTAAATTGCTACCGCAACTTCAGAATGTGGTGCTCTATAACGAACGCCCTGTGACTGCAATTAAAATACCTGACAGCGTAATGATGCAGATGACCAAGTTTAACGTTCAAAAATCTGTACCCAGCGAACCGTTACCAAAGTTGGGACGGTTTACTCAGAGTTTAAAACTCGCGCTTAAACCCTACTTTACCGCTGGAAAGTTACCTCTAGATGTAGCTTCTGAGGTTATTAATATCCACTCAAGAACGATTCAACGCCGACTTAAAGAGGAGGAAACCAATTACAAGGAATTTAGTGAACAGATCTTGTTTGAACTCATTAAAACTGAGCTTATGTCTTCATCTACTATTGCGACAGTTGCTCAACAATTTGGTTACTCTGATTCCGCGCATTTCACGCGAGCATTTAAGCGATACGTTGGTATCACTCCCTCGCAATATAGGTCAAATCTCCCTACGTAAAAGCAACCTTTAAGTTTTGTCGCCAAATGGCAATACGTTAGGTTCGCAAATGTATAAATTATCACCTAAGGTTTAGATGTTAATTGTTTGTGAACTCAGCGTGTTACATAAAAACAATTAGCCTCGTAGCAGCAAATTCATATCAATGATTCGGAATGTTACGCGAAGTGGATTCCACTTGGCACGGACTAAAGGTGAAATAATGAAATCGATCGGCGGCAAACTGTCTCTTCTCGCAGCTTCTTGTGCCTGTGCGCTCTCAGCACAAGCAGACACAATTTTGTTTAAGAACGTTAATGTTTTTAATGGCACAGACAACAAATTGTATGAAAACCACTACGTATTAGTGGAAGACAACTTAATCAAAGCGGTATCGAAAGATGTAGTTGAAGTCTCCGATGCGCAAGTCATTGATGGGAGTGGTATGACATTAATGCCGGGTCTGATTGAAGGGCATGGCCATCTGCTATTAAACGGCGGTAACTTGAGTGACCACGAGAATAATCGCACGATAGAAGAATTAGCCGCGCGTTCTACGGTTAACGCTCGAGCCGCATTTCGTTCAGGCTTCACCACTTGGCGTGATGCTGGCGGGTTGAATACCGGCTTACGAAAAACGATAGACTCAGGGATGCTGGAGGGACCTAGACTTTATACCTCTGGTGCTTTCATTGGTCCTACAGGTTCTCACGCAGACTTTAGTAATCTCACAACAGCCAATCAACATTTTTTCGGTTCTACGACGAGTATGGCGAGAAACAGCGTCAGCTTTAATGCCGATGGTATTACCGACATAAAGGCCGCTGCACGTCAGAATTTCAAACAAGGCAACACGCAAATTAAGATCATGTCTTCCGGCGGTGTCGCTTCATCTTTTGACCCTTGGCAGCTAAATGCGATGTCGCCAGAAGAAATTTCGGCAGCGGTAGAAATTGCCGAGGCTTATGGCTCTTACGTTATGTCTCACGCATACAGTAAAAAAGCAATTTTACGCAACCTTGATGCGGGCGTAAAAACCATTGAACACGGTTTTATGTTTGACGGTGATATTGCTAAAAAGATGAAAGAGAAGGGAGCGTATATCACAACCAATATGACGGCTTTTTCTCCCTATTTGACTCAAATCGAAGCGATCAACTCTAATCCGGCTTCGAAACGAAAAGCAGAATCAGCGACGAAGGCATTCTCCAAGTACATTGAAAATGTCAACAAGTATCAACCTAAATGGGGTTTTCACACGGACTGTGTTGGTGATGTAACCGCTTGCATTAAGCAAACCGACCATACCATATTCCTTGCTGGTAAAGAGCTGGGTAACTTCTTCACACTCAAAGGCTTGACGTCAGTGAATGGCGAAATTGTCAAACTATCTGGGGTCATGGACCCTTATCCTGAAGGTAAGTTAGGCGTGGTTGAAGAAGGTGCATACGCCGATCTTATCTTAGTAGATGGTAATCCACTCGAGGACTTATCAGTAATCGGTGCCAACGAGAAATGGTTTGATGCTGAGCCCCGAGAGGCAGACTTAGACACAATTAAAGTGATCATGAAAGACGGTGTTGTTTACAAGAACACACTATAGCCATTCAATGGGGCTCAGAAACTGAGCCCTCTTAACAAGAGTAATGTACATGTTGAATTGGTGTTCTAGCCTGATTGTTGTTCTATTTTCGTTTTCCGTGTCTGCGAGTCAAATCTCGGTCTTAGATTGGACGGATTTGAAACCTCAAATGAAAGAAGAAATTGTAGTCTTACCGGATATAACCGAAGCTCAGAGAGAATCTTTACAAACGATTTTGTTATTAGACTCTGTGCCCAACAAAGCGAATCAAAAACTTGCTAATCAACTCATTGTTGAGTTGGGTAGTGAAGGTGTCGATGCTCGTGATTTACTCGAGAAAAGAGCGACTTATATGGCTCAGATGCAAGCTCTATCGGAGACCACGACGGATCGCTTTGATAAACGAAATATTCGAATGGCTGGCTTTATCGTGCCGCTAGAAATGACAGGAGAGAAAAGTACTGACTTTCTGTTGGTGCCAGTTGCGGGTGCATGTATCCATTTGCCACCGCCGCCAGCAAATCAAATAGTGCGAATACGCTACCCAGAAGGATTTGAAATTAAAAATGTTCAATATCCAGTGTGGGTTGAGGGTATTTTCACCAGTGATAAACAGACAGAGGATGTTTTTCTTGTTGATGGTAATACCTCAGTGACAATGGGCTACAGTATGGAAGCCACTAACATTGAAGATTATTACCAATCAGAAACGTTATAGTGAGACGCATGATGACTAAAACCCTTCTATCAAGTGTTGCTTTAGCTGCGATCTTTGCGTCGGTCGTCCCCAAAATAGCCATTGGTGCCGATTTTGGGAGCCCGGACTCAGTCGATAACACTCTCAAGACAAAGCCAAACCCAAAATTGAACTGGAGAGAATCGTTAGAGCAAAATCAAAATCTTACATTTGGCTTAGATTATCAATCATTGGGGCTTCGTGCTTCGGACACTGTGACAGGAGGCGAAAATAACGCCGCCGCTGGTGTGTTTCGTTTCTACGGGAGTTGGAACTTAGTTGGCCTAGATTCAGGTAATGTTGGTGGACTGGTATGGAAAGTAGAGCACAGACATAAGTACACCGACCTTTCACCTAAAGAGTTTTCGTTTATCGGCAATGTTACTCCCAGTCTACCTGATGGTGTCGGCTATGTCGGTATGATAGGGCCTGCGTATTCTGACCAAGGCAGTCGTCTCACTAACTTGTATTGGAAACAAAAGTTAAACCAGGGTAGAACGTCGCTCATGCTTGGGTATCTAGATACCACCGATTACGTCGATACTTATGCTCTTGCGAGCCCTTGGACGGGATTTACTAACCTGGCCTTTAGCACAGGAGGAGGCGCAATTGGCTTGCCTGATGATGGTGTACTTGGATTAGCCGTAGGTCATATGTTGACTGACAATTTTTATCTGATTGGTGGGGTAGCCGATGCTAACGGTGACTCTAGTGACCCATTTAATTCTTTCTTTGACGACAGTAAACTTTTTACAACGTTAGAGTTTGGTTGGACCGCTTCTCAAGAGCAAATTTATACCGATAACGTACATGTCACAGCATGGAATATTGATGGTGGTACAAGGCATAACTTGTCAACAATTACCTTGCCAGATGGTAGTACAACCTATAGCGATCAAAACGGCCGTGGTATCAACTTTTCAGCGAGCTATTTTGCGACAGCGCAGTTGATGCCATTTATTCGAGGAGGGTTCTCAAGCGGAGATGTAGCCTTGTATGATACTTCTATCAGCGCAGGTATCGGCTACTTTGGTTTGGGTAATGCAACGAGTAATTTGGGTTTCGCCGTAAACTGGAGTGAAGTCAATGAAGCGTTTGGGAGTGGTTTAGACAATCAAATTACCTCAGAGCTATATTATAACTGGGCTATGAATGACTATATTCAAGTCACACCAGACTTACAGTATATAAAGAACCCTGCGTTTTCTGATAAAGATAGTACTTGGATTATCGGCCTAAGGTTACGAGTCGCTATCTAAAAAAAGAGCTCATATGAGCTCTTTTTTTAATTTCCATCGTAGATGTAGCTATACACTCTGACTGGCCATCCGTAACCTGTATATTCTTTAGCAAGAACATCGGCGACTTCAACTGTGACTTCAATTCTTACCCAAGCACCGATGCCCAATGGCTGATACTCAATGACTCGATTTTTCATTACTAGGTTTCCGCTATTATGAGGAGTGATAATCATCGTTAAGGCGCAATGTATACGCCTTAACGAAAATTAGCTTGGAATAGCCGATATTACTTACCTATTTGTGCCAAAGTGTTCCAAACCATAGCAAACTGTGTCGCTGCTTTATTGATTGATAAGTCGCAGGCCAACCGGTAGGGCATCACCAAATAACTTTTTAGAATCAGATTCCGACAGTGTTTTGACCTCGGAAACCAACTCATGCCAACTAGAAGGTGCTTTCGACATTTTCAGCTTATCTAGCACCTGTGCCCGATAGTCATCAGAAATATCTAGAGAGCGGTCGCCGGTTTTACGGCACATAAGGACACAGGCAAAGCCTATCATTGGTTCTTTTAGCCAGTCTTGATTAAGAAGTTTTGGTAGCCATTGTTCAATCTGTTCCCGCGATATCACGTTATGTTGGCTGCCGTAGAGTGGTGTACGAGAAGCAAGTCTGCCTAATGCCCACCAGTGTGCTTGTTCGAACTGAGACTGGTTGAGGGCTTTGCTGAGATACCAAGTAGCTAACAGAACTTTGTCATCAACGTACAAGTTCTCTAAGCTTGCCGATAAACGAACCATGGCCTCATAGCCTTTGTCCTTCGCTCCTTGGAATGTTTTTGTATTTTTCATCGCACCAGGGTGTAAGTATTTAGCGATTCCACCTAATATTACTTCCTGTTGTTCTTCATTTAGACCACCTGAAACACGACGCCAAAAAGTCCACCAATCACTCCAACCTTGTGCATTCTGGAACTGAATACCTTGTTGGTACAACCCCCAGATTTGCTCCATACGCCATGAGTCAGTCGCATCACCAAAACCAGGGCGCATACAAAAGCCTGTTAATCGAAGCCAATTCTTTTCGTGTTGTTCAGAACGACGACGACGTTTGCGACCCAGTGAAAAACTGTCAACTAGAGAACGTAAGGTATAGAAATCCCAGTCATCTTTCTTACCAAGGTTTTTCTCAAGTGTTTTGGAGAGCAGCTTGATTTCTTTGCTGTCAGCGCTGTTTTTGTTGCCACTATACAAACGAGAAATCAAATCTTTGCTTGGCTCCAGCCCAGGATGAGCGGTGACCGTTTCTTCTTGTGCCTGCTGATTTCGAACTTCAAATTCAAGCGCCCATCGCTGAGCATCATCCTCAGTGCTTACACATTCAATCTTAAGCGTACCAACCTCGGTTAATTGGCAAGCGAGCTGAACTTCAACTCGTTCTTTTTGATTGGCAGCAAGCTGAGAATCATTACCCTGTAACGTATTGATGTATGGAGGCAGCGGTGCGAACTGATCGGGATCAATTTGAACCATTAAACCGTTCTGTACTTTTTGATGATCGCCAAAGTAATCATGAGTTGAAGTAAGAAGGTTAAATCGAACAGGCTCACCCAGAGTCAGCGCAAACCGACGACCAGTTAAACGAATTTCTTGCCCTTCATCTGTCCCTTTGGACAACAAACATAAGGCTTGGCCAAGTTTGTTCTTTTCTTGTAAGTGCAGGAAGTAGGAACGGGCACTACCGCCACCAATTTTAAGTTGTGCACCACGACGTGCTTTTGCAAAAGCGACAGCACCAAGTGCAACAGACCAATCTGGATGAGGGTTAGAAAGTAAAGAAACAGCAGAACCTTTCCAATTCTCAACGATATCGACCACGCGACGTGTGACCAAGTCGCTGTTGAAAACACCACCGTTGAGTAGCAGGCCAACAGGAATCGCTGGGTCACTTTGATCGCCTAAGGCGTCTTTCGCAACCTCTTGGTGCAAATGCAAGAACTCGGAGACATGCTTACTTACCGCAGGGTCGGAGACGTAAGGCAGTCCAAATTCAACGACAGCGCTTCGTTTCTTGTCAGGTAGCTCACCAAACGTCGTGGTCGGAAAGAAGCCTTCTAAAGCTATTTGATGCACTTCTTGTTTGGTAAGAGCGATGCTTTTGGTGCCACCGATTAAACGAGAACCACTGCCCAACATGGTGATTTTCATTTCATTTGGAGCATTTTCAGACAGCAACGCCTCTTTCGCCTTGCGAGTTTGTTGAATCAGCTTGGTAAGACTAGCCGCGTTAAGCTTTTTAGCCTCGTTAAAGCGCTGCTCAGCCATATGTGCAAGAGCCAGATCAAGGTTATCACCACCTAGCATAAGGTGTTCGCCGACACCGATTCGATTCAGTGTTAGTTCGTCATTGTCGTGTTTAGCTTCAATCAAACTTAAGTCAGTAGTACCACCGCCAACATCACATACCAGAATAAGCGGTACTTGGGCCAACTCTTGTGCTGCGGTATCTTTGTGTCTCGCATACCAGTCATAACAAACGGCTTGTGGCTCTTCTAACAGGTGGACTTTTGGTAGTCCTGCCAATTTTGCGGCTTGTAGGGTGAGCTTCCTTGCGGTTTCATCAAAGGAAGCTGGAACCGTAATGACTACATCTTGATCTTCAAGTTTGTTGTAGTGATGGCGGTGGTTCCATGCCTGACGAATATGGTTGAGATAGCTTGCGCTGGCGATGACTGGCGACACTTTTTCGACATCATGCGCGCCGGCCCACGGTAGAATGTCGTCTTCACGATCAACTGCAGTGTGCGATAGCCAACTCTTAGCACTTGAGACCTGTCGGCCTTCAACTTTTGCACCCAACTCTCTCGCCCATTCACCAATGATGATATTTTTCAGATCACCATCGACCGATTGATTTTCCCATGGGAGAGTGAGGTCCGCTTCGGACACTTGCTGAGCTGCTGGATGATAACGGAAAGAGGGTAGTAGTGGTTTACGCACTACTTCGCCCGGGCCAACGAGTTGGTCGATTTCAAACAATTCGACCGGAGAGTTAGAGAGGTCGTCTTGAATTTCACAGAATGCGACAACCGTATTGGTTGTACCTAAATCGATACCGACCAGATATTGTGAGGATGCCATGACATGCTCCAGTTAGGTCTTAATAAAGACTGGGATTAGCGATAAAAAACGGCACATAATGTGCCGTTTTGTCATTTAATTATTGTTATGCGTCTTCGCGGACGTCAAATTCAACGTGCCATTTTTGGCCATTATCCGAAGCGATGGCTTCCAGATATAGAGTGCCAAGTTCAGTAACGCGCGATGATAGTGTCACAGGAACCACTTCGCCAACGCTGCGGCCTTCTGATACTGGCAAGGTAACTTGAATTTCTGGCAGTTCTTCAAGCTCTTCTGGTTGCCAAAAGTCAAGATGAACTCCTGCCTCATCATCACGGCGGGTAGTTGAACCGAAGAATTGGAAATGAACAGGTTGACCAATGACAAGTCCAAATTCTTGACTTGGGACTTGAACACTACTGCCTTCTTCCATACCGAACGGTGCAACACAAAGGGCTTCCATTGGAGGAGCCATTCCCGGAATCGCAGGCATCGCACTTTCAATGCCGATGTAATAACTCGAGGCAATACCGCCGCGAATTCGAACACCTTGACCACGTCGAACGCTACCGTAATAAGCTGCACCACTTGCAACGGCAAGATCTAAGTCTAGGCCAGAAAGCATTTTTGCCTTGTCTGAGCCCGCAGTCTCAAGCCACGCGTTAATGGTGTTGAACAAACGATCAGAGAGTAGTTTCGATTTAAGTACACCGCCGTTAAAGAGCAGGGCTGTCGGCTTTACGAACTCAGGTGCTGGTTGCATGCCAGGAATACCTGCAAAGGCGTTATCTGTTGCATTGCTTTGGCGGCTCAAGAATGCAGCAATATGGCGAGTAATCGCCGCATCTTGTGCGTAAGGAAGGCCCATTTGCGTTAATGCACCGCGAGCACGTTGAACCGGATGGTCTTGAATGCCCACTTGTGGGAAGAAGCCGTCTACAAGAGTTTGTTGAACTTCCTGCTGGGTCAGTTCAGTTTTCAGCGTTGCGCCTAGTAACTTAGAGCCACGACTAGGGACAACAATCGGCACTGCTTGCAGCTCAGAGTCATTTAGTAAGGCTTCTTTAGCGTCACGGCAAGCATGAGTCATTGCTTGAACTTGCCATGGTTGCAATTCTTTACCATCTTGCGCTAGCTTCATCTTTAGGCGATAAGCTAAAGCAAGATCCATATTGTCGCCACCGAGCAGAATATGCTCACCAACGGCAACACGTTCAAGGTTCAGGTTGCCATCTTGTTCCGTCACTGCGACCAAAGATAAGTCTGTGGTACCGCCACCGACATCGACCACTAAAACAACATCGCCAACATTGACTTCGTCACGCCACTTATCGTCGCTGTTGTCAATCCAGCTATACAATGCCGCTTGAGGCTCTTCAAGTAGGGTTAGGTGAGCTAATCCAACGTTACGAGCAGCTTCTGCAGTAAGATCGCGCGCAGCAGGATCAAAAGAAGCAGGAACGGTAATGGTTACGTCTTGGTCTTCGAGCTTATGCTCTGGGTGCATGTGATTCCATGCATCTTTCAAGTGTTCTAGATACAGCTCAGTCGCACGAAGAGGAGACACTTTGGTGACTTCTGGACTGCCTTGTGGAAGAAAGCTCTCACGTCGGTTCACACCGCCGTGACACAGCCAAGATTTAGCACTCGCTACGAGACGAATAGGTGTTTTTGAACCAAGGTTTCGAGCAACGGCACCAACCAGAGCCTTTGGCTCACTTGTCCATGGCAGAGTGCGGGAGCCTTGTCCCATCTCGTGCTCATGAGGTTGATATAGAAATGAACCTAGTTGTTTGAAAGATTCTACAGTACCGGGCGCTGTAAGCTGTGGAATAGAAGCTACTTCTACTTGCGCGGACTCATCTGTCGTATCAAGAAACGACATAACACAGTGCGTTGTACCTAAGTCGATACCGACACTGTAATGAGCAGATGGCTGATTCTGTTCGTGCGTTGATAGCTCCATTATAGCTCTACCTCTGCTGGTGCGATGACAGATGCGTTGTAGTTCTCAGACAACTTAGGCAGAGTTACTTTGTCGGCTTTCCAACCTTTATGAATTAGTGTGCCTGAGAATGGTGCATTACCTGTTACGTTGCCAGTTAGGCGAACAGATTGCGAATCAAAGCCTTCTTCGATTGTTACGCGAGTTTCTTCGTCTTCACTGCGAATTGGAGACAAAGCAAAGTACTCGGTGATCACTTTTTTACCGCCAGAATGGACAACACGAGCTGCTGCACCCACTTCTTCATCGGAGAATGAAGTTAGGTCTTCTTGCAGGAAATCGACCATGCGAGCTTCTTGCTGCATCAAAGACAGAAGTTGCATCGCAGAATCGGTAGAAGCAGTCGCAAGTTTAGATTCTACTTCTACAACTTTTTCCACGACTTTCTCAACTTCAACGATTTTTTCTACTGGCTTTTCAACCTCGACGATCTTCTCTACTGGTTTTTCGACCACTTTTTCAACGACTTTGCTTTTGCGTGACACCGCGATGGCAAGCAACAAAACGCTAGAAGCCGCTAGGCCAGCGTGCAACATGTCGAAAGTAGTTGGGATAACATTTAGATCGATGTTCATAGGAGTTTCTCTATGTGTCAGTCATTAGTTGTTAATTTTGGGGCGAAGTCTAGCATAATCAAGGCTCATAGCGCGATGGTTTCGCAATAATGTCATTACAAAGTGAGTTTTTTGGCGAAGAATTCAGCAGATAATGACGATTTTACAAATTTAGGTGATCTTCGCTGTTTTTTTTAACACTGTAACTTTTGTCCATGTCAGAGCTGTGTAAGATTTAACAGTAAAAGGTAAGGTATTGTATTTTCGGTACTTATATCACATGGCTAATAATATTTAATACAAATATAAAAACTGGTAACACTAATAAAACTATAACCAGTTAGGACAATATATATGGTTACAGGCTTAAGCAAAGAGGACCGTGGTGTCAAGCGGTACTCCGTGTTAGTACTAATTCTCGGATTGGTATTAACGATTTTCATTACACATCTTGTATATAAAGGACAAAAACAACTTTCCGATTCTAATTTTGAGTTCTTAGCTCAAAACCAAGCAGAGAATATAAAAGAACTTGTCATGTTGGACGTTGCTTTTATTGGCGCAGGAGCTAGTTTCTATCACGCAACTCAACCACCAACGTGGGATAATTTCTCCACTTTTGTCGCTCCATTGCTAGCAGATTCAAAAAGTTTGATAGCTATGCAATGGATGAAGAAGGTGTACCCTGAGCAGATTGAGTCGCACGTAGAGCGAGTCAAGCAACACTTTCCAAGTTATCAAATATATACGGTACCTAAAGACGAACCTCGCCAAGATGGTTATATCCTTGAAAATGATGAACCTATTTATGTGGCAAGTGATGTCTATCCTGTTAATGAAGCCAACTTACGTGCATTGGGGTACTACTCTTCCCGAGAGCGTGTTAGACGAGTGATTCGCAGCACACTGGAAACCGGAGAGCCGAGTTTGTCAGATAAGATTCGCCTATTACAGGACGGGTTTGATCGTTCGTTACCTAAACAAGGGATGCTAGTTTATCACCCAGTATTCGAGGTCGGTGATAACTCATTACGTGGAGTGGTTATTGGAGTTGTTCGGACAACCGCATATTTCGAGCAGATTGTTTCTCGAACCTCCATCGGTAAAGAAGTGGGTATTCAAGTTGTAGATTTAGGGTTTGATGCCGAAGATGACCCCATTATGTATGAGAATTCAGCGTGGCAAACGTTGTCTGGGGATATAAAGAGCATCATTGTGGATCTTTATGATCGACAGTGGAACATTCAGTTTAAACACGATTCAGAAATTTCTCAGAATGACAGTTTTATTCTCCTATGTGTTGCTTCAGGCGGTTTTATCATTTCGATTCTATTGGCTTACGTGGTTCAGTTAATGCTGCGTGAACAACGAAGATTGACCAAGTTGGTCAGTCGCAGAACACGTGACTTGCAATACTTAGTAGAGCGAGACCCTTTAACGGAAGTGTACAATCGACGCGCATTCAATCGGTTAGCGGATTACCATATTTCATGCAATAAGCCATTTTCTTTAGTCATTATTGATATTGATAAGTTTAAGCAAATTAACGATAAATATGGTCACGTTTCTGGTGATGAAATCTTGATGCAAGTTGCTGCGTATATAAAAGCGCAACTGTATCCCGATGATATGCTGTTCAGGCTCGGCGGCGATGAGTTTGCTGTGATAAGTCGTTGTGTTGACGAAGAGTTACTCAACATTTATCTAAACGAAGTGTGTGAAGATATTTCCTTTATGAAATGGGACACCATCGATCCAAACTTTGTTTGTACACTGAGTATAGGTGCGTCCGTATTTAGAGGAGAGTCCTTGGAGAAACTCATGAACCGTGCCGATGATTTATTGTATAGAAGCAAAGATAAAGGCAGGAACAGAGCAATGGTTGCTTGATTTTTTAGCGATTGAATGGAGAACTGTCGAGGTTTGACGTTTGATACGTTACAATCCGACGGTTCGTTTAACTAATCTTAAAATCCCTATGAATTATAATCGTGTCGTTTGTTTTGATCTTGAAATGTGTTGTTGGAATGTCGACGGTGTTGGCACGACTGGCGAGATAATTGAAGTAGGGCTAGCAGAAATAGATTTAGTTAAACAAGAAGTAGTGAAGCGAGCACAATATTACGTTAAGCCTGAAACTGACAAGGTGTCGTTATTTTGTACAGAGCTTACAGGTATAACACCACGTAAAGTAGAAAAGCAGGGGCGTCCACTAGCGTCTGTGATTCAGTCGATGGTTAAAAATTTTGGTGGGCCTAACAAAATTTATGCTTCATGGGGCCGAGACGACATTATCTTACTCGAAGAATGTCAATCGAAAGGCATCGAAATGCCATTCAAAGAGTTTGTTAATTTAGCGACCTTATATCGCATGCAGCATCGACTTAAAGATAAGCGTATTGGTCACAAAGCGGCACAAGAAAGCCAAGGAATAGAGTGGGAAGGCAGACAGCACTCGGGTTATGTTGATGCATACAACCTCGCTAAATTGGCATTGACCATGCTGTAACTTGCTGACTAAGAATGATAAAAGCCGAGCAGAGTTTTTCTGCTCGGCTTTTTTGTGCTCATAGCGTGTGGGATTACTGATCAGTAACTTGAATCTTAGCTCGAATAAACTCACTGTGATCAACATAGAGGAGCTCTGCTACTTTGCGAATCACTGCATCTTCTAGTGGGTCGATAACTCCGTCTGCGTTGGCGACTTCCCACATGGCTTTGATTAAATCAAAGCGCTTCTCCTGACTTAACTCTCTTAAGCTAGAGGTAAAGTCGTACAAAGATGCTGAGTTCTTTGTCTGTTCTTGTGCTTGAACCAATAGCGTTTTCGACTCTGATTCGTCAAGTCCTAACAGTCGTTCAATTAAAGATAGCTTGGCTTTTTCTTCTTGCTCTTCCACTTGATGATCGGCATTAGACACTTCGCAAAGCAGTGCAGCCATAGCAAGGTTAGGGCTAATTGACTTATTGTTAGATAAGTCATCGCCTTCAATAAGTTGTTTAAACATGGAAGTAATGGAATTAAACATGGCGTTACCTGATTTTATTGCTTATTTATAATACATAGTGATTGTTGAGCCAGATCACAAGTAATTAGAGTTTAGCTTTCGGAATTAGTTTCAGGGAATGTGGTTTTTGTGCCATCTCCATGAAGGACCGATATCTCGATAGGTTTGCCTTCATTATCCAATCGTACCTTTCCGATACCACTTTTATTGACCAGGCGATTATGATGACTTGGTTCGGGCTTACGTTTGAAGATCTTCAAACGCTTACGCTTAGTAAATAAGTTGAGCGGTGAACGTGGAGAGTAAAGCCATTTATCGAGAGTGTCACAAATCGTAAGCAGTGGTTCCGGAAACTCATTCTTTATTCCACTACAGGTTATTTGGTAAATGTGCGAGTCCGTCTGCTTATAACGAAGTTTGACGTCGTAGACGAAGGAGTAGTGTACGTCACCCGACAAAATGACAAAGTTCTTAGGTGTCTTAGTATGGGTAAAAATAGACAGTAAAGTATTGGCGCTTCCAGGATGAGCCATCCAGTTTTCAGCATCAATAATTAGTGGATTACCCATTTTTGTCGCCATACTTTGTAGTGTTTCTATAAATTTCACACCAAACATAGGTGCGGGAGAGACAACAACAACAGAGTCTAGACCGATGAGCTCTTGTTGAAATTCAACCATCGCTTCCCAGTCCATTAGACCAGATGGCTTATTTAGATTGGATTCGGAACGCCAGCGTCGTGTGCGAGTATCAAGAACCACTACTTTAGGTGATGAATCAAGACTAAAGTGCCACTTCTCGTATCGCAGCAATTGCGTAATTAAGTCATCGTGTTGGTCTTGCGCGATGATTTTGTTTGCGTTGGCATAAGAGAACAGCCCAACCAAACTGTTTCGCCAGTCATTCTTCATCTGAACTGGCGTATTACCCCAAGCTTGGCACAGTAGATAGGACAATAGAGCGTTACCTATTATTCGCTTAGAAAACGCGTTCTCGTAAGCTGCTTTTTCCCAGCCAACAGTTAGGTTCCAATCGTCAGTTACGTCGTGATCGTCAAAAATCATATAACTTGGGACATGTGCCATGACTCGCCTGACCTCAGGTAATCCAGCGACAAATTTATCGAGCTCTGCTTTTTCCTTGCTCCAAAGAGGTTGGTCTTTTTCTAGTAAAGGTTGGTTCTCAGAATTATCGTTGGGACGCAGTTGGTCAAACTGAATGGCATCCCAGAGTTCAGGAGACCAATTAAGTATGTACATCGCCAGAAATTCTGAGAAGCTAATCAGATGATTTTCGCACTCTCTAGAGCTGAAAATAGGTGTGTCACCTTTATTAATCAGACGCTTTAGACGATGAGTCTCATCTTGGTATTGGGGGAGTATTTTGTCTCTAGAATAGAGAGCGTTGGTACAACGATAGAGTTCATCTGCATCTCCAACAGGCGCACCAATAAATGACTCACTAGGTAACTCAAGTAATTTGATGACTTTATGGATAGCCACCAACATGGGGCCGGCAACATGATCAGCGTATATTTGGTCGCCAGTGAGTAACAGAAGGTCTGGTCGATCATTGTCTTTTGTAGGAGTCGCTAACTGATCGAGCAATGAATCAACTTGAAGCAGGCTGTCTTCACTATGATGATGTGGGTTTCTACATGAACCGTGAAGAATATGATCAGACTTATCTGACAATATGATGTCTATCCAAGATGACGATGAATAGAACATGTTGTCATTAAGAACGCTGCTCTTGGATTCTCGCCAAACCACGTTATAACCTAGGCGGCCAGTCTGAGACGTTAAAAGATTAGTGTGGAACTGAATGATCCATAGCTTGTTGCTTATTTTGTAGACCTGCTCAGAATCAAAATCACTGTAGGAAATCACATCATCGTTATTGATCGCAAGTTGAAGGTTTGAAGGACACAATGAGGTCGCCAACCATAGGGTGATATGCTGAGGGTTAGTGCGACGTAATATTGGTCCTGCCAACACAGGATTGAGCTTTTTCATGAGGCGTTCTTTCTACTTACTTTCTAGGAATGTTCCAGTGCTGGGTGCTCTGATGGTGTCGTAGCTTCATTCATTTGCTCAAGCAATTCGACAAACTCTGAGCTACTCGTTTCATGACCGATTAGGAAAAAAGCAGTCAAAGCATCCAAAAGATGCTCTTTATTGTTGCTTTGGTCGATCATCTGAGCTAATCGCTCACGAACTAGCTCTATTTCATGCTCAACAAATCCTCGACCTTCAAATGTATCTTCCGCTTCGTCAGGAGCGTTGTCGAACTCTAAGAATAACAAGTCATTATCGACTTTGGCACTCAAAAGTCGTTCTGGAAGCCATGTCTCACCTGTGACGACATCAATATGTTGATCGTTTGGCAAAGATTGGAGAATTTTTTTTAACTTTTCTACTTTCACGATTCGTCTAAATAGTGGAAACTATGACACCCATCACTGTTGGTTATTTATTGAGCCATAAGGCAAATAACAGTGTGGTGACATAAAAATATGCGTTAACCCCATAATATACAACTCTACTTCACTGAGGTAGCTGTTGTTAGGTTATTTGATAAATGGCGTGTGAATTTTGGCTATCAGTCAAAATAGTGATTACGTGCTCCTTAGCTTATTAATTGTAAACATATTCCAGTTGGAGAAACTGCAAGACATGATAAAGAGAAATCTCGCGCTCGCGACCGCAGCATCACTTTGTACAGCACCAGTGGTATTGGCAGAAGAGTCAGCGCAAGAAGCGGATTGGGGCATTGCAGCAGTGTGGCGTACAGCGAACATTCCTTTTGATACCAAAGGAAGTGATACCTCCGTTAGTACCTTTATTCCGATGATGTTCTTTAAGAATGACTATGTCTTTCTAGACGGTACTATGGCAGGCGCCCACCTCTATAAAACGGATGACAAAGAGTTAGAGCTTAACGCCATTGCGCGTATGCGTTTTATCGACATACCAGCAGACGAGCAAAATGCCGTTGGGGGAGACACTGCGGATTATGGTTTGCAAATGCGTTACAACTTTGATGACGCTTGGCACTTCGACACTGAGCTAATGACAGACGGACATAACCGTTATCATGCAAACTTTAGACTTCAAGGTATGCTTGATTATGGTGACCTTGAATTACGTCCTAACGTTACACTACGTTATAAAGATGCTGACTTTAACACCGAATACTATGGTACATACCGAGGCACTACAGATAGCCTAAGTGGCGGTATGGACTATGCGATGGGCGTTGATGCTAAATACCACGTCGTATCAAACCTATACCTTGTAGGTGCGACTAATATTCGCATGCTAGATAACCAAGCGTATCATTCATCAGTGATTAAAGAACGTTTTGAAGGCGAAGTGTATTTCGGTGTTGGTTTCTTCAACGAGAAGAAAAAATCAACATCAAAAGCGAAGCAAGTACGTCGTGATATCGGAGCTAAACCTTATGTGCGTGTAGCTCATGGTTATGCGTCACCATCGGACATGGGTGATATCCTGACCTTTAATGGTAAGCGCGATCCGTATAATAACCAAGTAACATCAGTATTTTATGGCCATCCATTAACGGATGAGTTGTTTGGTATGCCGTTGGATATCTATTTGAGTCCGGGTATTGCTCACCACTGGAGTTCTGAGGTTCAAGGCTCTGGTACAGAATTTATCACGCTTATCAAAGCATATTACACATTTAACTGGCCAGTGAAGATGCGTTTAGGTGTGGGTAACGGCCTGTCATATATCGACAACATTACCTATATCGAACAACAAGAGATGGATAAAAAAGAGAAGCGTGCGAGTCACCTTATGAACTACATTGATATTTCTTATGATATCAGCATAGGCTCTATTATCGGTAAACCAGAGCTTGAAGAGTTATGGTTGGGTTATGCTCTGCATCACCGCAGTGCGATATTCGAAGCTTCGTCCCAGTTTGGTCGAATCAAAGGTGGTAGTAACTACAGCACCTTCTATCTTCAATACCACTTCTAATCAGAAAGCTCCGCATTGCGGAGCTTTTTTGTATCCTTCTCGCTTAACGCGAATTTCCTACCTGTGCTACAATCCGGCCAGTTTTTAATAGTAAAAAGTTAAGTAGGGAACGTTTTGACTTCCTCTCAAAATTCCAATCAACAGTCGCAAGTGCGAGCGAATAATCCAGAGTCACTTAAAAAAGCATTAAAAGACTGTATGATTCGCGACCGCTTTCGTTTGAGTAAGCGTATCGCAGGCGCAACAAGAATTAAAAAACCAGAAGCTCAATCTGCAGTATTCGACGAGATTGCTATCGATATTGCGCGATCGATGATGGTTGCTCAACAGCGCGCAGCTACAAAACCCACCATCAACTACCCAGAGCAGCTGCCGGTTAGTCAGAAGAAAGATGAAATTGCCGAAGCCATTGAGAACAATCAAGTGGTTATTGTGGCGGGTGAAACAGGTTCAGGTAAGACGACTCAGCTACCAAAAATTTGCTCAGAATTAGGTCGAGGACAATTTGGCTTAATTGGTCATACACAGCCTAGACGACTTGCTGCGCGCTCAGTGGCAAATCGTATTGCCGAAGAGATGGAGACGTCACTCGGCGAGTTCGTTGGGTATAAAGTCCGATTTAACGATCAGATTTCTGAGAATACTCAAGTGAAGTTGATGACTGACGGTATCTTACTGGCTGAAATTCAACACGATCGTTTTCTTAATCAATATGACACCATCATTATTGATGAAGCGCATGAGCGTAGTTTGAATATCGACTTTATTCTGGGGTACTTACGTGAGTTACTCCCGAAACGCCCTGATTTAAAAATCATCATCACTTCAGCGACCATCGATCCAGAGCGTTTCTCAAAACATTTCAATGACGCGCCGATTATTGAGGTTTCGGGACGAACATACCCAGTTGAAACTCGCTATCGCCCTCTGTCTGGGGACGATGATGGCGATAGAGATCAGCTAGAAGGCATTTTCGAAGCGGTAGATGAACTGTGTGATGAAGGTCTTGGTGACATTCTGATTTTCATGAACGGTGAGCGTGAGATTCGTGATACGGCGGATGCATTAGCAAAACGTAACCTTCGTGATACTGAGATTGTTCCATTGTACGCTCGATTATCCGCTGGCGAACAGAATAAGATCTTCCAACCACATGCAGGTCGACGAATTGTACTCGCCACTAACGTTGCTGAAACATCTCTGACTGTTCCGGGAATTAAGTACGTCATTGATCCAGGTACCGCTCGCATTAGTCGATACAGTTATCGCACAAAGGTTCAGCGTCTTCCTATTGAGCCAGTTTCTCAGGCAAGTGCAAACCAGCGTAAAGGTCGATGCGGCCGTGTAGAAGAGGGGATCTGTATTCGTCTGTA
This sequence comes from Vibrio sp. McD22-P3, assembly GCF_021568915.1. Classification (NCBI taxonomy): domain Bacteria; kingdom Pseudomonadati; phylum Pseudomonadota; class Gammaproteobacteria; order Vibrionales; family Vibrionaceae; genus Vibrio; species Vibrio sp. McD22-P3. Next base: position 118,819 of record NZ_JAKGTN010000013.1, read on the forward strand.
TTCGGAAGAAGATTTCGAATCACGCCCAGAATTCACTGATCCTGAAATTCTTAGAACCAACCTAGCGTCGGTCATTCTGCAAATGACGGCTTTGGGGTTGGGCGATATCGAAGCTTTCCCATTTGTTGAAGCACCTGATAAACGCAATATCCAAGACGGTGTACGTCTGCTTGAAGAGTTAGGTGCTATCAATGATAAAGCAAAAGATCCTAAGAAACGTTTAACTCCAATTGGTCGTAAGTTGGCTCGCCTGCCAATCGACCCTCGTTTGGCTCGAATGGTGATAGAAGCACCAAGACTTGGATGTTTAAAAGAAGTCATGGTTATCGCTTCTGCATTGTCTATTCAAGACCCAAGAGAACGTCCTAGTGACAAGCAGCAATCGTCTGACGACAAACACAAGCGCTTTTTCGATAAAGAGTCTGATTTCCTGACGTTTGTAAACCTATGGGATTACATTCAAAAACAACAAAAAGCGTTGTCTGGAAACCAATTCCGCAAGCAATGCAAGCAAGACTATTTAAATTACTTACGTGTACGTGAGTGGCAAGATGTTTACTTCCAAATACATCAAGCCATGCGTGAGATGGATGAAAAGCTCAACCAAGAACCAGGCAGTTACCAATCGGTCCATACTGCCTTACTGGTTGGCTTGTTGTCTCATATTGGTGTGAAAGACCAAGAGAAAAATGAGTACCAAGGGGCTCGAAACGCACGATTCCATATCTTCCCGGCTTCAGGTCTGTTTAAGAAGCAACCTAAGTGGATTATGTCGGCAGAGCTGGTGGAAACCTCTAAGCTCTGGGGACGTATTATCGCCAAAATTCAACCAGAGTGGATTGAGCCTCTAGCAAAACACCTAATCAAACGTAGCTACAGTGAACCCCATTGGTCTAAGAAACGCGCAGCCGTAATGGCACACGAAAAAGTGATGTTGTACGGAGTACCAATTGTTCCGAAGCGATTGGTTAACTATGGTGCGATTGACCCAGTTTTAAGTCGCGAACTGTTTGTGCGCAGTGCCTTAGTTGAAGGGGATTGGGAAACCAAGCACGCATTTTTCAAACAAAACAGAAAGCTACTACAAGAAGTAGAAGAGCTTGAGCACAAGTCGCGTCGTCGGGATATTCTGGTTGACGACGATGAGCTGTTTGATTTCTACGATCAACGTGTAGGTACGGAAGTTGTTTCTGGGCGCCATTTTGATACGTGGTGGAAGAAAGCAAGCCAGAAGAACAAAGAGCTTCTTAATTTTGAAAAAGAGATGCTGTTTAAGGGCGACGCTAGTCATGTCACCGATCTTGATTATCCTAATTTCTGGCATCAAGGTGGATTTAAACTCAAGCTAAGTTATCAGTTTGAACCTGGAGAAGATAGTGACGGTGTAACAGTGCATATCCCATTACCTATCCTTAACCAAATTGATAGTGAAGGGTTCGATTGGCAAATTCCAGGGTTGCGACACGAACTGGTGGTGAGCTTAATCAAAGCATTGCCAAAGACACTACGTAAGAACTTTGTTCCAGCGCCAAACTACGCAGACGCATTCTTGGCTCGTGTCACACCGATGGAAGTACCGCTTTTAGATGCATTGGAAAAAGAACTTCGCCGCATGACCGGTGTGGAAGTATTAAGGGACGACTGGAATCTAGAACAACTTCCTGATCACCTGAAAATTACTTTCCGTGCTGTGGATCATCGCAATAGAAAGCTTAAAGAGAATCGCAATCTCTATGAGTTAAAAGAGAGCCTGAAAGACAAAGTGCAACAAACTTTGTCTAAAGTTGCTGATGATGACATTGAGCAGCAAGGTTTGCATACCTGGAGCTTTGGTGAACTGCCAAAAGTCTATTCGCAAAAGCGCGGTGGATTTGATGTGAAAGCTTATCCTGCTCTGGTGGACAATAAAGACAGCGTTGAAATTAAGTTGTTTGAAACGGAAGTCGAACAAGAGCAGGTCATGAAAGAAGGGCAACGTCGTTTGCTGCTACTGAATGTGCCGTCTCCAATTAAATATCTGCACACCAATCTTCCGAACAAATCTAAGCTGGGTCTCTATTTCAACCCTTATGGCAAAGTGTTAGACTTAATTGATGACTGTATAGCGTGCGGTATCGATAAGCTTATCGAAGGTCAAGGTGGCTTAGTTTGGGATGCAGACAAATTTGAGCAACTTAAAGAGTATGTGCGTGGAGAGTTGGGCGATACAGTTGTAGACATTGCACAGCAAGTGGAAACAATCCTGACGACTGCGTTCAACATTAATAAAAAGCTAAAAGGTCGCGTAGACTTGACTATGGCATTCGCATTATCGGATATAAAAGCGCAAATCGAAGGATTGATTTTCAAAGGCTTCGCAACCGAATGTGGCTGGAAACGACTGCCGGATATTCTGCGTTACTTGAAAGCAATTGAGAAACGTATGGAGAAGTTACCGATTGACCCAAATCGAGATCGCATGCACATGCTAAAAGTGGAATCCGTCACTCAAGACTACAAAGAGTTACTTAACAAGATTCCAAAAGGCATGAAAATACCAGAAAATGTTAAAGAGATTCGCTGGATGCTAGAAGAGCTACGCGTGAGTTATTTTGCTCAGCAGCTCGGTACGCCATACCCAGTGTCCGATAAACGCGTATTGAATGCGATAGACGCTTGCTAAGTGTCCAACTAAATAGATTCTATGCAAAAATGTGATAGATATAACTTCTAAGCGTATGAGAATTCAGAAAGTTTTACCGAAAATTAAAACTAGAAGGATTCTCCTACGATATAGTGTGTGATATATAAAGCTCCGCGGTGGCTTTCATTGGACTCGCCGCATTTTATTAAACAAGAAGGTTACAAATGAAAAAGACACTTTTAGCGCTTGCGCTTGTTGGTGCGTCGACGTCAGCGTTTGCTGATGCGTGGTTGTATGGTGGTGTTTCTGCTGGTCGTGCAGACTACAATGGTAACAGCGATACCCCAATGGGTTTCCACGTTGGTACTGGTATTCTGCCTATCATCGGTATTGAAGGTGGTTACTGGAAACACGGTAACTTCGACGGTACTAGCGAGGGCAAGAAAGGTTACGCAGAACTAGGTTCTTGGTACGCAGCACTTAAACCAAGTATCGATATTGGTCCAGTACAGCTTTACGCTAAAGGTGGTTTACACTACTACAACGCTGATTATAAAGATGGTCTAAGTGGCAGCGACAGCGGTACAGACTTTATGTACGGTGTAGGTGCAGAGTACTTCGTGACTGATATGCTTTCTGTTGGTGCGAGTTGGCAACGTTTTAACGGCGTTAAAACCAAATTTGATGACAAAGATCTAGATAGCTTTACCATCAATGCTACACTTCACATCTTCTAAAACTGTGTAAGTGTGTAAAAAGGCGACCTTGGGTCGCCTTTTTCGTACCTGGTGATCTAAAATTGTACGAATAGAGAGTCTTTTGGTGGATTAAAATATCAATTAAGTAACTGAAAAGATAATTCTTTTCATCGTATTGCAATTTCCATTTTCAACTAAGAGAACTAGGTCTACACTCATAGCACTACAATGTGTAGCCTTACTTTTAGGTTGTTTGAAATGTTCAGAAAAACGTTAATTGCGATAGTGCTTTCAGCTAGCGTTATCGTACCTGCTAGTGCTTGTACTGGCATTTCTCTTTCTACGGTCGGAAACGACTTCATACAAGCTCGCACTATTGAATGGGGTGAGAGTAATCTAAATAGTAAACTGATCATCTCTCCGAGAAAGCACCAGTTCACGTCGATTATGCCCGATCATAAACAAGGATTCAGTTGGGGTAGTCGTCTAGGTTTTGTTGGTATATCAGTAAGTGATGACCGGTTTATTGGGGAAGGGGTTAATGAGGCTGGGTTGAGTGCCGGACTATTCTATTTCAAAGGGTACGGTTCGCTAAAACCGTACAACGAGCAAGCAAGACAGAAAAGCATTACCGATATGGATTTTGTACGTTGGATGTTGTCGCAATTTAAAACTGTCGATGAAGTAATAACCGCGATGAAATCTATAGATATCGTGCCAGTATATCTAGATGCTAAAGAACAGCCTTCACCAACAGGGCATTGGCGTGTAACGGACAAAACAGGTCGAAGTGTTGTGATTGAAATTATGAACCAAGGAGAGGTGCATATTTACGAAAATGAAGTAGGCGTTCTGACTAACTCTCCAACGTTTCCTTGGCAGGTGACCAACTTAAACAACTACCTACACTTACAACCTGGAACCAGTGCTCCTCGGCAGTTTGGAAAGGTCGAGGCAAAATCATTCGGTATCGGTTCAGGGTTCTTAGGCTTACCTGGAGACATTACGCCGCCTTCTAGGTTCGTACGAGCGGCATTTTATGTCACCACTGCACCTGAACTCAAAACCTCGGCACAGGCAGTTTCTCAAGCCTTTCATATATTGAATAACTTCGATATTCCAATTGGCTCTGAGTTTGGCCCGCAATATCGAGAGCATATCCCAGATCTACCAAGCGCGACTCAGTGGACTTCAGTGGTTGACCAAACCAATGGCGTTCTCTACTACAAAACGATGAACGACAGCCGAATTAAGAAAGTGGATCTTGCTGCGTTAGATTTTTCTGCAAAAAGCGAGATTAAGAAAGCGTTAGATGATGGAAAGTTTGAATTTGAAGATATTACACAAAGCGTGCAGCCCGCAATTAATAATCAATAAATCCGATAAAACTACCATCATGGTTCTGATAAAAGCGACTCAATTGGTCGCTTTTTCAATGATGTTAAAAACGACTAAGAATACTCCCATCTTTAAGGTGCTAAGGCGATTGAATAGGGGAAAATTGAATGTTTGAACAACTCGTTAAGGTATCCGAGGAACTTGGCACCGAAAAACCACACAGAACCTATCCGTTCTTTTTACAAAAACTTGTAGAAGAAGTCGGCGAGCTATCAGTAGAACTACAGATTAAAGATGGCATCACTCCTACTGAAAAAGGTGGAAGTGATGGTGTTGTAGGTGAAGCGTGCGATGTTATTAACTGCGCTATCGACGTCGCTTGGAGAGCACTGCATGAGCAAAACCCAGACCAAAGTTCAGAGGAAATTGCTCGTTTAATCATGGATATTTGCCTAGTAAAGAGAGAGAAATGGCTGTCAAAAGTGGAAGGTATGTAAGTGGATAAACCGTTTGAAGACCATGGATTATTTAGTTGGTCAGAGTTGATAACCCCGGATTTTGAACAAGCATGCCGGTTCTATGAATCAATGCTTGGTTGGAAGTTAAAAGAGGTAGCGGGTCGAAATGGTAGTCGCTACGCACTGGTTACAAGTGATAACGCTACGGAACCTTTTGCTGGCATACTTACTGTCGATGATAAGGATATTCGAGCACATTGGCGCACCTACGTAACCGTTGACGAAGTTGAAGTTATTGTGAACTAAACAGAATTAGTCGGCGGTTTAGTATTGGTTCCAGTGACGACTATTGAGCGTGTCGGTAAGATAGCGGTGATAGAGGATCCATGTGGCGCGGTTATTTCAGTGATTGAATACGACTCAAAAAGATAATTTTCAGCAGAAGTAATGGCGGGGGATAGAATAGGTCTCCCCCGAATCATTATATGTTGTGTCGATATTTAACCTTGAGCCTTCACAATGTCATGCGTACAGGTAATGGTATAGGTTACCGTTGCCGTTTTATCTCCATTTTCCTCAAACTCAAATTCTCCAACACTTGTGTAACCGTGAGCTGTGTTCTCACCGACTTGAACTTCGACAGGAGCGTTCTGTAAGTCTTCTACTTTGTGTGCAGTCCCATCAATTTCCAACGTAGTATTTTGTGCTGTAATTTTGTCATCGTCAGCCTCGAAGTGAGTGACTTGGAGCTTTGGGTTCATATGATTTTCGTTATGATTAGAAATAACTTTAAACGTTGCACCATCTTCAGGAACTTGGTTTCCAAAACCTAAGGTGCCGGTCGCCTCGCTGTCAACTTGTACACCACACGTTTTATCAATGTGTGCGGAGTAAATTAGCTTAGGACCTTCTGAGGAGTTCGCTTGCACACTTGTAGCGATGAACAAGCTCGGAATTAATAATACCGATAGTGTGGACAGTTTCATTTCTATTGCCTTTATTGACTAACTATTAATAGGCAATGTTAAAACGGTTACCGTTGAATTACTTATCACTTTGCGCCACAGACTGGAAAGTGTTGACTCGCCAAGTCGTCTAACTTCGCGAGTCATGACCGAAACTATAAGTAACGTTTTTCTAAATGTGTTCTAAAGAATTGAGCGTTAAGTTCTGAGCCAGTCGCTTCTTTAACCAACTCTCCAGTAGCAAGCGTACTTGCCTGACTCCAAATATTGTCACTTAACCAATCAAAGATCGGAGCCAATTCTAATGAAGAGATTGCGTTGTCCACATCCACCTCTTTTCTCATCGCCGCCATAAACTGCGCTGCATACATTGCCCCTAAAGTGTAAGAAGGGAAATAACCAAAGGCACCATCTGTCCAGTGAATGTCCTGCATGCAACCGTCTTTAAAGTTACCTTGTGTGGAAAGACCGAGGTACTGCTGCATCTTCAGATTCCACAGTTCAGGAATATCCTTATAGGAGATCTTACCATTCATCAAATCTCGTTCGATCTCATAACGAAGAATGACATGGGCAGGGTAAGTAAGCTCATCCGCATCAACGCGAATATACCCTGGTTGCACTCGGGTATAGATTTTCTGTAGATTGTTTGCTTCGAATACTTTCGCGTCATTAGTTGAGAAGTGTTTTTGAGCCAGTGGCGCTAAGTTGGCGATAAAAGGTTGACTTCTGCCTAATTGCATTTCGAAGAACAAAGATTGAGATTCATGAATACCCATTGAACGTGCTTGGCCAACTGGTAGTCCTGCCCACTGTTTTGGTAAGCCTTGCTCATAACGAGCATGACCGGTTTCGTGGACAATTCCCATTAAAGATTGAACAAAGTCAGATTCATCGTAGCGTGTTGTGATCCTGACATCTTGAGGCACACCACCACAGAAAGGATGCGAACTGATATCCAGACGACCATGGTCAAAGTCGAACTGAAGAAGTTTCATCACTTCCAATCCAAGCGCATTTTGATCTTTGGTACTGTATGACTCTTCAGTGGTATAAACCGACTCTGTTTTTTGCTTTTCAATGACCTGTTGAGTTAATTCTGGCAACCAAGATACCAAGTCACCAAAGATTGAATCGAGTTGCTGTGAGTTTACCCCCGGTTCATAGATATCCAGCATCGCATCATAAGGAGTTAAGCCTGATTGTTCCGCTCTAATTTGGGCCTCTTCTTGCGATAGTTTCACTACCTCTTCGAAGTTTTTACAAAAGCCATCCCAATCATTGTCACCACGCTGTGTACGCCAAGCGTGCTCGCACTTGGATCCAGCAAGAGACTTTGCTTTCACTAATTCTTCTGGAACGACAGTGGTAAGCTGCCATTGTCGTTTCATTTCCCCTAAGCTGGCTCGTTGTGAAGGGTCGAGTTCATCACTCTGAGCTTGTTCGAACCATTCTGCTAGCTGCGGCGCGGTCGATAGTTGATGGATATGAAGTGACAGTTGAGCCATCGCTTCTGAGCGGGCTTGGTTACCTCCAGATGGCATCATTGCCGCTGCATCCCAACCACATATAGCGGATAAATGGCTGAAATTAGAAATTGTTTTATAGTGTTCAACCAGTTTGTTGTAGTTTTCCATGTCTTATGACCTTTTGCGTGAACGATTGTCCTAACTTAACACTAACAAGGAGTTACGGAAAGTAGCCGATAAAATCTGGAGAGGAAATCCAAATTAACCATGGATTTTTAATCGGAGTTACCTCAGAATTCGAACTCTGATGTTTTAGAAAGATGACAGTGGACGTTATGCATATTCTTAACCTTGAAGCCTTCCTTATTGCTATTACTATTCTTACACTAACGCCGGGACTAGATACGGCGCTGGTGATTCGTAACACCTCTAGAGGCGGCTTCAATGATGGTGCAATAACCAGTTTTGGCATCTGCTTGGGGCTATTTGTTCACGCAACATTCTCAGCTCTGGGTATATCGGTGATACTTACGCAGTCAGCGGAATTGTTTGCGTTTGTAAAGACGTTGGGGGCTGCTTATCTAATTTGGTTGGGTATCTCAAGTTTACGAGCGTTAAAATCAAATCAGGCCATAGTACTAGAGAAAGGAGAGGTGAATACCGTAGCAGCATCGCGTTCACTAAGAGAAGGATTCTTGTCTAATGTGTTGAACCCAAAAACGGCCGTATTCTACTTAGCGTTTTTACCTCAGTTTATTAACCCAGAGTACTCGCCATTTTTGCAATCATTGTTAATGGCCGCGATTCACTTTGTCATCGCTATGGTGTGGCAGTGTGGACTATCGGGCATGCTTAATTCCGCTAAATCACTTCTTAACAATGGAAATTTTGTTCGTTGGATGGAAGGTACGACCGGTGCAGTACTGATCATTCTCGGTATTAAACTGTTGGTTGAAGAGCCGCCGATGAGTTCTTAGCTTTTTCCAATGAACGTTGCGCGGTATAGAATTGATTTAGTGTGACGGTAGGGGACTTCAATAGAAATTTATCGAAACACTGATAGTATGCTTTGGAGTCACTTATTTGCTTGCAGTAATTACGAGCTTCTAGATTGTGGTTGTATAGTTGAGTTTCGCTCGCAAACTCGTTGTACGAGGCGCACCCACCTAAAATCATCAAAGTTGCTACTAAAGAAATTACCTTAATCATATTCGCTCTATCGCTGTTTTTGTTGTAATGAATATTACGAGTCTGCTGATAGAGTTAGTTACCATTTCATGCCATTAGTTCCACTGAACAATAAAATTTTTATATGGTAAACGTTTGGTTTCTGGTCGGGTGAATAAAAAAACACCGAGTCAATCGACTCGGTGTCCTGGTTATCGAATTCAGTAACTATATCGGCTTTTTGCCGACTCCGAAGTTCTCTTTAGGCATGAGAGTTATTTTTCCAAAGCCCAATTTCTTAAAATGATTATCGCGATAATTGCGAACAGCCTTGGTATCCGAAACGGCTTCGATTTGCTGTTCCATTCTTAAGAAATCAGAAAGGTCGATGCCCTCTGCTTCAGCGACAGCCTCATGAATATTGCGATGCTGTTGGTAAGAAAACGTCAGTGTTTTCTCTTCATTCTTGTATTCGTAAATGATGGTACGAGCCATGATTTTCTACCTGCTGATAATTTAGCGCTAGATTCTGCCTTGTAGCGGGATAATTGTCACGCTTTCGCCTGCTTTTACTGTATCGATATGTGGTGCAATCTCTATTAGGCAGTTTGCTTCACTCATCGAACGTAGAATACCCGAGCCTTGTTTCCCCGTCGTGCGAACCATTAATTGTCCTGATTCTTCATCAAGCTCGTAGAATCCTCGGCTAAACTCTGTTCTTCCCTGACGAGAGCGCAGTGGCTCAGAGGCAATGGCGACGGCTTTGTGTGGTACAAACTGTCCAACACCTTGCATCTTCTTAATCGCGGGTTCAACAAAGTTAATAAACGACACCATTACGGCGACTGGATTTCCAGGAAGTCCAAAGAAGGGTGTTCCATTAATGTCACCAAAAGCGAGAGGGCGTCCCGGGCGCATATTAATACGCCAAAAATCAACGTTACCGTGCTTTTCAAGAACGTTCTTAATAAAGTCAGCATCACCGACAGAGACACCACCTGAGGTAATAACCAAATCCGCGCTGCGACTCGCTTCAGTGATCGCATTCTCCATAATGGACTCATCATCTTCAAGAATGCCAAGATCTATAATTTCACAACCTAATTTCTGCAACATCGCCATGATGGTAAAACGATTAGAATCATAAATAGAGTGAGCACGCAGAGGCGTTCCAGGGGCTTGAACTTCATCACCTGTAGAAAATACCGCGACTTTTAGGCTACGATTCACTTTTACGCTATCTAGTCCAAGTGAGGCGATCATGCCCATCTCTGGTGCCTGCAACAATGTGCCGGTATCAAATACCGATTGGTTGATCGCAAGATCTTCTCCAGCTTGACGAACATTCTGTCCGGTTTTAATACCGGCATCACCAAAACTCACTCTATCGCCATCAACGTTAGCCTGTTCACGCATTATAACGGTATCAGCACCAGCTGGCATTGGTGCTCCAGTCATGATTTGTACTGACTCACCAGAGCGAAGTTCTTGGTCGTAGCCATAACCTGCCATCACACTCGCGACGACATTGAATTGTTTTAGTCCAGCATCGGCACCAATGATGGCATAACCGTCCATTGCTGAGTTGGTAAACGCTGGCACATTAATAGGGGACGAAATATTCTCTGCTAGCGTGCGGCCATAAGCATTGGTTAGTGGGATAGTTTCAGATGCAGACAAAGCATTTACGGCGTTAAGAATTTGCTCTTGGCCTTGTTTCACTGATAAGAAAGCGGGTGATAGCGTATCGCAGCACGCTGCTTCTTTCTTAGGGCTAGAGGTATCTGGGCTAACATAATTTAGGATGAACCTTGTGATGGCGTCTAAATCATTGATGCTCATTGTCGGTAGGGACACATCCAACTCACTATCACTAGCGATAGCAATAATATTCTCATCACTTGGGTGTAGCCAAGGTTTGCCCACTTCTTTACGGTTGAGCTCAATCTTAGGGAAAGCGATGTTCTTGCAACCTTCAACTAAAATCAAATCCAGCGCTTGATGATCAAAGCGCGTCAACAAGTATTCAAAATTTGCTTCAGCCTCAGGAGTTTCCGTCATCAATGCATGTCGATATCGAGAAGAGATCAACATTTGGCTCGCACCAGCTTTACGAAGGCGATAGCTGTCTTTTCCTGGTTTATCTACATCAAAGTTATGATGCGCATGCTTTAACACACCAATTCTTAGTCCGGTATCGGTTAGTTTTGGAAGTAAGGCTTCCAATAATGTTGTTTTACCAGTACCGCTATAAGCAGCGAAACCCAGAAGCGGGACATTATTAATGGATTTGATGGTCATAGAGTGCTCTTCTGTGAATGCTCAATGGTTGCTGATAGTTTCGACAGCTCTTCTGGTGTATTTAGATTAACAAAACAATCGGGATTATCTGAAAAATCAACGTACTTGGTATTGCACTCTTTGTATAACAAAATGATTTTTCTATCGCCACGCTCTAAAAATGCTTCCAATTTAGGTAGAACTCGCTTGTGAAACATGGTGAAAACAGGCTGATGAAAATCGCCATCATGTGCCACAAGAATGTCGGTCGAGTCTTCGACAGCATGACAAAAACGCTCAACAATACTTTCATCGATAAATGGACTATCACATGGGACAAAGCCAACCCATTCGGTTGACGAAGCGGCTAAGCCAGCGTGCATCCCACCAAGAGGTCCCGGATAATCTTTATACGTATCGCTAATAACGGGAGCATATTGACTATATAGGTCTATATTACGGTTGGCATTAATGGTAATGGATGAAGTTTGTGTGTTGAGCCGTTGTAAAACATACTCGATTAAGGGCTTACCATTAAAATCTACTAAGCCCTTGTCATTTCCGCCCATACGAGACGCTTGGCCTCCGGCGAGGATAACCCAACTAGTCTGAGTTGGATGCAACATAATCACTCTCTTGATCGGTTTGTTTTTTATCAATAATTTGTAGCAGTGGAGATTCTATCAAGGTGCAATCTTTTATCCACCATTGTTTTCGACACAATTTAGTTAACGCATTGGATTGATGGCTCGTAACTACAATACTAGAACCGTGCTTTAACAGATCCTCAGCCATGAAAACCAAACGTTCTATTGACTCTTGGTCAAGTGAAGCGCTTGGTTCGTCCATTAACAAAATAGAAGGTTTCAGAACCCAAGCGCGAGCCATAGCGACTCGCTGTTTTTCACCACCAGATAACACTGATACATGCTCGTCAGCGAGCGTTTCAAGCCCGACTAATCGCAACGCCGCAATTACTTCTGCGCGCTTATCATGGGCTTCAAGTCTCTTATGCTTAATGCCATACGCGACATTTTGATAGACCGAGCCATCAAAAAGGTAAGGGGATTGGTGAAGATAGATAACGTCTTTGCGACCAGAACCACCAAACAAGCGTGACATTATACTTTGGCAACTAGGAAACACCTCACCTGACGTAGGTTTTAATAAGCCAGCCAATATCTTCAGTAGTGTAGTCTTACCGACGCCATTATCGCCTTTTAAGTAGACGGCTTCGTTTGGTCCGATCGTTAACGATGGTATATGGAATAAGACACGGTCTTTGAACCGCATGGAAACCTGCTTTGCCTTAAGCTGTATTGTCATTATTGTCCCTCAAGCAGAGTCTTGAATTAATTATAGTGTTTGAAACAAAAAACGTTGAGCAAGTTAAGTTCTTAGAACGCCTTTACCTCGCATTGATGACAGCATAAAGTTGAGCACTAATGCCAACACCAACAAGACGATTCCTAAGGCGACACCTTGTGCGAAAGCTCCTTTGTGACTTTCCATAGCAATGGCGGTAGGGATATTTCTGGTAAGGCCCATGATATTGCCACCAACCATCATTGAGCAGCCCACTTCAGTTACGATTCGAGAAAAGCCTGCAATCACAGCAGCCATTAACGGAAAACGCGATTCCCAAATGAGTGTCATAAGTGTTCTAAACCGAGAGACACCTAGTGTTACAGAGGTTTCCATTGCTCTTCGGTCGGTGCTTTGTAACGCGCCATGCATCATTGACACCAAAACTGGAAAACAGATCAGTATTTGACCCACAATCATGGCTCGTTGAGTAAACAGCATTTCCCAGTCACCTAAAGGTCCAGAGCGTGATAGCAGCATATACAAAAGCAAGCCAATCACAACGGTGGGAATCGCTTGCATGGTGTTTACTAATGAAAGTAGAAACCACTTGCCGGGGAAATTGCTGTAGGCCAGAAGATATGAGGCAATAATAGCGGGCAAAACAACCAGTGACACAGCTGATATAGAGACGCTAAACGAAACGGCTACGATACGCCATAGGTCTTTATCGAGGCTAAATAGGAGGCTTAACGCCTCCATAGTGGTTTCAGTGATGCTCATTAACTGTTCGTTTTCTTCGCATCAGCGACAAACAATTGTTCGCCCATTTTACGATAGCTATTGATCATAGATTGTCCCTTATCTGATACCAACCAATCACTCAGTACGCGAGCGCCTTTGGTATTAAGGGTAGGGTAACGTTCAGGGTTTACAATAATGACTTGGTACGGGTTGAAGAGTTGCTTGTCGCCTTGGAATAAGATTTCAAGGTCTAGCTTAGCTTGATAGGCAAGCCACGTCCCTCTGTCTGTCATTGTGTAGCCTTGCATTTCTGAAGCCATATTAAGTGTTGGCCCCATACCTTGACCTACCGAACGATAGCCGCCGAAGTTAGGTTCAATCTTGGTTTGTTTCCAGATTTGCAGTTCTTTTTTGTGAGTACCAGAGTCATCACCTCGAGATACAAAAATGGCGTTAGTTTTAGCGATGTGGGAAAACACTTCTTCTATGGTTTTCTGATCATGAACGTCAGCGCTGTCTTTCTCTGGTCCTACGATAACGAAATCGTTATACATGACGCTACGTGGTTCTATGCCATAGCCAGCATCGACAAAGTTCTGTTCCGCTTTTGGAGCGTGTGTCATTACAACATCAACATCTCCATTTTCTCCCATTTTTAGAGATTTACCTGTACCAGCTGCAATAATATCAACTTGATAGCCAGTATCAGTAGTAAATTCTGGGAGCAAGTAGTCTAGAAGACCTGAATGATAGGTACTGGTTGTAGTTGCGAGGCGGATGCGAGATTGGTCGGTATCTGTATTATCTGCATAAGCCGTTGCAGATAGTGCTGCTAGAGACACAGCAGAAACCATTAATCTTGAGAATGTCATAGTATTGTCCATTTTGGTTATTTTTATCATTAATCTACGTAAACGCATGATAGTTTGGTGAAGAACAACGCCACCAGCACGATGCATGCACTAGATACCCTTCGTTATGTTTATGGTACCTGTTTCTATATGCGTGGTACCCATAAGCAAAGACAATGCCATAATTTCCTTAGAAAAAAAGCGGCAAAGTGCGACATTTTGCTAATATTTCTCGCAGTTAAACTACAATTAGTTTGAGCTGGGACAAAATGTCGCAACTTAACCCATGATGTTTTGTAGCAGATTGGTACACTCTGTCTCAAATAGGAACGAATACATATATTTATGACTTTTTTTCAAACCTCTGAAATTACCAACCAATTGACGTCACCATATCTCGCATTCTCTGTACTTGTCGTTGATGATGAAGTCGGCATGCAAGCCATTCTTAAAAAAGCATTGAGTAAAGGGTTTGGACAAGTCGACACTGCAGGAAGTGTTGAAGAAGCCGAACAGCTTAGGATCAACCATCACTATGATCTGATTATTCTGGATATTAACCTACCTGGTAGGTCTGGTATTGAGTGGGAAGAAGCGTTTAACGATTTAGATCGTAAAGCCGACGTGATATTTATGACTGGTTACGCCGACTTGGAGGTCGCAATCAGTGCGTTAAAATTAGGAGCGTCTGATTTTATCTTAAAGCCCTTCAACCTAGACCAAATGCTACAAGCCGTTAAACGCTGTATGGATAAGCGATTGGCTGAAAGAATTAATGTCGCTTTGAGTCATGACATTAGCCGACGTGTTAGTAAAGAAATTATCGGTCTTTCTGAAAAGACCAAGAACTTAAAACAACTCATTGGCCAATTTGCACCATCTAGAGCGTCAGTGTTGATAGAAGGTGAGTCGGGAACGGGCAAAGAGTTGGTAGCTAGAGGTATTCATACAGCCAGTAAACGCCAAGGGCCGTTTGTTGCCATAAATTGCGGTGCGCTAGCTCCAGAGCTTTTGGAAAGTGAATTGTTTGGTCACGCCGCAGGTGCTTTTACAGGTGCTAAAAAGAATCGAGAAGGGCTTTTTCGGGTAGCCAGCGGTGGAACATTATTTCTAGACGAAATAGGTGAAATGCCTCTAGCTATGCAGGCATCGCTACTGCGTGTACTGGAGCAGAGAACGGTTAGGCCTGTGGGTACAGAAAAAGAGATCAGTATTGATGTTCGAGTCGTTGCCGCAACTAATCGCAACCTACAAGAAGAAGTCGATCAAGGAAAGTTTAGACAAGATCTTTACTACCGTTTAAATGTTTTAAAAATAGAAGTGCCAGCGTTAAGAGAACGCCTTGCTGACTTATCAGATTTGGTACCTTTCTTTACTCGGTCACTTGCCAAGGAGTTAGGTGTTCCAGAACCCAAATGGGCTCATGAAGATATGCATTCTATGCAAGATTACGATTGGCCGGGTAATGTGCGTGAACTTAAGAACTTGTTAGAGCGCTGCATTCTTCTCAATAAACCGCCAGCTCACTACTTTAATGAGTTAAAAGGAGCACCGGTTAACACTTCTATCACCATGTCTGTCAACGATTTGACCACGATGCCCGCGAATTCGATGATTCAAGATGGTCAGTTTGGCTACCCTAATTCATGGTCTCTAAAAGATGTCGAAAAATCTCACATTCAACAAGTGGTAGAAGCACATTCCGGCAATAAATCGGCAGCATCGCGAGATCTAGGTGTAGCACGAAAGACGTTGGAGCGTAAGTACAAAGAGTGGGACGAAGGCTGCGTAGATGAATAAATTGATGCGCCTATGGAGCAAATGGCGCTACAGAACCAAATCAATGGTTCGATACCGCCTATTGTTTTTAACGTCAGCGCCTATTTTCCTCACTCTAATCGCACTATTTGGAATAACGGCATACTGGTCTATTCACTATACATGGCAGAGTGCGCTGATCGACGTATCTGAGCGCTTGAGCATCGTTGGCGACAAAATCGATAGCTTGCAAGATGAACAATTCGACCACATCCAAGCTTTCTCTGAATCGTATGAATTTCGGACTCGCTTGAATCATATTCAAACCAATAACGAATTTGATGTGTGGGTGAGTTCCCAACGCGAGCGTTATCAACTGGACTTCTTGCGTTGGATGCCGGCCAACAAAATTAGTCAGTCAGAATACCGAAAAATGGCACAACAACGCTCTTTCTTTGATGTGTTGTCGAGATCTGCTGCTTTTGAAATGGAACCGTCACTGGCGGAACACTCAGAAGTTTGGCAGCAAGAAAATCACGTGCTTGAGGAGCGCTCTTTGGTGAGCCGTTCTATCATCGCTGTGTTTGACGACAACAGTCACCTGTTAGGCTATTTGGATGGTGGCGTGCTGATGAACAACAACTTGGCGTTGGTGGATCGAATTCGTGACACTATTTATCCAGTGAGCAATCTTGAACGTCATATACAAGGGACGGTGACCTTGTTCTTGGACGATTTACGAATTGCGACTAATGTACCGATGGATGAGTCATACACGGGTAGACGAGCACTTGGTACCTTAGTGTCCCAAGAGGTTAGCAATGCAGTGTTAATCAAGGGAGAGAGTTGGATAGATAAAGCGTACGTTTACGACACGTGGTACATCGCTGGTTATAAGCCTATTCGTGATATCGATAATAACATTGTGGGCATTGCTTACACTGGATATCTAGTTTGGCCATTGATTAAAACTTATATCACTAATATTGGTGAGGTAAGCGTCATCATCATTGGCTTGCTATTGGTTTCGGGCTTTATTGTTTATCGTGGTGCTCGCGATCTATTTAGACCCATAGAACAGATCCACCGTGTGGTGAAAATGGTTCAGTTAGGCAAAGATGAAGAACGCATTGGTGAGTTAGGGCTGGATGATAAACACGAACTAAGTCAACTCGCTAAGCAGTTTGACAACATGCTTAATCAACTACAATTCCGTAATGAGCAGATTCAAGAAGCGGCCCATGAACTTGAAGGTAAAGTGCATTCTCGTACCGCTAGCCTAAAAGAGAAAACAGAGCAGCTTGAGTTACATATCAAGCTGTTAAACCAAACTCGAAATAAACTGGTTACCAATGAAAAGCTGGCCGCTTTAGGGGAGCTAACTGCGGGCATTGCCCATGAGATTAACAACCCAACGGCAGTTATTCTGGGTAATGTTGAGCTTATGCGCTTCGAATTGGGATCCGATGTATCTCGCGTTGAAGAAGAAATTGATGTCATATTGGCGCAAATCGACCGTATTCGAAACATTACTCGAAGTCTACTGCAATACAGTCGCCAAGGTGGTGTGCAAGATGAAGTAACATGGCAGCACGTGAATCCAATTGTGGATGAAAGCGTCACCTTGGTAAG
Source organism: Vibrio sp. McD22-P3 (assembly GCF_021568915.1). Classification (NCBI taxonomy): domain Bacteria; kingdom Pseudomonadati; phylum Pseudomonadota; class Gammaproteobacteria; order Vibrionales; family Vibrionaceae; genus Vibrio; species Vibrio sp. McD22-P3. Next base: position 136,107 of record NZ_JAKGTN010000013.1, read on the forward strand.
AACTGGAGCGAAGAAACGCGACGTGGAATTCATCGTCGACCTTAATGCGAAAACGCCAGTTGAAGTGAATAGACATCAACTCCTGCAAATACTAGTCAACCTACAAATGAACGCCATTCATGCTATGCAAGGTAAGGGGCGTTTAACCGTCTTAACGGAAGATTGGGTAGAAGCAGGGCAAAGCATCGGTTCGCTTATTCATGTTATCGATGAAGGCTGTGGCATTTCTGATGCCAATATCAAACGAATTTTCGATCCATTTTTCACCACTAAGCGAGATGGTACCGGATTAGGTCTTTCTGTATCTCAGAGTATTCTGAGTCAAACGGGAGGTGAGATCCGTGTGAAGTCGAAAGTTGGCGAGGGTAGCCAGTTTACACTCTATTTGCCGCAAAAAGCAGATCATCATTTACTGGTTAGTGCTTAACGTAATAAATATGAGTGGAGTATATAAAGCGTATTACCACCAAGGACGTTCCTAACGATTGCTTAAGTTCCAAAGCTAAGGGATTGGTTCCCAGATTAGACGTTCTTGCATCACAAGGGAGTAATTTAAGCTGTTTACGCTATACCACTTACAAGGAAGTAAAGTTCATCATCTGTATAAACGTCATTCTTTCACTACCATTAGAGAGGATGAGCACTTGGTTTATATGAAGAGGGAACAAAATGAAATCAATGACTTGTAGACAACTTGGTGGGGCATGCGATGTGGTGTTTGAAGCAGAAACATTCGAACAAATTGCTGAGTTAAGTAAGCAGCACGGGATGAAAATGTATCAGAAACAAGAGCCAGCACACCTTGATGCAATGAATAAGATTCAAGCGATGATGCAAAATCCTGAGGAAATGAAAGCGTGGTATGAAGAAAAGAAGCGTGAGTTTGACGCTCTGTAATATGAGAGATGCTTGTAACTATTCACAATAGATATCTCGACGTATATCGAGATATCTTTGCATACGGTCGATGTTAATGTGGCTTGAAGCTACATGCAGATAGCGACAGTTCCAGCAACCATTAAAGTGATAATGGCGTACCACACAAATTGTGTTTTCTGATCCGCTACATTGATTCGAATGTAGTTAATTTCGTCTTTTGCCATTGCTTCGAAATCACTAAAGCTAACTTGAAAGTCACGGCTTGCGTTTACAACGTCGTTTTGCAATTTGTTAAACGTCGCTTCAATAAAATTCTTTGCTTCTCCCAGTGGTGCAGAAGAAAGTGCCATGCGGTCCCATACCGCCATTCTTGATTCAAACTCACTGTCACTAACACAGTTCAGCTTTAATAAATCATGTTCACGCTTGATGCGTTCTTTACCCATTTTATCGTAATTCAGATTCTGAAATTTGTTCACGACAATTACTCCAAAGGTTTCAGATAGGTAGTAAGCGTTATCACGCCTACTACCGTAACTGCCCGGAATAGTAGATAGGTCGTTGTGGCACATCAACTTGCAGTTTTTATCTAAACGACAAATTTCATTTGCTTAGTATGATCGTGCGGACGTTGTTAGCTTGATCTGACAGCGATTTGTGGTGGGTTAATACCATGCTTTTTAAATTCTTCCATAACTCTCAGAGTAATATCAGTTTCAAATAGTTTCTCGTAGGCGGTATCAACAACATACGCCTTACAAGTCAACTGAATCGCTAGATAATTGTCAGTGATGGTCTGTTTCACCAGAACTGTAACAGGTTTAGGCAGGTGAATGTAACGACTAGAGGAGGCCGCTTCTTGAATCAAGTTTCTCGCCAAGACGATATCTTCATTCATTCCAATATAGAACGGAATCACAACTTGCATATCGAGTGCACCGTAGTTTCCGCTAACCGTCACCTCATTAAGGAACTTGTTGTTTGGAATGGTAATGATGTCATCATTTAAGGTTCTCATACGCACAGAACGCAGCCCTATAGTCAAAATGTCGCCATAGTTACCTTCGAATGTGACGCGGTCACCTACTTGGAAAGGTCGGTCAATCATCACTGTTAGGCCTGCAATAAAGGAGGCTGCAAGGTCTTTCATCGCGAAACCTACCGAAACGGCAAGCGTACCACCTATAAGGGCAAGAATGTGGTCGTTAATTCTAAAGCTCAACATGAAAACTACGATACCAGCGGTCATGTAGATGAAGAATTGTAAGAAGGACTGTAGCTTTTGCAATAGCATTCGATATTGCACGAACTGACTACCAATGCTGTCCACCAAGGAGTTCATAAACTTAATCAGCAACCAAGTTGCCATTATGATGATGACACTGAGAACGACGCCGGACCAACGAATCAAGGTGGCAAATTGAGTAATACTGTCCACAGAAGCTACTTCTTCATTGGCAAAGCTGACAGAAGGCAGTAATAACAAAACAATGATGTAGATAAGTTGTTTCATGTAACCTCCTATTTAACCAGCAAATGTTGGCGATCCAACACGTTAGTAATGTGTCTAAACCAGTGATCGGAAATACGAGCCTTGTCCTCTTTCCACTCTATGTAACCTCGGCTTTGAAAATAACGCAATGTGCCAATAACTTCAGAGATAGTAAGTTGGGTGCAGTCGGACACATCCTCAGGAGAAGCTGCTTCCAGTTGAACGATGGAGCGTAGTATGGCCAACATCGGTTTTGGCATTTTATCGAGTTCTTCGGATTCAGGAGCATGAAAGAGGCGGACTACTACGGCATCGGTGTCTTTATTTCGTCGTAGTGAGAACCTAAAGAAACGCAAAGCAACCGTCGGGTTGCCATCGGAGTAATGCCACAAAATACGGTAGAAACCTTGTTTCGCTCGATCTTCTTCAGACTCACTATCGTTATCCCATTGCTTAGGCACAACAAGACCTTCAAAGCCAACCTTATGCTCGGGGCCTTGGTTAATTCGGCTATCTAACAAAGCGCCAATTTGCTCTTCTGACCATTTAGGAAGAAATGCAACCCAATCGAAAAGCAGACGCTCACCTCTGGCTCTATCAACAAATCGCCAACTAGCCTTCTCAATGGAAAACACCGCTCTATGGCTCTTTTTGGAACGACGCAGTAAATTGGTAAAGCGGATGAGATCGTTGAGTCCGCCCACCTTGGGCTTTACGAGTCTTTGGCAGTTATCAATTGCGATAAGATAATTGGTATTGCTTTTACGCAAATGACTGAGGATTTTCATTTCGCTTGCGTCTTCTTCCAATCCAATGCTTACAGCAAAGTGAATTAATAGCTGGTTATAACCTGCTAGAGGGCAGTTTACATAAACTGGCTCAGCATTTTTTACTTTATGCAATACCTGCTTCAGAAGCCTAGTTGCCCCAACACCTCGTTCGCCAGTGATGACGCATATAGCAGGGCTATTGGTGAGCAGGTATTTTGACAGTTGTTGAAATTCATCTTTGGCATATTCTACTAAAGGACTGAAATCATCGCCGGGTAGGACATAATCAAACGCAGAATCTCCTTTAATTCGAACTAGGTTACTGTCTGCACTGCTACCGGTTTGTTTTGCGACCTCTATTTTAAATAGGTAGGTGAGTCCCTGATTGAATACCGTATATTGAGATAAGAGCCCAATAAGGCGGTTTTTAAGGTGATGCAGTGCAATCCATAACGTCGCGAGTGAGGTGGCGATGAGGCCGACTATAAATATATCTTTTTTACTTGTCGCCCATGTCACCCATAGTGGCTTCTCGGAGATCTTCTCTAACGAACTAAAAACAGTATCTTTCCACATTACGATTACCGTGATGGTAATCAACGCGAACCACAAAGAAAAAAAGCTCGATATCCAGTAATAAATTGTTCCTTTGCCAAGAGTTTGAGCCGCTATTTGCAATACAAGACCCGCAACGATAAAGCTCCAAACGTAACGTCTAACAGTGGAAAGTCGTAGTGCGACGATCTCTTTACTGGTCGCGAAGCTATTGCGATGAACAAACTCCAAAATAAAGGAGATCGCAATAGAGCCTCCAAGTATCCACCAAGTAAATAACTCTAGATATGACAGTTGAGATAACGCTTCGATGCTACTAAGAACACGTAAAGAGACGGTAATAGCGATCAACCAAGCAATTGCTATACTTGCACGACCAAGATACCAGATAAATCGAACCCAAATCGGTGGCTTGCCTACCACAGATGCAACATGTGATTTTAGTTGATCAAATAATCGCCTTTGATTAGTCAGCCACCACATTAGAACGCAATAAATAAAGAATACCTTGATACCTACCCAAATAACGGGGACAGGGGAGATAAATATCTCCGTCACCAGGGTCTTCAAACTTCTTAACTGAAAGAAGATAAAGTATTCGGCGTTCAGAGTGGTAATACGCCACTCTTGTTTAAACTGAGTTACGCCATCTGGACCGAACCCGGTGAGTTGATCGAATGTCTTGTCTGAGGCGAGTTCTAACAAAGTTTGTTTACTATGGCTCAAACTGTTAAGTGTGAGATATTGCGTTTCAACGTCAAACCAATGTTCGTCAGTTACATCATCGCGAAACACCGCAAGTGCTTCATCGTAAGACAAGATTTCACGATCTTGTTGATCTAACGTATAAGCGAGTAGACGTCTTACCTTATTGTTGTCTTGAGGCGTTAAGAATAACTTCGCAGGTAACGCAGCGATTTCAGTAGCCAGTGATTGGGCGTCTTCAGAGGGGACAGGATTATCGTCATCTTGGTAATCCCATCGTGCAGAGGCTGGAAAGCTAAGGCAAAGCGTTAACACTGCTATCCAGAGAGATTTATTGATCATTATTAGCACACCACTGTTCGTAACTAGTTGTAACTATTTAAATTCTTAATTTAGTGTAGTTAGCGTCGCCACACTCTGCACGTGACAGCCGATAAAAAGATAGAGAATATTGCTTCACAGCTAAAAAGATGCACGTCTAGTCACCAGAATCCTACGCATCAATAGGGCGGGAATGCAGTTGTCACTTGCATCTGAAGGCAAGAGACTGTAGGGTTGCGCAGTTTTGTTTAATCTCAAAGGTAACGCTTGTGCTATCAACCGCAAATATCACTCAACAGTTTGGTGCTAAACCACTGTTTGAAAACATTTCTATCAAGTTTGGCGAAGGTAACCGTTATGGTCTGATCGGCGCGAATGGCTGTGGTAAGTCTACATTCATGAAAATCTTGAGCGGCGAGTTGGAGCCAACAAGCGGTAACGTTTCTTACGACCCTAACGAGCGAGTAGCAAAACTAAACCAGGACCAATTCGCCTATGAAGAGTTCACGGTTGTAGACACTGTTATTATGGGTCACAAAGAACTTTGGGCCATCAAGCAAGAACGTGACCGTATTTATTCTTTGGCTGAAATGAGCGAAGAAGATGGGATGAAAGTTGCGGACCTTGAAGTTCAGTTTGCTGAGCTTGATGGTTATATGGCGGAAGCAAAAGCAGGAGAACTGCTACTTGCGGTTGGTATTCCTGAAGAACAACACTTTGGATTAATGAGTGAAGTTGCTCCAGGTTGGAAGTTGCGTGTTCTATTGGCGCAAGTGCTGTTTGCAGACCCACACATCATGCTACTTGACGAACCAACCAATAACTTGGATATGGATACGATTCGTTGGCTAGAGCAGGTACTTAACCAACGTAATTGCACCATGATTATCATTTCGCACGACCGTCACTTCTTAAACAGCGTGTGTACACATATGGCTGATTTGGATTACGGTGAGCTACGTGTTTATCCGGGTAACTATGATGAATACATGTTTGCAGCTACACAAGCTCGTGAACGTCTGTTAGCTGATAACGCTAAGAAGAAAGCTCAAATTGCTGATTTACAAACGTTTGTTTCTCGTTTCTCAGCTAACGCATCGAAAGCGAAGCAAGCAACTTCTCGTGCGAAGCAAATCGATAAGATTCAGTTAGAAGAAGTGAAAGCGTCAAGCCGTCAAAACCCATTTATTCGCTTTGATCAAGAAAAAGAGCTGTTCAGAAATGCTTTGAACGTGGAAAACCTATCTAATGGTTTTGAAGAGGTATTGTGGTCTGACTTTAACGCTATCTTTGAAGTTGGCGAGCGTGTTGCAATCATCGGTGAGAATGGTGTAGGTAAAACAACGCTACTTAACACGTTAGCCGGTGAACTTGAACCGAAAACGGGTGAGTTTAAATGGTCAGAAAATGCCAATATCGGTTACTACGCCCAAGACCATGCTCATGATTTTGAAGAAGACATGAACCTGACTGATTGGATGGGTCAGTGGCGCCAAGAAGGCGATGATGAGCAAGTGGTACGTAGTTTCTTAGGACGGATGTTGTTTGGCCAAGATGATATTAAAAAGTCAGTAAAAGTGCTGTCTGGTGGTGAGCAAGGTCGTATGCTTCTGGGTAAACTTATGATGCATAAGCCGAACATGTTGTTGATGGATGAACCAACTAACCACATGGATATGGAATCTATCGAATCCTTAAACTTGGCATTAGAAAACTATAAAGGTACATTGTTTTTCGTATCACATGACCGTCAGTTTGTATCGTCAATCGCGACACGTATTCTCGAAATCAAAGACAACAAGATCTCGGATTTCAAAGGCACATACGAAGAGTTTTTAAAAGCTCGCGGTGTTTAATCATCTAGAGTACTGACCTCAGAGTCGCAATTCCTAAGTAAAACAGGAACCTCTTATAGCGACATTCGAACCAAACAAAAAGGAGTCCTAGGACTCCTTTTTTAATATCTCAAGCAACTTATTATGCTTGCTCACCTTTCACATCAAACTCAATCTTCTCCGCCCCAGTAAACACTTGGAAGCGTAATCCCTTAGCTCGAGCAATGGTGGTAATACCAAATTGTTTAGCAAGGTCTAAGCCCATTTGAGTAACGCCAGAGCGAGATAACAGGACTGGAATACCCATCTGTGCCACTTTGATAACCATCTCTGAGGTCAAACGTCCTGTGGTGTAAAAAATCTTATCCTCACCGGTTTCTTGGTTTATCCACATTTCTCCGGCAAGTGTGTCTACGGCATTGTGTCGACCAACATCTTCCACGAATGACAGTACTTTATCTTGTTGGCAAATAGCACATCCGTGAACGGCCCCCGCTTTTTTGTAGGTGTCGTTGTAGTGCGTTAGTGCTTCTAAAGTCGCATAGATTTGTGACTGTTTTAGAGGCGTTTGCGGAACTTGATAACCTTCGAGCTGTTTCATCACATTGCCGTACATTGTGCCTTGACCACAACCTGAAGTGACGGTTTTTTTCTTCAACGCTTCGTCGAGGAAATCGGTATTTTCTTTGGTAATGACGGCAGCAGAGTGAGTTTCCCAGTCGATTATCAATGATTCAATGGCATCAGGGTCAGACAAGAAACCTTGGTTTTTCAGATACCCTAGAACTAATGAGTCTGGTCTCGAGCCAAGAGTCATAAGAGTGACTATCTCTTTCCAGTTCAGCATAACGGTAAGAGGTCGTTCACAGGCAATCTGTTTGGTTAGCTTTTCTCCATATTCGTCATAGACATCGACTTCAATGGTCTGTAGGGGATTTTCGCTTGTTCTAATAATGTTGGGTTTAACCACGCGTTTATCCTTTTTGTTGGTCGCTAGCATGAGGCTATTGGCTTGATTATTGCTAAGATTGATTAAGTAAGCAAATACCAAACGCTAAAATTAGGGACATGAAATGCATCCAGAATCACCTGAATCCATTCCTAACCAAGATTCTTTGGTAGACGGTCTGATTGTCGAGAAAAACGAGCATCAATGGCCGCTACAAATCGATCTTTCCATCGTTGAAAAACAAGTGGGTCGCTGGACGACAACACAGCGAGAACTCGATGGATTTAAATTAGAAGTTACAGATATCAGCAAGCCTCATGCCACTTTGGAGCTTTATCGCGACGAGCGTACTGATTACCGATTTAACTTGAGCTCGCAAAATCCAATGTTGTTTGTTGTTTTAGATTCACATGAGGAAACCAGTTTAACGCCAATTATGGTTACGGCTTCACAAGCAGTTGCTGGCTCATTTATGGACGGTGATTATCTTGTGTTGTCAAAACCAATACCATTACCCATTCAAGCTTGGATGGAAGCTTTCATAGGTCGTCATGGAGAGTTATTGGAAGTGAGACGTAAAAAGCGTAAAGGAGCGGGGCGTTCAAGTGGCCAGTAGTTTTCTATCACGTTGGTCGCAGCGCAAGCTCGACGAGAATAAAGACGAATTAGAGCTCGACGCATTGCCAGAAAGCAATGAAGCTGATGCGGTCGCTGAGGGTAACGTAGAGTCAGAAGTTGAGCGAGAGCAAGCAGAACATGAAGAGTGCAGTTCGGAAGGTGAAAAATCACTCGATTCTGAGGTTCCTGAGAAACCCGAAGAGCTTTCAGTCTCTCAATTACTGGCTAATCCAGAGGTAGATAAAGCTGTCAAAAAGGCAGCACTGCGTAAGATGTTCATGAGTCCTGAATATAATGTTGTAGATGGACTCAACGATTATGACCATGATTATTCAGCGGTAAAACCGTTGGCGTCTGATGTGGCTGAAACATTGCGTGGCTGGATAAAAAATGTGGCGGATGAGACAGAGCCTCAAGAACCAGTTGCTTCAGCTCAACCTGAACAAGACCACAAAGACATCGAAACTCTACACACAGAAACTGAAGGGCAGGATGATATAGAGAAGTCTGAGGCGGATGCAGATTATTTCGACAACCAAGGTTTTGATGACCACGAACCAAATGACAAGACTTCGTAATCAATTGATTATGAGACAAAATTTACCACACAAAATATAGGTACATTTTGTCTCATAATATTTTCTCACCAAATGAGACATTTTGTCTCACGCGACATTTCTCCCTAATCTTCACAATGGTATTTAAGCTAATTTACTAATAAATCAGTAAATTTGGCTTTTGTACGAGTTGGAACAGATATTGCAAACAGTGATATATGGTTCATATAAAACCAATAGCTATGGAGCGTCAAGACTCCTGCACTGGAAGCAAGCAATGATAAAACAACTATTACAACAATCGACGACTCAAAATGGGCGCGCCAGAAGTTTCGCGTTTGAAAATACCGTTGAATTGTCGAATCTCATACCACCCACTGTGAGTTATGAAAGTCACGGTGATACATTAATCGTTGGTCCTACTGCCATCATAACAAGTACCGCTGAGCAGCTGTCTACTATGCATTCAGTCACTTTGTTATCGACAGATGGAGAACCATCGGACAACGGTAATCTCTATTACGCCGATAGTATCGAAATTTCCGGGTTTCTCGGAACCTTCAGTGTCCACATTCAAAATAATCAATCAGCGGTTAATCTTGCTGAAGTCTCCATTGGCCGTGATGTGTTTGATGTGGTTCTGGACTTATCTCTGAATGGCTGTATGTCGGAAGAAGTGCCTGTCCCGGGTTATTATCCAGTGGGGCGCGGGTATCCTAAACTTGCTGATGCTCTGGAGGAAATACCAGGGCTAATGGGTACGTTCGATAAGCCAAAGTTCTTTCGACTTAATACGGATTTGTGCGCGCATAGCTCTCGAGGCGTTAAAGGCTGCGAGCGTTGCGTGGATGCATGTCCAGCAGGTGCATTAAGTAGTGAAGGTAATGATAAGATCGGCCATAAGATCGAAATTAACCCTTACCTATGCCAAGGCGTTGGAACTTGTGCAACCGCTTGTCCAACCGAAGCCATTCACTATGCGCTGCCAACCCCTCAGGAGACGCAGAAGTTTATCGAACGAACTCTCGCTAACTACCATAACCAAGGTGGGGAGAAAGCGATTGTCCTTATCTGCAGCTCTCGCCACGAATCTTACAACGTTATGGCCTTGAATGTCCTTCCTGACAATGTAATTCCCGTTGTTGTCGAAGAATTACCTTCTGTGGGTATAGATACTTGGTTTGCAGCCTTGGTAAATGGTGCAACACAAGTACTGTTTGCTGCTAGTAAACATATGCCGGAAACGATTCAAACGGTGTTAAATCGCGAAGTGGGTATGGCTCAGCAGCTGCTTGATAGTTTGGGTTTGGCCCGTGAAACCATCGACATTCTTTATCTTGAGTCTTTAAGAGAAGGGCTTCCGACTCTTACTGAAGAAGACCTTGGTCTTAGACTCGGTGATATTCAAGGTGATAAAAGGGCGCGTTTGTACCACGCTCTTGATGCCTTAGTAGAACAGCGCCAAGTTGAACAGAGCATCTTGCCACTACCAACGACCGCACCATACGGCACAGTAGAGTGTGTCACAGACAAATGTACGTTATGTATGGCTTGTGTGGCCGTGTGCCCAACCAAAGCATTACACAACGATGGTGATCGACCAGCCTTAGACTTTATAGAACAAGATTGTATTCAGTGTGGCATGTGTGAAAAAGCCTGTCCTGAATCTGCTTTGTCGTTAACCCAACGTATCAATTGGGACAGTGAATCCCGCCGCTCAGCGGTGGCGCTTCATGAAGAAAAAGCGGCCGAATGCCTGCGCTGCGGTAAACCATTTGCTCCTCAATCCATGATAACCATGCTACAAGATAAGTTACGCGGTCACTCGCATTTTGATAATGAAGAGTCACTAAGACGTATCGCTATGTGTGAAGACTGTCGAGTGGTGGATGTGTTTGAAAGCATGACAGAAAACCCATCTGAGCAACTGAAATACTAGGAAGAAATGTCAATGGATAACGAATACAACGAGCTTAGAAGTGACATTTATTTGCTTATCTCAACGCTTTGTCGTGGAGCACCAGAACGTGAAACGATCGATTTTCTATCGTCCTTAGAAATCGAAGTTGGGATCAATCAAATGACGGCGGCTTGGGAACTGCTTTCTAAAGCAGCTCAAAAAGCTGAAGTCAGTGCTTTAGAAGATGAATATCAAGATTTGTTTATAGGAGTAGGAAGAGGTGAAGTTGTCCCTTTCGCTTCTTGGCACCTGACAGGTTCTTTGATGGAGAAGCCTTTAGCACTAATTAGACACGACCTAAATCAACTGGGTTTGGAGCGAGATGAATCCGTCAAAGAGCCGGAAGATCATATCTCAGCAATCAGTGAAGTGATGGCGTATTTGATCAGTCAAAACCAAGAAGAGCAAGCGAAGGCGTTTTTCAATAAACACCTTTCTCCTTGGTATCAAGATTTGTGTAGACAGATTGATTGCGCAAAAAGTGCGCAGTTTTACCGAGCTGTTTCTACACTTATGGAAGCGTTTTTCGATGTGGAGCAGGTGAAATATGCTGAAAGCATAAGCTCTACGCAGACGAAAATGAAGATAGACGTTAAGAACATAACCACAAAGTAATGTCCGCGAACTAGAGATGCCATCTCACGGATAGGCATCCACTCAGGGAGCAATATATGAGCAAAGCAAAACAAAACGGCGAACAGCCACAACTTAATGAAGGTCGCAGAAATCTCTTAAAGGGGTTAACGACAGCGGCTGTAGCCGGAGCCGTAATTTCTGGCACTGCGAAAGCAGCAACAAATACTGAACTTGTTGATGTTAAGCAGGATGACCAAGACAAAAGTGGTTATCGTGAAACGCAACACGTCAAAGACTATTACGACACACTCTAGGAGCATCTCATGAAATTGACCAAACGCTCCGAGAGCGTCAGCAAAAATGAAAACAAGTTAGGTCTAAGCCGCCGAGCTTTCATGCGTAATTCATCCATTGCCGCTGGTGGTTTAGCGGCAGGTGCCTATACGTTTGCACCAGGAATGATTAAAAAAGCCGAAGCGAAAGAAGTGCCAATCGATGCGAAAACAGAAGTAAAACGTACTATCTGTTCTCACTGCTCGGTAGGTTGCGGTGTATACGCAGAAGTTCAAAATGGCGTTTGGACCGGCCAAGAACCCGCTTTTGATCACCCTTTTAACGCCGGCGGTCACTGTGCGAAAGGCGCTGCTTTGCGTGAGCACGGACATGGCGAACGTCGTCTAAAATACCCAATGGTATTGGAAGGTGGTAAGTGGAAAAAGCTCTCTTGGGACGAAGCTATCGAACAGATTGGTAACAAGGTTCTTGAAATCCGCAAAGAGTCGGGCCCTGATTCGGTTTATTGGTTGGGCAGTGCCAAGCACAACAATGAACAAGCCTATATGTTCAGAAAGATGGCATCGCTTTGGGGTACGAATAACGTCGACCACCAAGCCCGTATTTGTCACTCTACAACCGTATCAGGTGTTGCAAACACTTGGGGTTACGGTGCGATGACGAACTCTTTCAATGACATGCATAACTGTAAATCCATGCTGTTCATTGGTTCTAACCCAGCAGAAGCGCACCCTGTTGCAATGCAGCACATTCTGATCGCTAAAGAAAAGAATGGATGTAAGATTGTTGTTGCGGACCCTCGTCGAACCCGCACAGCTGCAAAATCTGATCATTTTTGCTCACTGCGTCCGGGTACTGACGTAGCGTTCATCTGGGGTATTTTGTGGCATGTCTTTGAGAACAACTGGGAAGACAAAGAGTTTATTCGCCAACGTGTATTCGGTATGGACGAAATCCGTACGGAAGTCGCGAAATGGAATCCGAAAGAAGTCGAGCGTGTAACAGGTGTGAGTGAAGCAGATGTCTACAAAGCTGCGAAGATCCTGTCTGAAAACCGTCCAGGAAGCATCATTTGGTGTATGGGTGGTACTCAACATACGACGGGTAACAACAATACTCGTGCTTACTGTGTTCTGGAGTTAGCGTTAGGTAATATTGGCCGTTCTGGCGGTGGTGCTAATATCTTCCGTGGTCACGATAACGTTCAAGGTGCAACAGACCTTGGTGTGCTATCTCATACGCTACCAGGCTATTACGGTCTAGCAGACGGCTCATGGAAACACTGGGCTAAAGTATGGGACGTTGATTACGAATGGATCAAAGAACGTTTTGACCAAAACGAGTATCGCGGCAAGAAACCGATGAACAACATGGGTATTCCTGTTTCTCGTTGGATTGATGGTGTTCTTGAAAATAAAGACAACATCGAGCAAAACGATAATATTCGCGCAATGTTCTACTGGGGTCATGCGGTTAACTCGCAAACTCGTGGTGTTGAGATGCAAAAAGCAATGCAAAAGCTCGACATGATGGTTATTGTTGACCCATATCCAACACACGCTGCGGTTATGAACAACCGTACTGATGGTGTGTATCTTCTGCCAGCAACGACTCAGTTTGAAACTCACGGCTCTGTAACAGCTTCAAACCGTTCACTTCAGTGGCGTGACCAAGTCATTGAACCTTTGTTCGACTCAAAACCTGACCACGAGATCATGTACCTTCTGACTAAGAAGCTTGGTTTTGAACAGCAGTTGTTCAAGAACATTAAAGTCGAAAATAACCAGCCAAACATTGAAGACATTACTCGTGAATTCAATAAAGGCATGTGGACCATTGGCTATACCGGTCAAAGCCCAGAGCGTTTGAAACTGCATCAACAAAACTGGCATACGTTCCACAAAACTTCACTGGAAGCCGAGGGCGGTCCTATCAATGGTGAAACCTACGGTCTTCCATGGCCATGTTGGGGTACACCTGAGATGAAACACCCAGGTACTCATATTCTTTATGATACTTCGAAACCTGTGGCGCAAGGTGGTGGTAACTTCCGTGCTCGCTTTGGTGTGGAATTCGAAGGTAAGAGCTTGCTTGCAGAAGACAGCTACTCGCTAGGCTGTGAACTTGAGGATGGCTATCCAGAGTTCAGCGACAAGCTCATTAAACAATTGGGTTGGTGGGGCGATCTAACACCAGAAGAGCAAGCAGCTGCAGAAGGCAAGAACTGGAAGACCGACCTATCAGGTGGTATCCAGCGCGTCGCGATTAAGCATGGTTGCATGCCATTTGGTAATGCTAAAGCTCGTACAATTGTCTGGACGTTCCCTGACCGTGTTCCTTTACACCGTGAGCCGCTTTATACGCCAAGACGTGATCTTGTTGTTGACTACCCAACATGGGATGACAGCGAATCAATTTACCGTCTACCAACCATGTATAAGTCGATTCAGGATCAGGACAAATCGGAAGAGTATCCAATCGTACTGACTTCTGGGCGTCTGGTTGAATACGAAGGTGGTGGTGAAGAAACACGTTCAAACCCTTGGCTAGCTGAACTACAACGTGAAATGTTTGTTGAAGTTAACCCTAAAGATGCCAATGACATCGGTTTTAAAGATGGTGACATGGTATGGGTTGAAGGTGCAGAGAAAGGACGAATCAAAGTCAAGGCGATGGTGACACCTCGTGTGAAACCAGGCTTGGCGTTTATTCCTTTCCACTTCGGCGGTAAGTTCCAAGGTGAAGATCTTCGTTCTAAATACCCAGAGGGTTGTGACCCTTACGTCATAGGTGAAGCAGCGAATACTGCAACAACCTATGGTTATGATCCGGTGACTCAGATGCAAGAAACTAAAGTCACTCTCTGTAACATCACGAAAGCGTAAGGAGTCATAAAATGGCTAGAATGAAATTCCTATGTGACACCAAGCGTTGTATTGAATGTAACGGCTGTGTCACTGCATGTAAAAACGAAAACGATGATGCGCTTGAGTGGGGCATCCAACGTAGACGTGTTGTAACATTAAACGACGGCCTACCTGGTGAAAACTCAATTTCGGTTGCTTGTATGCACTGTACAGACGCGCCATGTATGGCGGTGTGTCCAGCAGACTGTTTTGAGCATACTGAAGATGGCATCGTGCTTCACAACAAAGACCTTTGTATCGGTTGTGGCTATTGCTTATTTGCATGTCCATTTGGTGCTCCGCAATTCCCGAAACAAGCAGCATTTGGCGAACGCGGTAAGATGGACAAATGTACATTCTGCGCTGGCGGTCCTGAAACAGAAGACAACTCTGAAGAGGAACGCGCAAAATACGGAGCTAACCGTATAGCAGAGGGCAAGCTACCAATGTGTGCTGAATTGTGCTCAACAAAAGCATTGTTAGCGGGTGATGCGGAAAAAGTGTCTGATATCTTCCGTCAACGTGTTGTAGAGCGCGGTGCTAAGAATGCTGGCTGGACTGACGGCAATGATCTGGCTTACGACGCAACGAAAAGCTAATGGAGAGCTCTATGCCTATTTTGTTTAAAGAACAAGGTTTGCTTAGAAAATTGGCTCTCTCACTGCTGCCTTTATTGGCAGCAGTGATGCTTGTACTGTCGTTTGGAGTAAGAGCAGAAGAGAGTAAAAGCAATCAAGTCGTTAGAGGTGAGATGACGCAACTCGCGGGTGCGGATTATTGGCGTCATGTGAAAGAAGGGGTGGAAGGTACAACAACGTCTGCTTCTCCTGAACATGGTGTGTTAATCAGTACACCAGGGGAAACGTGGTTTATCCTCAAAGAGAAATGGATGTCACCTGCTGCAGCTGTCGCAATCTTTGGCAGCATCAGTATGGTGGTATTGATGTACTTCTTAGTTGGCCCTTTGAAACTAAGCGGGGCTCGTACCGGCAAAAAGCTACGTCGTTGGTCAAGAATGGACCGTGCTCTCCACTGGAGTATGGCGTTTACCTTTCTTACGTTGGCATTTAGTGGCTTAATGCTTGTTTATGGCAAACACTTTATGAAGCCTTATGTACCGACCGAGCTTTGGGGTTGGACGGTGTATCTTGCTAAGCAGTATCACAACTACATGGGACCAATATTCTTTATTCTGCTATTTGCTGTTCTATTTAAATGGTGGAGAAAGTCCATCTTTAATAAGACAGACATGCAATGGTTCATGAAACTTGGTGGGATGGTTGGTAAACATAAAGGTTCGCACCCATCTGCTGGATTCTCCAATGGTGGTGAAAAAGCGATTTACTGGTTGCTTATCTTCTTTGGAGCTATCGCGGCAGTGAGTGGCCTTATTCTCGATTTCCCTATCTTTGGACAAACGAGAAAAGATATGGAGCTATCTAACTTAGTTCACATGTTCTCAGCTCTTATACTGATTTGTGGATTCGTATTCCATATCTATATCGGTCTATTCGGTATGGAAGGGGCGTTAGAAGGTATGGTTACTGGTGACGTTGACGAAACTTGGGCAAAAGAACACCATGATCTTTGGTACGAGGAAATGAAGCAAGGTCAAAGTGGTGAAGGTACAGCGACGACAAACGAAGCCAAACCTGATTCCGTCAAACCAGAGCAGAAATTAACGTAAAGGGGTAGAGGACTTTATGCACCAACATCATAAAGGTATTTGGGTGGCGTATATCTTAAGTTTGTTTACGCCGTTTACTTTGTTACTGTCTGGCGTGATTGCCATCATCTATGCAGGTTACCGTTTAGACAAAGGTGAAGATAGCGAAGTAGTAAACTCTCACTATTATGGTTTAATTCGCACGTTCTTTTTAAACCTAACTTTCTTTGTTGTTTTAATCGTAACGGTAGCAACATCGAACGGGCTATTAAAAGGTGTGACTAACTACTGGTACAAAGCCAGTTGGATAGACCAAATTGCAAATATTATTCCTTACATTGGGATGTTATTTGCTGCTGTCGCGATTGTTATGTGGATCATTCGCATGTTCATGGGAATGAGCAAGCTGAATCAAAATATCGCGATGACATTTGGTAATACCGAACAACCTATACAACACTTACCATAGCGTCGAAAAGCTCCTTTTAAGGAGCTTTTCTTTTATCCCCCATTTCTCGCTATAACAACATTGCTACATATTAGTGCGTACCATTTTGGTGCTGTTTCACTATATTGGTGCGATTTTAAAGCCCGCGCGTCCTACCTTACTGATTAGCAAACATGTATTTATCCAAATATTCAATAACTTAGTGATTATCTTGTGTTTGGACAATAAGTGGAATGCTAATTGCCTTATACAACGTTCGATTTTAGCGCTCCCTATTTTGGTGTGCTTAAAGAATAAGAAGCACAGATATTGTGCATTACATGGATTGAATCGTTGCAAAGGAGTAATTAGTACATGACCACTTCGGTAGAGCAGGTACATGGAGCCGTACAAACACTAACGCAAAGCTCAGACACACTATTTTTACTATTGGGCGCCATCATGGTGTTTTTAATGCACGCAGGCTTTGCGTTCCTAGAAGTGGGAACCGTTCGCCATAAAAACCAAGTAAACGCTTTGGTAAAGATACTCGCCGATTTTGGTGTCTCGGCAATCGCTTACTTTTTTATCGGTTATTGGGTTGCATACGGGGGCACTTTCTTTGCAGATGCGGAGACATTGTCACAAGGCAACGGATATGAGCTAGTGAAGTTCTTTTTCTTACTGACATTTGCCGCAGCAATCCCCGCCATTGTTTCTGGTGGTATTGCTGAGCGAGCTCGTTTTTACCCAATTCTTCTTGCCACTTTTTTTACGGTTGGTATCGTCTATCCATTATTCGAAGGTATGATTTGGAACGGTAACTTCGGATTCCAAAACTGGTTAGAACAGAGCTTCGGCGCCGGATTTCATGACTTTGCTGGTTCAGTCGTTGTACATGGCGTTGGCGGTTGGATCGCGCTAGTCGCGGTTATCTTTTTAGGAATGCGCAAAGGACGAGTTCGTGCGGGCAAGCATACTAACTTTGCACCTTCTAACATTCCTTTCTTAGCATTAGGTGCTTGGATACTTAGTGTCGGCTGGTTTGGCTTTAACGTGATGTCAGCGCAAACTTTGGAAGGCATCAGTGGCCTTGTTGCAATGAATTCGCTGATGGCGATGGTGGGCGGTATCTTGGCGTCGCTAATTGTCGGAAGAAATGACCCTGGCTTTATCCATAATGGTCCGTTAGCTGGTTTAGTGGCTATTTGTGCAGGTTCCGATTTGATGCATCCAATTGGCGCACTAGTTACTGGTTCAGTTGCTGGAGCATTGTTTGTTTGGGTGTTCACCTACTTACAGAATAAAACTAAGATCGACGATGTATTAGGCGTGTGGCCTTTGCATGGGCTTTGCGGCGTATGGGGTGGTATTGCTGCCGGGATATTTGGACAGCAAGCTTTGGGCGGGTTAGGGGGCGTTAGTTTCGCTTCTCAGCTTATTGGCACGGTCACGGGCGTGGTCGTTGCGGTAATCGGTGCAGGGATAGTATATGGCATTCTGGATAAAGTAGCCGGATTACGACTCTCTGAAGAAGATGAATTTAACGGAGCGGATCTGGCGATCCATAGAATATCCGCCACTAACGAAGACTAAGTACATAAGAGCACCCGAAGAAATACTTGGGTGCTCATCATATTCCCACTATCTAACTTACTGAATCTAAGTAAATTTAGACTATGGTCTAATCCCCAAA
The DNA here is from genome assembly GCF_021568915.1 of Vibrio sp. McD22-P3. Lineage (NCBI taxonomy): Bacteria > Pseudomonadati > Pseudomonadota > Gammaproteobacteria > Vibrionales > Vibrionaceae > Vibrio > Vibrio sp. McD22-P3. Next base: position 154,313 of record NZ_JAKGTN010000013.1, read on the forward strand.
ACTACTGTTGTTATTGCTTCCGTGTTACTCTTATTAAAACAACGATAAGTCAGCACAAGGAGTGTTTATGAAGTTTCCCTATAAAAATGTTGTCGTTTTAACCGGGGCAGGTATTTCGGCAGAATCAGGAATACAGACTTTTCGTGCACAAGATGGACTTTGGGAAAATCATCGCATCGAAGATGTAGCGACCCCTGAAGGATTTGCGAGAAACCCAGAGTTAGTCCAAAGCTTCTACAATCAACGACGTCAGAAGCTTCAACAAACCGATATCCGACCTAATGCGGCTCATATTGCTCTTGGGGACCTAGAAAGGCAGTTAGAGGGGACAGTAACGGTTATCACACAAAACATCGATAACCTTCATGAGCGTGGCGGTAGTGAGAATATCATCCATATGCACGGAGAGTTGCTTCGTGCTCGCTGCTCTGAGTCAGGGCAGGTCGTCGAAATGGTGAATGACATCGAAACGGGTGATTTGTGCCATTGTTGCCAGATTCCATCACAAATGCGCCCTCATATAGTTTGGTTTGGCGAAATGCCGTTAAAAATGGGTGATATCTATGCGGCATTAGAAAAAGCAGACTTGTTCATATCTATAGGTACCTCTGGGGTAGTTTATCCTGCAGCAGGTTTTGTCCATGACGCAAAAATGCATGGCGCGCATACGATTGAAATTAACTTAGAACCTAGTGCGGTTCAAAGTGAGTTTGAAGAGAAGCGCTATGGCAAGGCAAGCATAGAAGTGCCAAAACTGGTCAGAGAGATTTTAGCGTTACAGACCGAAGATAAGGCAGCTTCATAAGGTCATCGATTGTCGACTTAAATAAAAATAGCCCTCGTACTTGAGGGCTATTTTATTATTCATTGAAAAAACTGTGCTTAGTTGTCTACTTTTAGCTTTTGGAAGTACTCTTCGTACAGCGCACCAGCTTCGCCAACTTCATCTTGCCATGTACCTGAATCCATCACTTCTTGTGGTGGGAACACGTTTGGATCGTTAGCAAACTCTTTTGGAAGTAGAGGATAAGCCGTCTTAACTGGAGTCGGATAGCCAATCTCTAAAGCAATTTTCGCTGCATTTTCTGGACGCAATAAGAAGTCGATCATCTTGTGTGCAGCATCAACGTTTTTGGCGCCTGAAGGGATAGCAAGACTGTCCATCCAGAAAATTGCACCTTTCTCAGGCCAAACAATATCAATTGACGCACCTTCTTGACGGGCCATGTACGCTGAACCGTTCCATAGCATGCCAAGTGACACTTCACCAGCAAGGTACGGGTTAGCAGGGAAATCAGAGTTAAACACCAAAACGTTTGGTACTAGCTTTCTTAGTTCTTCATACGCTGCTTTGATTTCGTCTGGATTTGTAGTATTCGGTGAATAACCTAATTTAGTCAATGCAATATGGAATACTTCACGAGAGTCATCCATCATCATCAACTGGCCTTCCCACTGAGGATCCCAAAGGTCATCCCAAGAGCTTACTGCTGATTTATCAAGCATGTCAGTATTGATACCAATACCGGTTGCACCCCAGATATAAGGGATTGAGTATTTGTTATCTGGATCAAAAGGTTTGTCTAAATAATTAGGATCCAAATCTTTAAAGTGAGTAAGTTTTTCTTTATCAATCTCTTGAAGCATGCCTTCTTTACGCATCTTAGACACGAAGTAGGTCGATGGTACGACAAGATCGTAACCTGAACCTTGGGTCTTTAGCTTAGCGTACATGCTTTCGTTGGATTCATAAGTAGAGTAGATGACTTTGATACCAGTTTCTTTGGTAAAGTCTTCTAGTACTTCGCTAGGAATGTATTCAGACCAGTTGTAGAAGTAAAGTTCTTCGTTGGCTGCAAACGCCGGGGTAGTGAGAAGAGTCGCCGCACAAAGTGCGCCTGCATACAATTTGCTTTTCATTACTTTTCCGTTTGTATTGGTAGACAAAGAGTCTCTAGGAGACATGACAATATAGGAAAGTAGGGGTTCCTATATTACTTTGCACGCCATCATTATTTGATGTGCATCACAACATTATATCAGTCAATGATTGAATACTCTATGTAGGAATTTACAAAAATTAAACGTTTAGAATGATATAGCAGCTCAATCATGAAAAAAGGTGGCAAATGCCACCTTTTTGTCAATTTCGCTATGAGTTACTGACCAGCTTTGAGCTTCAAGAAATAATCTTCATAAACCACAGTTTTATCACCAACAGCGTCTTGCCATTCAACGCGATCTAAGTCTTCTTGAGAAGGGAATAGAGCAGGGCTGTCCTTGAACTTTTCATTTGATGCTTTAACGGCTGTTAAGTAACCAGTATCTCGAGAAATTTGTTCAGCAATTTCAGGACGCAGCAAGAAATCTATCATCTTATGAGCCGCTTCGACGTTTCTCGCTCCAGAGCTAATTGCGAAATTGTCTACCCAACCAATGCCACCTTCTTTAGGGAATACAAGCTTGATTGGAAGTCCTTCGTTTTGCGCTGCAGCGGCTGAACCGTTCCAAAGCATACCAACACCAACTTCGCCAGACATGTATGGTGCACCTGGGTTATCAGAGTTAAATACCAATACGTTTGGCATCAGTTTTTGTAATTCGGTGTACGCCTCGTCGATCTGTGCTTTATCCGTGGTGTTACCCGAGTAACCAAGTTTACGTAAAGCAATATGGAATACTTCACGAGTATCATCCATAAGCATCAATTGACCTTCTAGCTCTGGTTTCCAAAGGTCAGCCCAGCTAGTAAACTCTTCTGGGTCATACATGTCTGTATTGACGGCTAAACCTGTAATCGCAACTACGTGTGGAATAGAGTAGTCATTGTTAGGGTCGTATGGCTTATCCAAGTAGTTAGAATCTAGGTTGCTGAAATTCGACAGCTTTGATTTGTCAATTTTCTGTAGCATACCTTCATCGCGCATTTTCGCTACGAAGTAGGTTGAAGGAACAACTAAGTCGTAACCCTTGTTATGCGTTTTTAGCTTTGCATATAAAGTTTCGTTCGACTCATAAGTTGAGTAGATCACTTTAATGCCAGTTTCTTTAGTAAATTGTTCTAGGATGCTGCTATTGATATACGGCCCCCAGTTCATAAATACTAATTCTTGATCATCTTTAGCACTCGCTGCTCCTGAAAGTAGAGAGAGTGCACATGCACTACCAGCTAATAAAGTAGCCCATTTTTTCATTGACGTTAGCTCCAAAACAAACGCTGCCCGAAGGCATAGATAGAAAAAGAGCAGAATGTCGACGCCATTCTGCTCCCGCAAATAAAATAGCGATTTTACTGATTTATTTCACTTTCTCTCTAGCAAGCAGTTGCGAGGCAACAACAAGAATTAGAGAGACAATTAACATAATGGTGGCCAGTGCATTCACCTCTGGCGAAATACCCACTTTTACCATTGAGTAGATCTTTAACGGTAGGATTTCGTATGTCGGGCCTGTTACAAACGAGCTGACAATAACGTCATCCAATGAAAGCGTAAATGACAACAGCCAACCAGCGGCAACAGCAGGTTTAGCAAGAGGCAGGATTATCTGTTTCAGGATTGTCCATTCACCCGCACCTAAGTCTTTCGCAGCTTCAAGCATTTTTACATCGAATCCCTTTAGTCGGCTGTAAACAGTGACAACAACAAAAGGAAGACAGAATGTAATATGCGCAATTAACAAGCTAAAGAAGCCAAGTTGTGCCCCCAATACTAGGAAAATAGCCAACAATGAGATTGCCATAACAATGTCAGGAGACATCATGACAATGAACAGCAGTCCGCTAACCGCACCTTTACCTTTAAACTGGTAACGGAAGAGGGCAACTGCGGTTAAGCTACCAATTATCGTAGCTGCAGTTGCAGAAAACACAGCCACATTAAGTGAATGCCATGCTGCCTGCATTAAGCTGTCGTTGTTGACTAAAGCGTGATACCACTTTGTTGTCCAACCTCCCCATTTCATACCAAATTTATTGGCATTGAACGAGTTGGCAATCAATACGATGATCGGTAGATATAAGAACGCATAAACTACCGACATAAAACTAAATCTAACTACGCGTCCCATTATTCTAGCTCCACTTTACGATTCAAGAGCTTGCCTGCTCGGTAGTAGGCATACAACATTACTGCCATCGCAGCGGTAAGAGCGATACTCGTCGCAGCACCAAACGGCCAATCACGTGCATTCAAAATCTGACTCTTAATAACGTTACCAATTAGTAAGTTCTTCGCACCGCCAAGTAGGTCAGCGATATAGAACATACCAAGTGCTGGCAACAGAACTAGCAAGCAGCCACCAATAATGCCAGGCATAGTGAGCGGCAAAATAACTTTCGTTAGCGTTTGCCATTTGTTAGCACCTAAATCTTTTGCAGCCTCAATGTATGTACCATCGAGTTTTTCGATTGCGGAGTAGAGCGGCAAAATCATAAATGGCAACAGAATATATACTAGGCCGATCATCACTGCTGTTTCGGTGTACATGATGCGTAGCGGTTTGTCGATAATATCTAATGCCAATAAGCTTTTGTTCAAGATACCTTGTGTACCGAGCACAATCTTCAAGCCGTAAGTACGGATCAAAGAGTTAGTCCAAAAAGGTACGATGACCAGGAACAACATAAACGGACGCCATTTCTCAGGCATCTTTGCGACGATATACGCGAACGGATAGCCAATGACTAAGCAAATCAAAGTTGCAACTATCGCCATGTAGAACGAATGGAACAACACCTTGGCATAAAGTGGGTCCAACAGTCTTGCGTAGTTGTCTAACGTAAACGTCATCTCAATGAGGTTGGCTTCGTCTCGGGTTAAGAAACTGGTGCCAATGATCATCACGTTAGGAATGAGTACAAACAGTACCAACCAGCTAACGATCAGAGTGATGATGGCGTTTTGTAAATTAAATCTCTTGCTCATCTTTTAGCACCACTTCCCAGCTCTCTACCCAAGTTACCGCCACTTTTTGACCTAACGAGTGGTCAACATCAGGATCATCTTCGTTAAAGAATTCGCTGACCATGACACGCATACCTGATTCTAGTTCGATAACTGAATCTAAAGTCATACCTTTATAAGTACGCTCTGCAACGTGACCAACGATACCTTTATTCTCAGATTCTTTGATCTCTTCAATGCGCAAATCTTCAGGACGCAAAAGAACTTGAAGCTTTTCTCCTGCTTCAAACGCTTTGTCGTAATAGACGATGCTCTCTTGACCTTCGATCTCTGCTTTGATGCGCTTGTCATCAATTCTCTCGCGAGCAATAGCGTTAAATACGTTAATTTCGCCAATGAAGCGCGCTACGAACAGGTTTTTAGGCTCTTCATAGATTTCGCGAGGCGAACCGTCTTGTTCAATCACACCATCACGCATTACGATAATACGGTCAGACATTGACAACGCTTCTTCTTGGTCGTGGGTAACGAAAATAAAGGTAATACCTAATTGACGTTGTAGCTGCTTAAGCTCGATCTGCATTTGCTTACGCAGTTTGTAATCAAGAGCAGATAACGATTCGTCGAGAAGCAATACTTTTGGTTTGTTAACAACTGCTCGAGCTATAGCGATACGCTGTTGCTGTCCACCAGATAGCTGATGCGGCTTACGTTGTGCCATCTTTTCAAGACGTACCATTTTTAGCGCTTCGAGAACACGTGGTTCAACTTCTGCGTTAGGTACTTTCTGCATGCGCAAACCAAATGCCACGTTTTCAAACACGGTCATATGAGGGAATAGGGCATAGCTCTGAAAAACGGTGTTTACATGCCTCTGTTCAGCAGGGACGTCCGTTACATCTTGGTCAGCTAGGGTAATTCGGCCATTATCAACCGTTTCAAAACCAGCAATCATTCGAAGTACGGTAGTTTTACCACAGCCCGAAGGACCCAAAATAGTGAGAAACTCACCATGATTAACGTTTAAGTTAAGATTCGCGATGATTTCCTTACCATCGAAACTTTTACTTACACCTGATAGCTGTACTACTGGTGTTCCTACTGAATGTTTAGCGTTCAACGTCTGTTTTTCTCCACCTTGGCCGAAATTTTATAATTGGCCGGTTGCTATACACATTTAAGGCGCGCATCATAATCACCAATTGAGTGAATTCAAAGCATTTTCTTACCTCGAAACAGAAAAAATTTTGCAGGTAAAACTAAAGATTATTTACCATACTAAGTTAAGAACTTACTGAGTCGAAATTTTCGCCTTATCAAGTGGTTAATTATCATCCAAAAAGACAAGAAAGCAAGGTTATAGCAGTGATAATACATTGTTGTTCCCGCTATAATGGCGCAGCCTTTTCAACGAAGAAATTACACATTCGCGATGTGGATGTAACTTGGAAATACTATGAAAAACGATTTTGAAAGAGACTTCAATCTAGGTGGAAGCATTGAGCGCGCGGTGTCCGGCCAGTATGAACTTAAAGCCGGAGCGGTGTTTCAAGAAGCTTGGAAGCAAACCACCAAGCATTTTATGTCTTTCTCTCCTGCTATTATCGCACTGATTTTTGTGCAGTTAGGAATCTTCTATATAGCGCTGCAATTGCAACTTGGCGACCCGTCAGTGATCTTACAAGCGTTCCAAGATCCATCTCTTTTGAACGAACAAATTTTTCAAGCCATATTTGTCGCCAACTTTAGTTACGAAGTAGTGAGTGCACCGGTTTACGCAGGTATCTCGTTAATGGCAATGAGCCACGCTGCGGGACTCACTACAAAGCCACGGCATATAGCAAAAGGTCTGCAGTTTACTGTCCCAGTGATCATTGCAACTCTGTTTAGCCTAGTACTGCAAGGGATGGTTAGTATGATCCTGCCGTTCTTGTCTATGTATTTATCGTTAGCTTTCAGCCAATCGATTCTGCTTATTTGTGAAAAGAAAGTTCCGCCATTGCAGTCGCTTTTACTTTCATTACGAGCAGTCAATAAAAAGATATTCGTACTAGCAGGAATTTACATTCTGTTAGTATTGATGTTTATTGCAGGGGCCATGTTCTACGGAATCGGTCTAATTTTTGTTTTGCCATTCTTCTTCCATGTAAAGGGAATCCTTTACCGAGAGATGTTTGGCATCAAACTGAAAATTGTGGCGTCTCAAGATGACAGCGGCTCAAATGACGACTCGGATCATCGTGATAACGATGACAATACGCCACCACCTCCGAGAAACGATGGCAAGCCAAATAAGAATCCAGAGGTATTTGATGCGTAAGTCACGCAAAATTCTTTCTATTATCGCTCTCCTGTCGGGGAGCGCTTTTTTATTTTTCTATGAAAAACAGGATGACACTGAGCTATTAGACTCGACGTTAACGCCGATTTCTGAATCCAAACCTGACACAGCTACGATTACCGATACGCGCACCAAAAAGAAAACCTTCTTTGATTACTTGCGTCCGGGTGTCGAAATAGAAAATGCACGTGTACAAAAAGAGCGCAAACGATTATTGGATATGAAAACGGCTCTACAACAAGAGAATTCACTAAGCTCAGAACAAATTGAGACCGCTAAACGATTAGGAAGGCTGTATTCGCTCGAACCCACAGAAGTGACTTTAGAATGGCTTGAAGATATGTTGCACAGGGTCGATGTCCTTCCTGAAGCTCTTGTACTTACTCAAGCGGCAAATGAATCAGCTTGGGGCACTTCTCGATTTGCTAAAGAGGCCAATAATTACTTTGGTCAGTGGTGCTATAGCAAAGGTTGTGGGCTGGTTCCTTTACAAAGAAGTGAAGGTAAAACACACGAAGTTGCAAAGTTTGATTCCCCGCAAGGGTCAATTCATGGTTACTTTATGAACGTTAACCGTAATCGTGCTTACCAAGAACTGAGAGAGATTCGTGCCAACATAAGAGACAAAGGACAAGATCCGCGAACGGAAGTAGCCGCATTGGAAATGACGAACGGATTATTGCGTTACTCAGAGCGAGGTGAGGCATACGTCAAAGACCTGCAAGCAATGATTCGTCATAATGAAGAATTCTGGACACAAAAACAATAACTTATGAAAGTAATAAATCTAGCCCTTTTGGGATTGGCGGCGAGTACATTTACGCTGCCTACGTTAGCTCAAGAATACATGTTTACCTACTCAAAGCTTTATTCGCAAATGAAGAATAATGCCAAAGAAGGCCATGAAGACGTGAAAGTCGGTTTTTTCTTTGTTGATGCAGACAACAAATCACTTTGTACAATCGAAAAAGCCTGGATGGAGAAAGAAGAACATTATGAAGATCTTCAAACGAGCGCTGCGAATGAATTACTCGTTCCTCTAGACAGTAATCTAAAGCAAGCCAACCCGTTGGTGTTTGTGCATACGCCGCAGGACAAGCGATGTGATTTCTCTATGGTAGTACTGACCAAACAGCCTTTATCGGGAGAAGTCTCTTACAGTGAAATAAATAACTTACTGCCTCAAATGCAGACTATGTTAGAAGACTTAGGTGGCATGTTTGCAAGTTGGTTTACTCCTGACGTAGAAGGAGTGACACTTGAGTTTGCATCTGACGTATCTGGATCAATCGCTTTTTCTAATGGTAAAGTACAACCGATTGAGAATGGGAAAGCACAAGTCAAACTAGCGGATATTGGTGAAAATGGCTATATCACGCTTCCAGCACAGACACTGCGTGTACTGCCATATCTACCAGCAGCTAAATAAGCTTCTAAATATTCAATCCTCTTTACCTGAGAGGATTGAATCCTTCTTTATGCTACAAACCCACTTGTAAATCCGCTCAGTACAACTCAACTTGAAACAACCATTTAATAATGGCAAAAAAGCTCGTATAATCCACGCCCCAGATAAACCCTTGATAGGAAATCCAACCGTCGACATCTGTCGGCAATGTGAGAGCCCGCGATGACCCAATTAGATACAAGAAAAGAAACCCTAGAATTCAACAAACTTCAAAAGCGCCTTAGAAGAAATGTTGGAAACGCGATCATAGATTACAACATGATAGAAGAGAACGATGTTGTAATGGCGTGTATTAGTGGTGGCAAAGACTCATTTGCGATGCTCGATATCCTGCTAAATCTTCAAAAAGCAGCGCCTATCAAGTTTGATGTTGTGGCCGTAAACTTAGATCAAAAACAGCCAGGGTTTCCTGAGCATATTTTGCCTGACTACTTTGAGACACTAAACATTCCATATTACATTGTGGATAAAGACACTTACTCAGTAGTGAAAGAGAAGATCCCTGAAGGCAAAACAACATGTGGTTTATGCTCTCGATTACGTCGCGGCACGCTATACTCTTTCGCTGAGAAGATTGGCGCAACGAAAATAGCATTGGGTCACCATTTAGATGACATTGTAGAAACCATGTTCCTAAATATGTTCCATGGTTCCCGTCTCAAAGCAATGCCACCAAAACTGCGTTCAGACGACGGTCGTAACGTTGTTATTCGTCCGTTGACGTACTGCCGTGAGAAAGATCTGATTCGCTACGCAGAGCATAAAGAGTTCCCTATTATTCCTTGTAACCTATGTGGGTCGCAAGAAAACTTACAGCGTCAATCAATCAAGGCCATGCTGATCGATTGGGATAAGAAAACTCCAGGGCGTGTAGAGAGCATCTTCAAATCGATTCAAAACGTTAGCCCAAGCCAGTTAGCTGATCGTGAATTATTTGACTTCGTCAACCTCCCACTTGATCGTGAAGGGGAACGAGAAGCTTATGACTTTAGCGAAGCGACAGTTTCTTCAACTAATATCGATGAATCGATGTTTATTGATGTGACCAATGTTTAGTTACGAAATCTAATCAAAATAGCGCCCCTCGTTATAGGGGCGCTTTCTTTTCTGTAGTAGGCATTCTGAATTTATATCTTTATACATTCCCAATCCAGAATCATGTTAAGGATTCAATGTCCTGTTCAAGTCTATTCCTGCCTGCATAGGGGAAACGTACTTATCAGGCTTGGCTTGGGTCTAATGGGCTGATGTAACCTTCAGGTTTCAATGCCATTACGTCACAGTTTATCTTATCAATCACATGTTCAGCCGTATTGCCGATGAACACCGCCGATAAGCCCGTACGTCCAGTAGTACCAAGTATGACCATACCTGCATCAAGCTGACGTGATACATCAGGGATGATATCTTCCGGCAAGCCTTGTTCAACAATAGTATGCTCTTCTGAATAACCGTGTTTTTGTCTTAGAGCTTTCATCGCTGTCAAATGATGGCCACGAACTGCATCGGTATAGGTTGCAGGATCGAACTCAGGAAGCTCAATAGTAATATTTGCTGGGGTGACAGGGTAGGCGTTAACCAAATAACCCGTTGCGCCAAGGCGTTCAGTTAAACTATCAAGCTGTTTGACCATACAGTCATTAAGATCGATGTGGGTTGGGTTTTCAGAGCCAACATGCACTGATGCAATAATGTTAGCGTGTTCTGGCCAGTCTGAATTTTTAACCAGTAATACAGGCACTGGGCATTTTCTTAACAAATGCCAATCTGTCGGGGTGAAAATGACAGACTCTAAGATGTCGTGCTTGCGCGTCGCTTTAATGACGATATCGTGCTTTCCTTCAAACACTTCTTCTACGATGGCGACATAAGGGCGATTGTGCCAAACCACTTTCACATCGAAATCAAAACTGTCATCGATAAACGGTTTGGCAACATTGCGCATCCATTCTTCGCGCTGCTGAATCACACCGCGTCTCATTGCATCACGCTCTTCATGAGATAACATGGATGTCATATCGTAGGAAAAGTCGTAGATAGATAAGAAGAACGAAATATGGCTTCTGGATTTACTCTTCTTAGCAAGTTGAACCGCACGAGCAAGGGCAGGTTGCTCATCGCTATTGAGGTTCGCAACGACGAGGATTTTACTGTAAATGCTCATAGATACTCCCTACCTATTTGGGCTATAACCTAAATTAACTTTAGCGCAAATCTATGAATTTTTTTAGAAAAATTGGAGAACAGGTAGGTAGAAATTTGAAGTGGCTCATCATAGAGCCACTTTTTGAAAGGTTGTAGAGTTCTGATAAAAACGTCAGTTTACTCTTTAGTAACGCCAGCCATTTCCATCAAAGCGTCGTGATCGATAATGGTAATGTATTTACCCTTTACACTTAATACTTCAGATTTTTGGAAGCGACCCAATAGGCGACTGATTGTTTCGACAGTCAGACCAAGGTAGTTACCAATGTCACCACGAGTCATAGTGAGACGGAATTCTCTAGGACTAAAGCCTCGTTGAGAAAAGCGTGTCGACAAATTATATAAGAAAGCGGCTAAACGCTCCTCTGCGTTCTTTTTAGAAAGCAGTAGAATCATTTCTTGGTCGCCTTTAATCTCGTTCGACATCAAACGCATAATTTGTTGACGAAGCTTAGGCATTTTTCCTGACAAATCATCTAGAATTTCGTAAGGAATCTCGCAAACCATTGATGTTTCAAGTGCTTGTGCAAAACTAGGGTGTTCATCACCCGTAATTGCGTCAAAACCTACAAGATCACCAGCAAGGTGGAATGCTGTAATTTGCTCGTCACCTTGTTCTGTGATGGTATAGCTCTTGATTGTGCCAGAGCGAATAGCATAGAGAGACTTAAGTTCATCACCCGCTTTAAAAAGCTCTTGGCCTTTTTGAATTGGCTTTTTACGTTCAATGATTTGGTCGAGTTGATCGAGCTCAGATTCATTCAAAGTAAAGGGGATACACAGCTGACTAATACTACAATCTTGACAATGGATGGCACAGCCACCGGACTGAATACGTTTTGCTACAGGTTTTTCAGAAATCATAACAACCTTTCACTATTTGATGTACATCAAGATTTTATCATTCATTACCCCTTAAGGGTAGCTAAAAAATCAATGATAAAACAATCATCTATTAGTTTGCGTTAAAAATCATCACCGATTCATAACCTGTATACAGGCCATATACAAGTATAGAAATCGCTGCGATATTACGGAATATGAGCGAATTTTGCAGGCTTTTTAATTTTGTTGCGCTCGTTCCAACAAGTAGCATCGCTGGCAGTGTACCTAGTCCAAACGCTAACATGGTGGCGGCGCCGCCCAATGCGCTTCCAGAAACCGCTGCCCACGTTAATGTTGAATAAACAAGTCCACAAGGCAACCAGCCCCAAAGAAAACCAAAGGGGATAGCATAGCTGCTGTGCTTTAAAGGAAGTAATTGGTTTGCGAAAGGTGAAATTCGTTTCCATAACGACTGACCCAGCTTTTCAACAATTAACAAGCCATTCCACCAACGCCCTACGTAGAAGGCAAGCAACACCATAAAGGCGGCTGCAATGATGCGCAAAATAGCAAGTGCATGATTAAACTGGGAAAGCGACGCAATCCCTGCAATCGTTCCACCTACAACACTACCTATCAATGCATAACTGATCAAACGGCCAAGATTGTAATTGACGATAAGAGTGGTAGGGGTTTTATTCGGTTGTCCGATAGAAAGGAGGGAGGCTATGCCACCACACATTCCCATGCAGTGGCCGGCGCCGAGTAAGCCGATAGTAAAGGCGCCTAATAGATCCAATGTCACTCTTTTGAATCCTTCTTGGTATCCTTTTTCTGCTCTACATCTTCATCAAACAGAATATTGTGACCTTGTCTTTCAAGATCTTCAAACTGCTCACTCTTTACTGCCCATAGGAAGATACCAACTGCGACACAAACTAAGACAATGGCAATTGGGATCAATATGTAGATGCTTTCCATGTTACTTACCTTCTTCTTTGAGCAAGCGCAGCGAGTTTGAAACTACGATGATAGAACTCGCTGACATCCCTACTACTGCGATGTAAGGCGCGACAAGACCGGCAACCGCGAGAGGTAGGATGAGAAGATTATACCCTAAAGACCAAGCTAGGTTCTCTCTAATAATCTTTCTTGTTCTTATCGCTAACTCTCGAGCAGTCAAGATCTTATCAAGTCGGTCTCCTAGCAACACTAAATCTGCCGAAGCTTTAGCAACGTCTGTACCGCCACCCATAGCAATAGAAAGGTGAGCGCCCGCCAGAGTTGGAGCATCATTAATACCATCGCCGATCATCATAGATACATCGTTACTACCCAAAGATTTAAGATAGTCCAGCTTATCACTTGGTGAAGCACTGGCGACCACGTCATCGATGCCCACTTCTTTTGCAACTACTTCGGCATTTGCCATCGTATCGCCAGTTAACAATGTGGTTTTTATACCTGCCGCACGCATCTTATCAATGAACTCAGCAGCTTCTTTTCGAATCTGATCTCGGTAGATGAATGTCGCTACATGTTTACCATTAATAGACATGTATACGCTGTTACGAGCATTATCGGTTCTACCAAGTACAAAAGGAGCATTGCCAATTTTAACTAAGGAATCACCGAAATACCCCGTCAGCCCAGAACCTATAACGTTTTCGACGCTATTCAGCGCTATTTCACGGTTTAAGTATGGTTTAAACGCGCGAGCAATAGGATGGTTGGCATGAATTTCAAGAGCGGCAGCTAACTCCAACGCTTGCTGCTCTGATAAATCACCAAACAAATTGGTTTTAGCAATTTCGATGTCGCCATGTGTCAACGTTCCCGTTTTATCGACAACAAGATGATTTACCTTACATAAGGTCTCAAAGACATGACCTCTACGAGACAAAATACCGAGTGTGCCCATTCTTGAACTAGAGCAAGTAATCGCTGTAGGAGTCGCCAGCGAAAGAGCACAAGGGCAGGTTGCAACAAGGACAGACAACATAATCCAGAATGCGTCGTCTGGCTTAGTCTGATGCCAATAGAACCATGTTCCTGCAGCGATAATTAATATAATTGCCACAAAATAGCGTGCAACGATATCGGCTATTTCAGCTATCTTGGGCTTAGTTAACTGCGCTTCATCTTGCAACCTCACAATGCTTGAGATCATGGAGTCAGCTTTGGTCGAGCGCACTTCTAAGTCGAAAGCTTCATCGCCATTCAACGTACCTGCATACACAAAGTCGTCTTTGCTTTTAACGACAGGCAGAGATTCACCAGTCAGCATCGACTCATCGATATGAATACGACCACTTAGCACGATCCCATCTGCTGGGATATGTTCACCTGGTAGTACTTTGATCTGGTCACCGATTTGTAGCGATTTTACTGGTACTTGATCGCCATCTAATTTGTTGGCTATCGCAGGAACAAGTTTAAGCAGGTTACCGCTTGCTGCAGCTGCCTTACGACGAGCACGCATCTCTAGATACCGTCCAACGAGCAAGAAGAAGGTGAACATAGAGATCGATTCAAAGAACACCTCACCTTTTTCTGCCACGGTAGCAACTAAACTGGCCACGTATGCAAGAATGAGAGCGATGGAGACAGGGACATCCATCCCTAGTGTTCGACCTCTAATACTTTTCCAAGCATTGATATAAAAAGGTAGGGCGGAATATAGAAGAACAGGCGTTGCGAATATCAAACTGACCCATCGGAAATAGTTTTTAAATTCCGGTTCTAAATCACCAAACACCTCTAGATACAATGCCACTGCAAGCATCATAACTTGCATGGTAGCGAGGCCAGCAATACCCAGGCGATATAGATACTGCTTCATGGTAGCGTGGTAAGCAGCCTCTTGTTTATCGGCCTCAAAAGGTGCTGCTTTGTAGCCTAAAGAATGGATAGAAGAGAGCAGTTGGCTGAGTTGTGTTTTGGTTTTGTCCCACTTAAGCAGAGCACGATTGGTGGTTGTATTAACGCGAATAGACAGCACACCAGGCTCGACAGCCATACGTTTTTCTATTAACCACGCACAAGCCGCGCAGGATACACCGTCAAGTGACAATGTCACCTCTTTGGTGTCTTCGTTGTTCCGTACAAATTCAGCTTGTACATCTTCATTGTCATAATGAATTAGCGACCGCAATTGTTCTGGGACGAGATCGGCTTTCTCTGCCGGCGCTGTTCGATATTGATAGTAGGAGACTAATCCGCTATCCACGATGGTTTGAGCCACGCTTTCACAGCCGGGACAACACATGTCCCGTTCTGCACCTAATATGTCTACGCTGAAGTTCGTGTTGGCTGGTACATCTTCACCGCAGTGATAACACGTCTTACACATAATCTAATCTAACAACACTACATCAGTTTCAGTTGGAAAAGTGACTCGACCTTGAACCATCCACGCTTGGTCATGTGGCTGTAGTTCAACGAACCAAGGCCCTTGCACATCATGGTCCAATACAAGGCGATAAGTGCCTTTAGCATCGGCAGTTAAGAGTTTTTCAAAGTCTCTATCCGGCAGAGTACGGTGAGTAAAAGTGGCAGTGAGAGCTGGAAAGTGGGGCAGTTGACCTTTCTGAAGCGTAATCAGAATAGTGTCTCCAGCAGACGAAACCGTAGCATTTAGCCCCAATTCTTTAGCGACATTAATCTTGGTTAGATCAACGTTAATTCCCTTGCCTTTTTTATAGTAATCCTCGGCAACCAGATTGACTTTGTTGTCTAATAACAGTGAAATTCTGTAGACAGTTGCAATCACAACGATAAGCGGCAACGCGATTAGAAACCACGGCCAGAATTGTTTATACCAAGGCTTTACCATAAAAAAGTTCTCAACAGCTAACTAAGAAAGAAATTATAATTTATCTAGAAAAGACAGCCCCTTACAAGGGGCTGTTATTGAAATGTTACTTATTTGTCGGAATTACTTAGGCTCCAAACGTACGCTGAAACCAGCTGTACTTTTTCTTCACCTAGAATGTCTTTCCATGCTGGCATAACACCCGAACGACCATTCATGACTGTTTCAGTCACAGCAGCACGAGAGTCGCCAAATAGCCAAACTTGGTCAGTCAGATCAGGAGCACCTACAGCAGGGTTACCTTTACCGTCTGTACCGTGACACGCAGCACAGACTACAAAACGAGCTTTGCCTGCTTCTGCTTCACGTGCGTTAACTTTACGACCTGATAGGCTTAGTGTGTAGCTGACTACTTCACGAACGCCATCTTCGCCCAACGCATCTTTCCACGCTGGCATTTGACCGATACGACCTTGCATAACAGTAGTTACGATAGCTTCTGGTTCACCACCATATAGCCACGCATCGTCCGTTAGATTAGGGAAGCCAGTTTGACCACGCGCATCTGAGCCGTGACATTGAGAGCAGTTTTGTAGGAACAAACGTTGACCTACTTTGATTGCTTCACTGTCTGCTGCGATTTCTGGGATAGGGCGCAACGCACCATCCGAAGACTTCGCTAGACGGTTGAATGCCTCACCAAAGTGAGTTTCTGCGTCATCTAGCTCTTTTGCATACTGTACAAGAGACTTGTTGCTCTGTGCAGCGGCAATCGATGCTTTTGACTCTTCAATCGAACGTACTGTTTGGTCCGAACTTTGCCAGCCTAGAAGGCCTTTATAACTACCTAGACCCGGATATAGCGCAAGGTAGATTGCTGCAAATACGAACGTACCGACGAACAAATAAGTCCACCACTTAGGCAGTGGGTTGTTTAGTTCACGAATACCATCGTACTCGTGTCCCATATCTTCGCCTTCTTCGACACCCATTTTGTCGCGAACACACCAATACAGGATAGCTGCGCAACCAAGCAACGTGCCGACAGTGATGACAATAATCCATAGACTCCAGAATGTAGTCATTACTTAGTCACTCCTTTTTCTTCGGAGGTGGGTTTTTGCTCGTCAGCGAATACTAGGTTTGCATCTTCTTCGAATCGTGATTTACGACTTTTACCGAAAGCCCACCACACAACACCGATAAAGCTCGCGAACAAAACTATGGTCCAAATACTGTGAATAGTACCGATATCCATAAGCCCCTCCTTATTTCATCGCATGGCCTAAAGATTGAAGATAAGCAATGATGGCGTCCATCTCTGTTTTACCTTCTACGTCTTTAGATGCATTTGCGATTTGCTCGTCCGTGTATGGAACACCAAATTGATTGCGGAAGATCTCAAGTTTCTTCTGCGTCAATTTGCCATCCAGTACGTTTTCCTCAAGCCAAGGGAAGCCTGGCATGTTTGATTCTGGAACCAATTCACGAGGATCAATTAGGTGAACACGATGCCACTCATCTGAGTAACGTCCACCAACACGAGCTAGATCTGGGCCAGTACGCTTAGAACCCCATAGGAATGGGTGTTCCCAAACGCTTTCACCAGCGACAGAGTAGTGACCGTAACGCTCAGTCTCTGAACGGAATGGGCGAATCATTTGGCTGTGACAAACGTTACAACCTTCACGAATATAGATATCGCGACCTTCCATTTCTAGTGCACTGTACGCACGTAGGTTTTTCACAGGTTCAGTCGTTTGCTTTTGGAAAATCAGTGGTGTGATTTCAACAAGTGCGCCCAAGCTGATTGCGAATACGATTAGGATAGCCAGTAAGCCAACGTTACGTTCAACGACTTCATGGCGATTGTTAGAGTTTGAGCTCATTTTTAATCTCCTTAAGCCGGTTGAGGGATAGCTTTCAAGCTACCTTTCGTTGCAGTGATTGTCTTATAAGCGTTGTATGCCATTAGGAACATACCTGCTAGGAAGATGAAACCACCAATGAAACGAACGGTATAGAATGGGTAAGACGCTTGTACAGATTCTACGAAGCTGTAAGTCAGCGTACCGTCTGAGTTAACTGCACGCCACATTAGACCTTGCATTACACCTGAGATCCACATTGCTACGATGTAGAGCACCGTACCAATTGTAGCCAACCAGAAGTGAGCATTAATAAGACCTACAGAGTACATGCGCTCTTGGCCGAATAGGCGAGGGATTAGGTGGTATACCGAACCGATAGATACCATCGCAACCCAACCTAGAGCACCAGAGTGTACGTGACCGATAGTCCAGTCTGTGTAGTGAGACAATGCGTTAACTGTCTTAATAGACATCATCGGGCCTTCGAACGTTGACATACCGTAGAACGATAGAGAAACGATCAAGAAACGAAGAATTGGGTCGTAACGCAGCTTATGCCAAGCACCAGACAGCGTCATGATACCGTTGATCATACCACCCCATGAAGGCGCGAATAGAACCAAAGACATCACCATACCCAAAGACTGAGTCCAGTCAGGTAGAGCTGTATAGTGTAGGTGGTGAGGACCAGCCCAGATATACAGAGAAACAAGCGCCCAGAAGTGAACGATCGATAGACGGTAAGAGTAAACAGGACGTTCAGCTTGCTTTGGTACGAAGTAGTACATCATACCCAAGAAACCTGCCGTAAGAAGGAAACCTACCGCGTTGTGACCATACCACCATTGAACCATCGCATCTACGGCACCAGAGTACACAGAGTAAGATTTACCCATTGATACTGGAATTGCCATACTGTTCACGATATGAAGTACCGCGACGGTAATGATGAACGCTCCAAAGAACCAGTTCGCTACGTAGATATGCGATGTCTTTCGCTTGATAAGTGTTCCAAAGAACACAATCGCGTAAGATACCCATACCACTGCAATAGCGATATCGATTGGCCATTCTAATTCTGCATATTCTTTACCAGAGGTGAAACCCAACGGTAAAGTAATTGCAGCGGCTAAAATAATTGCTTGCCATCCCCAAAAGGTGAATGCGACAAGAGGGCCCCCAAATAATCTCGTTTGACACGTACGCTGCACAACATAATAAGACGTTGCAAACAGAGCACTGGTACCAAACGCAAAGATTACCGCATTAGTATGCAAAGGACGTAAACGACTGTACGTCAACCACGGCGTATCAAAGTTGAGCTGTGGCCAAACTAATTGAGCGGCAATCAAAACACCTACTGCCATACCAACAATACCCCAAAGAATCGTCACTAAAGTGAACTGGCGTACGACGGTATAGTTGTAGACTTGTTCAAGCTGCTTTTCTTGGCTCATTAACATGCTTCCAATTTTCTAATTAACTACACTTTACTTCCAACACGACACATGTCGTAATGCTACCCAACCCTTCAGAAGAACTAACGCCTAATCAAAACGTTACTCAGCTTTCGGGATTTAACAAAAAGTAGCATTTTCAGCCAACAATAATACTTCAATTAACAAATCAAAAACAGGGTAGTAACCTTATGGTTGGTCGGGTTTTTGACCATTTATTTCAAAACTTTGAAGTTTGTTACACGGAGAACACGTAAATATGCCAGCACAGAAGTTAACAAAAGGTAGGCTTGTTCAAATTATCATCATGATGGTGGTGCTAATTGCAGCATTTACATACAGAACCATTAGCCATAAGGAGTCTAGCGAGATTGTTTGTCAATCTTCACAACCATGTGAGGTCAAATTTCAAGACAAAAATGTCCGTTTTCTGTATCAAGATTCAACAAACACGCTCGCGGTCACAAAATCAGAAGATTTAACGATTAAGGGCTCAAAAAGTGACGGTTCTGCGTTAAATGTGACCGCCACTATGAACATAAGTAAAGATGAAATGCCGGTAACATTCGTGATCTCAGACGATAGTGATAATTCTGTTAAGGTAGATATTCTGCCTAGATAGAAATTGTGTAGTAGAGATTTTAAGTTCCCATTGCGTTCATTACTTTGTCAGGCGTACCGAAGTATTTCTGAGAGCCATCTTTATCCAAAAGTAAGCAATGTGTTGCGCTAGAAATTAATGTAGGCGCTACGGTTGTATAGATGACAGTTTTGTCTCTTAACACACCGGCGAACAGCTGATTAATATAAGTCGCATGTTCAATTTCAACGCCTATCAGGGGCTCATCAATCAGAATGATCTTTTGACTCATATCTGCGAGCCCTATGGCCAACCTCAACCTTTGTAGCAATCCAGAAGGTAGATGAGCAAGCTTCTCTGTATTTATATGTGTCTCTAGGCCTTGCTCAAAGAATTTCTCTAGCCCGAGCAAAGTAAAGGATCTCATCATTTGTTCTTTTGAAATTACGCCATTATGCAGGATGTAATTCGATTCCAGTGAACCTTCATAAAGATGGAGGTCAAATGGAATATAGCTAATGCCTTTTCTATATCGATAGTTGTTAAACTGTTTAATATTATAACCGTCCAGTAGCACACTGCCTTGATATCTAGGCTCCAAGCCAGCAATAAGAGTCAACAAGGTCGTCTTACCACAACCTGCTGGTCCTGAGATTGCAACTTTGCTCCCAGGGGTAATATGTAGGCTCAAGTTCGTTAGACCCGTCGTCGCACCTTGATAGCGATGAACCAAGCCACTCACCGCCACTTCACCATTAAACTGTCTAATTGGAGGGCTTTTCTCAATCGACGTTTTATCATCATCAAGTGACATCAAGGCATTAATCTGTGCAGTGGAAGATTGAATAGTTTTGAATTTAGCCAAAGAGTTGTAGATCCCCATAATTGGCCCTAGAGCTTTCCAGACTAAGATAACGGTTGCTAGCATTGCGCCAGCACTTGCTGTGCCGTCAATTACCCCTAAGACTGCGGTAACAATTGCTGCCGTGCCAACGGCTTGGATTAAGCCTCCACCAATAGCTTGGATCTTAGCATTTACCTTGGCGACAAATGCAGCGTCGTTGGAGCTTTGCTCATGTGCGGCTCTGAACCTAGATTGAATAACTCGTAACAAAGGTAGTCCTTGTAGGGTAGTAATACCTCTAAGGATTTCATTCCATTGATATGACACCATCGCGTTTGCACGCGAACTTTGTGACGTTGCTTGAGTGTAGATATAGCGAGCGTACAAACAGAATACGATCATTACAAAGATGCCCGCGATGACAGTCAATGCAGCCGAGCCAGATAGAATAGTGATAGCGAGAATAAATAGCGCAACAAATGGCAAGTCGAAATAACTCAACGTAGACTCCGCGGTAACTAGCTTCCTGAATTGGTCAATATCGCGCAGTCTCGCTAGTTGGGATGATACCCCAGCACTGGAAGTCATTGAATAAGGCAGCCAAAGCAGTTTGGCGATGACATTTCTAGAGATATGGACTGCTAAATCTTGTCCTGATGTTGAAAGAACACGCATACGAACACGTCGAAATAAGAACTCGGCAAATGCGAGAAATATCGCGAACACTGTCAGCCAATACAGGGTAGACACAGAACTGGAAGAGAGTGCGAAATTATAGACACCCATAATAAAGAATGGCTGCAATGCACTGAGAATATTAATGATCAATGAGAGGAACACTAAGCTCTTAAATTCATTATTGTAGCGATAGAAGGTGTATTTCACCCAGTTGCTTTTATCTTGAGACTCAGGAGGTGGCTCTCGGAATAACTTCGAGTATTCTGAGATAACGGTTAAAGAGAAGTTCAAACCATCTATAGGAATTGAGATCGTATTGTTGTTGCGATAATCGAATAACACCGCATTATTGCCTTCCACTTCAAGCAAGACCGCTGATAACTTATCTAATTCTATGAAGCAAGGAAGTCTAGCCGCTTTGAGATCCTCAACGACGGCACGCTTAAACTCAGTCGTTCGGCACTGATAACCAAGCCTTGAGAGTGATAATTCAAAGCCATGTTGGTCGTTATCACCGGGGGTAAAGGCATCGGATAAAATACTTGGTGTGCCTTCCCATTCTAAAGAAATCAATGTGTAAGCAAGGCCACGTAACAACGGGGATTCTTGATATCTGAATTCAAACCCTTCAGCTTCAAAATCCTTTAGTCGTTGGGCAACATTATTAAAATCGACCAGTATCGTCATAAGTGAGCTCTCTCTTTAGAAAGTTTGATCGACTTTAACCCATACGATTCCGGTCGGATTTTATTACTTACGATAATAAGAAATTGACCAGAAGACTTTGGAACGAGCATAGACACGACTCGCTGTGCAAAGTCTGGGTCGAAAACCGTATCGATATCGTCAAGAATCACCAATTTCTTCTGACTAAGCATGGCGCGAATGATCAGCAAGGCATATTGCACTTGCCTAGATAGTGGGATAGTTTTATTTCCCTTCAGTTGGGTATAGAACCCTTGCTCTAAGGCATCGATTTCGTTTTTAACTGCAAGTCCTTTGCACAAAGTAAACGCGGCACCGTTTAACATAGGTCTAAAGCAGGTTAAGTTATCTATGATTGAGCCTTCAACGAAACCACTGTTACGATCGATTCGGTGAACTTGTTCGCGCCATGAATGGTAAGGTAGCTCGGACAACAATGAATCACCTATACGAATCACTGTATCGCCGCATTCGTTATCGCAAGTTAGACTTCGAGTTAGATGACTTTTACCTGAACCCGAAGGACCCTGAAGTAGGATTGGCTCTCCACGATTGATAATGATTCGCTGTTTTTCATCGAGTTGAATCGTAATGTCATCAAAACTATTAATCGCATGAACTTCATCTGATTTTTCAAAATGTTCTAAGGCTAAGATCTCCGATATCTCAATGATCTGCACTCTATTTAGCTTCCAACGTCCAATAGTCCTCATTACTTGCTGATAGGGTGAGAAATAACGGTTGGTAAGCATAATGATGGCAGCCATCACGCCTTGTGTTGCCTCTAAGTTAATGACGGATATTGCAAGCAACACCACTACGACGGCTATCGATAGTTGTTGAATCAAGGTCAAGATTAGATTGAAGTGCGATTCGAGGTTTTCGTACTCAATGCTCTTTTTCTCACGTGTTTTAATCATATCGGTCATTAAACTTTCAAGCCGATATTCCATGGTTCGACTCTTGTTATCTAACGGGCTTGATACGATCTCAATGATTTTTGAGTTAGTCAGTCCTTCAATCTCTGATTTTGTTTGCTGGGCAGAAACTTTACGATTTGAAATGTGAAATGCGGCGATAGCTAGGACTAGAGAAGCCACAAAGAGCGCAATTCCAGCCCATAAGTTAATGATGGTGATAACCACCATGGTAATCACGCTAACAGCCGAATTGATCAGTGCACGAACAACTTCACCACCGAAAAAATTCTTTAACTCTGGAATCGCCGCAATGCGCTCCAAATACTGTCCGGATTCCAAGCGACTAAACTCGGGGATTTGAGCCAGACATACGGCTCTAAACACTTTGTTGGTAAGCCGCTGTTCGAAACTCTTCATCAAAGAAGCGGTAATGACTTCTTCTTGCATACGAAGCAAGTAATCTAAATAGATAGCCACAAGAATAATGGCGAAAAGAGCAAACAGCGTATCCGTTGCTTGATTTGGCAATACTCGGTCAAAAATGATCAAGATTGAAAATGGCAAGACTAGCGCAAAAAGCGTCGACATTATTGTCGAGAAGGTTAGATAAAGTTTATCCATCCAAGATATTTTCTGAGAGAAGTACGCTGTGTCCATTCTAAGTTCTCACTTTCATAAGTCGCTGGCCATCAACTCTGGCTAGTTGTCTTTTAAATGCTCTGGGATAACGTCTTGATAGCGAATACTGGAGGCTTCATCCATCATCTGCATGATTTTTTCAATGGTTAGAGGCGACAAGTTACCTACGAGCCGGTCGAGCTTGATAGACTCGATGACATAGTTATATTTAGCACTCTCGTAATCTCTAATACTGTTAAACAACTTACTTTCGGCAGAGAGTAGGTCTGTGATTGTTCGCGTACCTAAACTATGGGCGCGTTTAATACCTTTATATGAGGAGTAGTTAGCCTTAATGATGGTCTCATAGGTAAAAACCGACTGGGAAAAGTCATTCAAGTTGAGAATAGATGTTTCCACATCATTGCGAACTGTGTTTTGACTGTCTGTTAATAGCAGTTCATTACGTTCAATCGTCTTTTTGTTTTTTTGGTAGGAGTAATAGTCTGAACCACCAGAGGTTATAGGCACAGAAAGCACAAGCCCAACAGATTTATCATCCGATATCCCGGTTGAGTTCGGATTAGTCGACAGGTCGAAGTTATTCGTATCGTTATGTCGGTAACTTGCGTTTGCCGATAGATTAGGAGCAAAATTCGAGCCCGTTTCCTTTAATGTACGATAACTTCGCTCCACGGTTTTTTGGGACAAGATGATATCGTTGTTAAACTTCATCGCTTGTCCTAACAAGTCTTGTTGTTGATCTAACGGGATTTCACTAAGCAGTACTTGACCTTTTAAATCCTGAGAGGGAATTACCGGATACTGGGTTAACAAGGCAAGACGGTTTAAGATAACGTCTTTGTCTTTCTGTAAACTTCTTAGCCGGTTAACAATGCCTTCCTTTTGCGCTACCACCTCATAAACTTCACTTGCTGCGACATTACCAAGAGACACATTTCGATTCATCTGCTTGAGGCGAGCCATCGACGAATCGAGTTCAGCTTTCGTCGCTCGGATTTTTGCGCCGTTTTTTAAGAACTCGAAATACTGCTCAGTAATTTGTTGAATGACTTCTTGGGTTTTTGCCTCGTTTTTTACTTCTTCAATGCTGAAATCCAGTTTACTGGTTCCATATTCATAGATATCGCGAAGATTAAACAAACTCTGAGTCAGAGACAGACCATAACCATGATCGTTGTAGCTTGCATTGGTATCACTGACACCGCTTAAACGAGTCGTATTAGAGTTCCAGGTCGTTTTTACATCCGCAGAGATCGTTGGTAAGAAACTTGAGCGACTCACGTCAACATCGTAGGCACTTTCTTCAACACCTTTACGGCTGGCAATAAGAGATACGTTGTTGTTTAACCCAATCTCTACCGCTTCCAATACGGTTGCAGAATGTACTGTCATAGTGACGGTCATGCCAACTAAAAGGCTAATTGAGCTTCTGAAATGCAACATACTTCTTAATCACCTTGATAATTTCATCACTCTTGTATGGTTTGCTAATGACATAGTCCATACCTGCTTCGATACACGCTTTGTGCTCAGCAACACTGGTAAGTGCAGTGGCTCCTATAATTGTTGAAGGTGTTGTAGAGCCATTATCACTTTCATGTTTTCTGATGAGCTTGGTCGCTTCAATGCCTCCCATACCTGGCATTATGCAGTCCATAAAAATAATGTCAGCGCGCTGAGCTTTGACCCAATCTACCGCTTCAGTTCCATCCCCAACCGTGTCGGCTTTATATTCTTGTTTCATCAAAATTCTCTTGAGCAAGAATTGTTGCACTTTGTCATCTTCAACAATCAAGAATGAGCTATTTTCCAAAGTTTCCTCAACGGACTCTGCGTTCAACGCCTCAGTCAGGTTAGGAATAAACTCATAAGGGAGAGCAGGGGTAAAGAAGACTTTGTCTACATACTCGAACGCGTTTTGCATGCCTTCAGCATGGTGTGCTAAGAGAAACAACTTGGTCTCATTTTGTTTTAATCGGGCGCTGAGTGTTTTGGCAAACGCGTCCATTTGTATGCCTTCTATCGTGTCTGAAATGAGAATCGCATCAATGCTGGAGCTATTGGCCGACACTCTAAATAGGTCATTAGGATCCTCACATAGTGTCACTTTAGCCCCCTGAGAGGTAAGCAAGTTAGTCAACAGGTCTAAAGAGAGCTTACCTTGGCTACAAAGAACAAAATGTCGATTAATAAGTCGTTGTGATTTGAAGGTGAAGAAGTTTTGAGCTTCCATATCAAATTCAATGACATAACGTCTTTGTTGTCCCGACTCATACCAACGAGAATCGAAATAGCTAACATTACTCAGAATAGATTCCGTCCATTCATCATTAGAAGCGGTTATATCACTGCGTTCTGACCAATGAAGTGAATCAATCTTGCTACGTTCAACATTCAAGTGAGTAAGAAAGGTAACGGACAACGACATTCGTGTTTGATCGACGTTATCTGAGCTTTTTATCTCAACTTGAAACAGGACTTGCTTATCATTTTGAATTTGTACTGCGCTCGAAAGTTTGAGGAACAGAATCCAAAAAAGGCTAGTTTGATGGCCGACAATGGTATTTGGAAGGTTGGTATTGAAATCACATTCAATATCTCGCTCTTCTCGATGCAATTTACTTTTGAGGTGAACGGTCAATTCAGACAGAGTGTTAAGAAAAGAGAAATGGCTATTACCCTTATCTCTCCCTTGAGATAGCAGTCGGTTGTAATTCTCAGCAAGTTCAGACAAAGTATCTGCAGCAGAGGTAATATCTTGTGCTAATACCGCACGACCGTCTTCTGAGTCTTGAACTAAATACTGGATGCCGCCTTTGATCGTACTGGTAATTCCCCGTATTTCATAACCGATTAACCCGTACAGTTGTTGATTTAGATCCGCATCTTTTTGTTGCTGATCCATCCTTTCAAATACCAATCTCAGTTTAGAGTATATATTGCGTTCGATAGGGTCTAGGTGCGCGCTATTCAAAATATCGTCGATTGATTTGGAGTCGAGAGAATCCAACCTTGATGAGAGAGACTGAAAACTCTCATTGATAGAATGTCTGTTTCTTGCCGTCTTCTTAAGTCGATGCCATCCACCTAATACAACAAAAATAGCGATTAATGCTATAACCGGAAATAGCAGAAAAAGTTTATCAATACTAGACCTAAGCTCGTTAATAGCTTGCTGATGCTCAACATAAAAGAGGTCATCAAATCGATTACGAATCTCTACATAATCTCTACTAAGCGCTTCCCTCAGTCTTTGATAATCATCTAGTGAAGTATTGTCTATCGCTTGAAACCTCAAACTCGCAAGTTCTAGGTGACTATACTCAACAGCACCGACCAAACTCACCTGAGATTTATCACTTGAAGCTAGCGATTTAAACTCCGAAAGTGCCCCCATCAGAAGGGTTAAACTTGAGTTAACACCCTCACAACGGCCACCATTAATACATGTATCTAAGTTTAATATTGTGGTTTCTAACTGTTGGTTTAAGAGTCGACTTTGCGAAATTAACGGGGTAGTAAAGTCCTGTTTAGAAGGGTGGGACAAATAAAACTGTAACGTCAACCAAATGCCGAACAAGGACAGGATCATCAACGACGCAATGCCGAGTTTAATGATTGGAAAGGTGTAAATTTGATGCCTTGGTCTCATATTGATTTCACTCCCGCTATCGCTCGTCAAACGCGTCATCAATCGCGGACATGACAGGCTTCATGGCGTACTCGATTACTCGGCGGTCTCCGGTTTTTATGTCTGCGGTGAACTCCATATAAGGTGACAGGCTGTATTTAGTGCCAGAGCGCTCTAGATAATCGTGGTCAATCAGAATCTTAGCGAGATAATATTCTGATTCTTCTTCTTCGTAAGAAGATCGACTTATGGAGGTAATGGTTCCAGAAAGAAAACCGTATTTAGAAAAATTGTAAGTATCAAACTTAAGCTTTACCTGTTGACCCACTTCAACAAATCCCATCTCTTTTCTTGGGATTTTTGCTTCACCATGAAGCTGATTATTTAGCGGTGCGATATCAGCAATACTTTCACCTGGCGGAATCACTGCGGAACGGAAATTGAAATGCACTTTATCAACAACACCATCTACAGGTGCATATACGACTAATCGGTCAACTTTATCCGACAATTGTGGCCGTTGAATCCGCTTTATATTGAGCTCCTTTTCTATTTGAGTAATCTGTGCTTGGTACTCTGAGTTTCGATTCGCAACCAGATCTGCAAGTTGCTTGTCTAAGCGCTCCAGTTGGAATTTCTCATTCATGATCGATTCGTCAAGGTTTTCAATTTCACGAATCATATTCGACTCCTGAACTTGCATATTCAGGACATCGACATATGAGGCCATCTCTTCCTTGTATAATGTCTGTTTAATCCCCAGTTGTTTGCGAATCAACCTGAGTTGATTGTTGGAGCTCTGTTTTCTGCGCTTCATAGAATCTACAAGATTTCGCTTGTGCTCTATGTCATGTTCAATAAGCGTCTCACTGGATTGATTTTTACTGTTTTCTTGCGTCCAAGCTTGCACGTTGAGGCTGACTAATTTTGGAAAGTCACTAAACTCGGAAAAATTGGGCTCTTGACCTGAGATCAACCCTTGGTAGCGCAGACGATCCATTTCTAATTGAGTGACTTCTGAGTCATTGGTGGACAGTAACGAATTCCGGTCTAGTGACTTTAGTTTAGCGATAGGTTGACCTTCGTAAACAACGTCTCCTGGCTTAACCAATAACTCATCAAGAATACCACCTTCAAGATGCTGTACACGTTCAATATCTGAGTCGAGAAGCAACTCTCCTCGAGAAGAAACGACAATATCTATTCGCGCTTGTGACGCTATTACGAGCAAAACCATAGATACGAGAAACGTCAATAGCAGAGCTTTATGAACTGGAGTCATAGCGCTTTTAATCTTTACTTCATCCAAATGCGCATCACCTTTTACTGACGAGTTTTGAATTAATGCATTTCTGATGTGTTTCTCAATACTGTTCTTGCTCACGATCTCACCTTTACTTTAAACCTCATCAAGAAGGCTAGGTTGACTTAATGCTGATTCATTTCATTGAATGAACTAGACCGTTTGAAGAATAGCTAAGGATATAACCGGATAATTTTCAAAGATAAATGTTAGGTATGAGCGCTTAGGCCTTCTAGTTGGTTTAATTGCCTCAGATTAAACTTTCCTACTAATCCAAAATTAATTTACTAATTTGTTGATTACTTGACATTAGGCAATGTGCTTCTGGGGGCAGGTATGGCGACAAACAACGAAAACAATCCACTTAATGATGCTGTGGAACAAGTATCTACAGTAGATACCAATACAGACCAACAGCAAGCACAGCAAAATCAACAAAATACCATTGCCACTACTATTGCGACTGGAGCAGATAATGCCGATGCTTCGGATGAAATAAACCAAGCTCTCAGCGATAGCCCGACTAGTGCAGGAGCAGAGCAAGATGATTCTAATGCTGCATCAGAACAATCCACACAATCAGGAAATGACGGAGCTGCACAGCAACAGGACAGCCAATCAAATATTATCGATTCACAAGATTCAAACGTTAGTGAGTCAGAACCGCAAGCCGATAATGGCGCGGCTAGTGGGGCGGGCGCGCAAGCGGTAGGTGGAGAGCAAACTCAACCTGATACTCAAGCTGGTGGTTCTTCCACTCCAAGTGATGCAGTTACACAAGCACAACCGTCCGTTTCGCCTTCGGTTCGAGCCGCTCAGGACGAAAGCAGCGATACCGCAACAACAGAAGAAACATTTGAGGTAAATGTATTAAGCGATGAACAATTTGTTCAATCGCAACAGGATGACGCCTTTGATTCCGAGACAACTGAAACGTCATTTGAAGTCCAAGTCGATAACGTAAATGATGCCGCTGTTGTCAGTGGTATGGATTATGAAATTCAGGAAGATGGTCTTTTAACTTTTACTGATACGGATTTACTCAACAGTGCCAGTGACATAGATGGCGATGAGCTTTCCATCGATAACGTGACTTATGAAGGTGATCAAGGTGTACTGACTCATCTTGGTAATGGTAGTTACACTTTTGCTCCCAATGAGAACTTTAATGGCGATATTTCATTAAGTTATGGTGTATCCGATGGCACAGCAATAACTACGGCATCTATCGATGTACTAGTGGAGTCAGTCAATGATCTCCCAGTCTTTGGTACCGCATCTTACACCGTCGATGAAGACAATGTATTAATCTTTAATGAAACTCAGTTGCTCTCTAGCGCTTCCGATGTAGAGGGCGATGTGCTTTGGTCGAGGTCAGCTACTCTGGTAATGATGGCATCTTCACCGTCAACAACGATGGAACCTGCAGTTTTGCGCCTAATGAGAATTTCAACGGAACGGTTACGCTTGATATTGTCATCGCCGATGAAGATGGCGCACAGGTCGAAGCTACGTTTGACGTAAATGTTCTTGCGGTTAATGATGCTCCAGTCAGCGGTGACATTGCTTATACGCTGGATGAAGATGGAAACATTACACTGTCACAAAACCAGCTGTTATCACAAGCCAATGATGTTGATGGTGATGACTTAACCGCGACCAATGTAACCGTAGGCGGTAATGCAAGTGTCAGTGAAAATCCAGATGGGTCGTTTACCGTTACGCCTGATGCCAACTTTAACGGAGACCTCAACCTTGCCTTTGATGTCTCTGACGGACTGGAAACCATCCAAGCGGCAGGGACTCTAACGGTTAACCCTGTGAACGATTTACC